>NZ_JBSHCV010000017.1:0-70234 GCF_053615975.1 Dietzia sp. NPDC055877 | reverse complement strand
ACCACATACCCCGATCCAGCCAGGGTGTTGCACTAGCTCCCTGAGACCACCCGAGTGAAATCGCCCGAAACGCTCTTTTCGATGAGCCCGTTGCGGCCAGCGCCGCCGCCCGGGTTGCGGCGGCGCGCGTGCAGGGGTAGAGATGAGAACACGTTCTCAGGGCGGGGTGAGATTCCCCACCGGCGGTGATGTCACCGGTCCCACGACCGGAGGCGAGCCCGCGAGCGCCCCGCTTCGGCGGGGGTCAGCAGACCCGGTTGGATCCCGGGGCCGACGGTCATAGTCCGGATGGAAGAGAACATCGCGCCACCTGCGCGAGCCCGGCCCACTCGGCCGTGGTGAGAGGGGTGACGCGGCATAAGCCCTGGGCCGTCTGTGTTGAGCCCGTGAAAGGGGCACACGATGAGCCTTCTCGTCTCATTCCTCGACGCGCAGTTGTTGATCGGCGGAGTCCCGATCCTGTGGCGCGAGATCATCGGTAATCTCTTCGGCCTGGCCGCCGCGATCGGCGGTATGCGCCGCGTGGTCTGGGCGTGGCCGGTCGGAATCGTCGGCAACCTGACCCTGCTCACCGTCTTCCTCGGCGGCGTCTTCCACACCCCGCAGGACGTGGATCTCTACGGGCAGGCGGGCCGCCAGGTCATGTTCCTGGCGGTGGGCGTCTACGGCTGGTGGCGCTGGTCGAGCGAGAAGCTGCGGAACGCCTCAGCAGCCGCGGGCCCGGGCGGCAGCGCGGAGGGCGTCCCGGCCGTCCGGCCCCATTGGGCGACGGGTCGCCAGCGTGCTGGCCTCGTCGTGGGCATGCTCGTCGGCACCCTTGTCTTCGGCTGGGTCTTCGCCGAGCTCGGCTCGTGGGGCCCGTGGGCCGACGCCTGGATCTTCACCGGCTCCGTCCTGGCCACGTACGGCATGGCGCGCGGCTGGACCGAGTTCTGGCTGCTGTGGATCGCGGTCGACATCGTGGGCGTGCCGCTGCTGCTCAAGGCCGGCTACTACCCGTCGGCGGTGCTCTACCTGGTGTACGCGGCGTTCGTCATCTGGGGCTTCGTGGTGTGGTGGCGCGTCGACCTGGCCGAGCGGGCGGCTGCCGGCAGTCTCCCGCGAGCCCCCCGAGCGCAGGAGACGGAAACGGTCGCCTGACGCGCGGCCGTCACCGGCTCCGGTTTCGCCGCGTGGTCAGACCCGCTCACGTTTTCCCAGGACGCGTCCGCGCCAGAGCTGCATTGCGATCACGCGACGAGCGCGCCCCTCAGCGCGCGACCGCGCCGACCACGCGACGAGCGCATCCCTCGGCGCCGACCGCGCCCACTGCGCGACCAGGCCCACCGCGTTCAGCGCCGGCGTCCCCGCACCGCCGCCACCACGATGAGCGACAGCGCCGCGAGCGCGAACCCGAGCCCACGGAAATCGATCCACGCGAACACCAGCCCGGACAACAGCCCGCCCGCCGCGCCGGACAAGGCGACGGCCACGTCGGCCTGACCCTGCACCGTCGCGCGGACGTCGAGCGGCACGGACGTGGTGAGCACGGTGGTGCCGGCCACCAGCCCGAGGCTCCAGCCGACGCCCAGCAAGATCAGCGCGAGCGCGACCAACGCCGTCGACTGCGGTGGCGCGAGCGCGGCGATCACCCCGGACGACAACAACACCACGCCCGCCGCCACGGCCACCGTCCGCGTGCCGTACTTGTCGACCAGCCACCCGGACAGCGGCGCGGGCAGGAACATCGCGGCGACGTGCAGCGAGATGATCAGCCCCACCACGGTCACGGCGTGGTCGTGCGCGCGCATGTGCACCGGCGTCATGGTCATCAGCCCGACCATCACGAATTGCGTCAGCGCCATCACCACAACGCCGGTGATCACGTCGGCGTTCCACACACGTGGCCGCTCGGCGAGATCGGCGGGATTGGGGTAGGAGGACGAAGTAGAAGGCGAGGTCGAAGTCGAAGAAGAGGACGACGACAACGCCTCCACCGCGTCACCACTCACCGGGCCGGGGGCCGCGGCGCCGGGGGCACGGGGCGCGTTCGCGTCGGGCCCGGCGGGGTCGTGGGGCCCGGCGGCGTCGTCGAGCCCGGGGACAGCAACTCGTCCGGGGCCCCTCTCGACTCCGGCCACGGCCGCCCGGCGTCGCGCTTCGATCAGCGGGTCCGGGCGCAGGAGCAGGGAGATCACGATCGCGGCGCCGCCGTACGCTGCCGCGGCGAGCAGGAACGGGCCGGCCAACGTGGGCAGACCGAGCGAGTCGGCGACCGAGCCCATGGGTCCGACGAGGTTAGGGCCGGCGACGGCTCCGAAGGTGGTCCCGAGCAGCACGTAGGACAGGGACCGGCCGCGGCTGGCGGGCGTGGCCAGGTCGGCGCCGGCGTAGCGGGCCTGCAGGTTGGTGGCGGTGCCGGAGCCGTAGACGACAAAGGCGAGGAACAGCAGGGGCAGGGACCCGAGCGCGGCTGCCACGACGATCCCGATCGCCCCGAGGGCACCGAACGCGAAGCCGGTCGCCAGGCCGGGCCGCCGACCGCGGGCCTGGGACAGCCGGCCGACCAGGATCGCCGCGAGGGCGGACCCGCCGGTGAACAGCGCCGACGGCAGCCCGGACAGTCCCGGTCCGCCGAGCAGGTCCTCGGCCAGCAGCGCGCCCACGGTGACGCCTGCAGCGAGACCGGCCCCGGCGAGGAGCTGGCCCAGGACGAGGACCGTCAGAATCCGTTTCTGCGCCGGATCGGCCGCCGGGTCGGGCTCGGAGAGGGCAGGGGTGGCCCCAGCGGTGAATCCAGCGGCACCGCTGCCCTCGGCGGCCCGCGGACGGGTCATCTCTCGACCCAGCTTCGGGCGTGGAGCAGCACGTCCACGGCGGTGGCCTTGCCGGCGGGCCGCAGGTCGTGGCGGAGCGAGACCACCTCGAGCGCCTCGGCGCCGCGGGCGAGCTCGGTGATACCGGGCAGCACGGTCGGATCCTGTGGCCCGCCCACGCCGCGGCGCAGGTTCTCGGCGGCGTGGCCGAGGTAGACGAGGTGTCCGCCGGGCCGCAGCCAGCCGCCGGCGGCGCGTAGCACGCCCACGAGGTCGTCCATTCCGAGGTGGAGGAAGCCGATCACCACGAGGTCGACCTTCTCGGTCGGCTCCCACGCGGTGGCGTCGCCGACCACCCAGTCCACGCTGCCGCTGCGCCCCTCGTCGGAGTCCTTGGCCCGGGCCTGCTCGATCGCGACCTCGGAGAAGTCCACGGCCTCGACCCGCCAGCCGTGCGCGGCGAGCCAGCGGGCGTGCCGACCGTCGCCGCAGGCCAGGTCGATCGCGGTGCCGACAGTCAAGCCCGCGTCCTCGGCGGCCGTGACCTCGGCGACGATACGGGCGGCCGGGGTGGTGCCCCAGGCGTCGGGCTGCGCGAGGTAGCGGGCGTTCCATTCGGCTGCGTCCACGTGGGCGTCCTTTCGGTGTGGGGTCGGGGCCGGCGGCGGGTCCGGGCCGGCGAGCCACCGGGGTGTTCGGTGTCGCCGGTGGAGGTGCTCGGTGTCGCCGTGGGGTTCCAGTCTCCTCCACAGGGCGCTGCCGGGCACGGCGCGGCGCTCACTCTGGTTTCGGTGATACCCGCAAGGGTATCCGCCAGTGCCCATCGACGTGAGATCGTGGGTGCCGAGCCGGAGGTGATCATGACCGAGAACGCAGTCCGCGACGATGCGTCGTTCTTCGCCCGCGGCTGGGTCGTGGCGAGCCCGATGCTGGAGCGGTTCGGGCTGGTCAGGGCTCGTCGGCGCCTGGTCGCGGGGCTGAGCGGCACGGTGGTGGAGGTGGGCGCCGGCAGCGGTGTGACCTTCGAGCACTACCCGCCGGAGGTGACCCGTGTCGTGGCGGTCGAGCCCGACCCGCACCTGCGCACGCACGCCCGGCGACGCGCGGCCCGCGTGGCGGGCGAGGGCGCGAGGATGTCCATCGAGGTCGTGGACGCGGTGGCCGAGGCGCTCCCGCTCGCGGACGGCGAGGCCGACGCCGTGGTCTTCGGGCTGGTCCTGTGCACGGTCCCGGACGTGCCGGCCGCGCTCGCCGAGGCCCGGCGGGCCCTCCGGCGCGGCACGCAAGATCGCCCCGGCGCCCAGGGGCGCCCCGGCGCCCAGGATCGCCCCGGCGCGGAGGATCGGCCCGGCGGTGAGATCCGCCTGCTCGAGCACGTGCGCGCGCCCGGCCGGCTGGGCCGGTTCGCCGACCGCATCGCGCCGGTGTGGGGCCACGTCGGCGGGGGCTGTCGGCCGAATCAGGACACCGAGGCACTGCTCGCGGAAGCAGGCTTCGACGTCGCGGCCTTGCAGACGCGCCCCTTCCCGCGGGTGGTGCCGATCCTGCCGATGCTCACCGGCGCCTCGCGGCCTCTCGGGAACTACGCGCCCTGAATGTCACTGTGTCGCCCGGTTGCGCACCCGGATGGCGTCATTCCGGGCGCGCACGTCCCCGGGGCGAGCCAGGCGACAGGGCGCGAACGTCGCGGGCGCGAGGCATGCCGGGCCCCCGGCTCAGCGCGCCCGCACCTCGCGCATGGGTGGCCGCTCGCCGGGCGCCACCCGGATCGACTCGGAGACGAACTCGCCGGTCTCGGCATCGCGCCGGTGGAGGATGAGGGTGTCGCCGGGCTCGTCGTCGTCGCCAACACCGCCACCCACGCCAACACCGCTACCCAGGCCAACACCACCGCCGCCCCAGGCCACGCGCCCGTGCCGCCGCAGCCGCTCGAGCACGGCCAGGTGCTGGTGCATCGCCATCACGGACAGCGCTGAGTCGGGGGAGTTGCGGTGCACGCGCCGCCCGAGGTCGACCTGGGCGAGCGCGTCGAGCCCGTACTCCTCGTACAGGTCGATGAGGATCCCGATGTCCACCCCGTACGCGCCGGCGAACGGGATCGACTCCAGCGCCGCGCGGGTGCCCGCGTACTCGCCGCCGAGCGGCTGGATGAACCCGGTCAGCGCGGGCCAGTGGGTGGCCAGCAGCGGCCGCGCGACGAGCTCGGTGACGCGGCCCCCGCCGGCGGGCAGGACGGTGCGGCCGTCGTCGAGGGGCCGGTCGAAGGCGCCCTTGCAGAACACCACGCCCGGCTCGGTCAGCAACGGCCCGAGCAGTCCCACGGCGAAGTCGGTGTCGAACTCGCGCAGATCGGAGTCGAGGAACACGACGATGTCACCGTCGGTGGCGGCCAACGATTTCCACAACGCCTCGCCCTTGCCGGGCACGTCGCCGAGGGCGGGGAGGATCTCGCCCTGCGCCACCACGCGGGCCCCGGCGCCGACGGCCACCGCCGCGGTCGAGTCGGTGGAATGGGAGTCGACGACGACGAGCTCGTCGATCAACGGCACCCCGATCACCAGTTCGGTGCGCAGCGCCTCGACGATCAGTCCGACCGTCGTCTCCTCGTTCCGGGCCGGCAGCACGACCGAGACACGGCGCCCCGCCTTGGCCGCCACGAGCTCGTCCGGGCGGAAATCGGCGGCCCGGTAGGTCCGGCGCGTCGACCAGGCGCGAACCGGGTCGATCCGGTCCGCGAACGCCGTACGCGAGTTGTCGGTCACCTCCGCGATCCTGCCAGAGCGGGGGAGACCCGGCCGAGAGCGGGAGAACCCGTTCACCTCGGTGTGCCACGATGCAGTCATGGATTTCTCCCCGTCCTCCCGCGCCGCTGACCTCACCGCGGCGGTCCGGGAGTTCATCGCTACTCGGATCGCGCCGGTCGAGTCACAGATCCACGCGGACATCGCTCGTCGTCGTCTGGCGGGGGAGGACTCGTGGGCGGTCGACCCGCGCGTCACGGAGCTGCAGGCGGCGGCCCGGGCGGAGGGACTGTGGAACCTCTTCCTGCCCGCCGGCCACGAGGGCCCCTACGCCGAGCGCTACGGCACCCGCGGCGGCGCCGGCCTGACGAACAGCGACTACGCCCCGGTCGCGGAGGAGATGGGCCGCTCGTTCCTGGCGCCGCTGGTGTTCAACTGCAACGCCCCTGACACCGGGAACATGGAGGTCCTGCTCAAGTACGGCTCGGCCGAGCAGAAGGACCGCTGGCTGGACCCGCTGCTGGCGGGCGAGATCCGCAGCGCGTTCCTCATGACCGAGCCCGAGGTCGCGTCCTCCGACGCCTCGACCATGGCCGCGACCGCACGGATCTCCGGTGACGAGGTGGTCCTCGACGGCCACAAGTGGTGGTCCACCGGCGTCGGCCACCCGGACTGTCGGGTCGGGATCTTCATGGGCGTCACCGATCCCGACGCCCACCGCTACCTGCGGCATTCCATGGTCCTGGTGCCCATGGACGCCCCCGGCGTGAGCGTGGAGCGGATGCTCACGGCGCAGGGGATGTTCGACGAGCCGCTGGGCCACGGCGAGGTGCGCCTGGATGGTGTGCGGCTGCCGGTCAGCAACATCATCGCCGGCCCGGGCCGTGCCGCCGAGATCGCGCAGGGCCGCCTCGGCCCGGGTCGCGTCCACCACTGCATGCGGCTCATCGGCCTGGCCGAGCTCGCGCTGGACCTGGCCTGCCGCCGGGCGTCGGAGCGGGTGGCGTTCGGCAAGCCGATCGTCAACCTCGGCGGCAACCGCGAGCGACTGGCCGAGGCGCGCATCGCGATCGACCAGGCGCGGCTGCTCGTCCACCACGCCGCCTGGAAGCTCGACACCGAGGGGCAGGCCGCGGTCGAGGTCAGCGCTATCAAGGCCGCCGTCCCGCGCATGGCGCAGCAGGTCATCGACATGGCGATGCAGCTCCACGGCGGCGCCGGGATGAGCGACGATTTCCCGCTGGCCGGCGCGTACGCCACGGCGCGGGCGCTGCGGCTGGCGGACGGCCCGGACGAGGTCCACCTCGGCGTCGTCGCCCGTGCCCTGCTCGCCCCCTACCGCGACGCCGCCGCGGCGCGCACCACCGCCGAGGAGAGCCGATGAGCGCACGCGACCGCCAGACCTCACGCGACCACGACCCGGCGCTACGCCGGCGCGTCCCCGGTACGGGGGAGGTGCGCGGGGAGGATTCGTTCGACGTCGAGGCCGTGGCCGCGTGGTTACGGTCGATCACCCCCGATGACCCGTCGGTGCTGGCCGGCGTGGATCTGGGCGACGACGACCATCCGGTCCTGCCGGAGGTGCGTCAATACACCGGGGGCGCCTCGAACCTGACCTACCTGCTGCGATACCCGGGCGCCGACCTGGTCCTGCGTCGCCCGCCGATCGGCACCAAGGCCCGGGGCGCGCACGACATGCGCCGTGAGCACCAGGTGCAGTCGGGGCTGCGGCCGGTGTACCCGCTGGTGCCGCGCATGGTCGGGTACTGCGACGACATGGCGGTCATCGGCTCCGAGTTCTACGTGATGGAGCGGATGGCGGGCACGATCCTGCGCAAGGATCTGCCGCGTGAGCTGCGGATGGACCGCGTCACCACCCGTCGGCTGTCCGAGGCGGCGGTGGACGCGCTCGTCGACCTGCATTCGGTGGACATCGCGGCGGCCGGGCTCGAGGAGCTCGACCGCGGCGAGGGCTACGTGCGGCGGCAGGTCGAGGGCTGGTCCGCCCGCTACCGGCGGGCGCGCACCGCCGACGTGCCCGATTTCGCGCCGGTGATGAAGTGGCTCGAGGCCAACCAGCCCGAGGATTCGGGACACTGCCTGATCCACAACGACTTCCGGTTCGACAACCTGGTGCTGGACCCCGACGACGTGACGACCGTCGTGGGCGTCCTGGACTGGGAGATGGCCACCGTGGGCGATCCGCTCATGGACCTGGGCGGCGCCCTGGCCTACTGGGTGCAGGACGACGACGGCCCGGTGTTCAAGGCCTTCCGCCGTCAGCCCACCAACGCCGCGGGCATGCTCACCCGCCAGCAGGTGGTGGACCGGTACGCGCGGCTCGCGGGGATCACGATCACCGAGGAGCAGTGGCGGTTCTACGAGGTGTTCGGCCTGTTCCGGCTCGCGGTGATCGCGCAGCAGATCAACCACCGCTACTTCCACCGGCAGACCACCAACCCCGCGTTCCGGGCGTTCCGTCCGGCCGTGGGCCTGCTCGAGCAGCGCTGCCTGCGCATCATCCGTACCGGGCACGGTGATCTCACGCCGGGCCGGATCGGGGTGCGCGACGTGCTGCCCGAGCTGCTGGCCGTGCCGCGGGTCGCGATCCCGCTGGTCGCGGGCGGCGTGCACGACGTGCGCACCAGGGTGGGCGGGATCCTCGGCGCGATCACCGGCCACGACGGAAGGGAGAATCGCTGATGGGTGCCATTCATCTCGTCCGCCACGGTCAGGCCTCCTTCGGTTCCGGCGACTATGACCGGCTGTCGGAGACCGGGCATCTGCAGGCGCGCCTGGCCGGCGAGGACATGGCCGCCCGGGGACTCCGGCCGGACGTGATCATCCACGGCGGACTGCGTCGGCAACGCGAGACCGCCGAGGGCATCCTGGCGGCGCTGCGCGAGCACGCGGACTGGGACTGCCCGGTCGAGGTCGACGAGGGCTGGGCCGAGTACGACGCCGACGAGGTCCTCGAGGCCGCGCGGGTGGCTGGACTGTCGGCCGAGCACGGCACCCTCGACACCGCCGGCTCGTCCGCGGAGGCCAAGCAGGCCTTCCAGCGCCAGCTCGACGCGGCGCTCGGCCACTGGGCTGGGCTCGAGGCGTTCGCGCAGTACACGAGCACCACGACCGCCTCGCTCGCCGCTGCCGCGGAGCGCTCGGGAACGGGGAAGACAACGGTCGTGGTGTCGTCGGCGGGCACGATCTCGTTGGCGGCCGCCGGTCTGCTGGCGGACAGCGAAGGCGTGGTGGGGCTGTGGACCCGGCTGCAGCGCGTCACCGTCAACACGGGTATCGCGCGTGTCGTGGTGGGCCGCGAGGGCATGAACTGCATCTCGGTCAACGAGCACCAGCACCTCGAGCGCGCCGCCGGCCCCGAGGACCCGCGCAGGCTCGTCACCCTGCGGTGAGCGGGACGGCGAGCCGCTGGGTTGCGCGCGGCTGAGCCGCGCGGTCGCCGATGCGGTGGCCCGCGTCACCGTATCGTGGGCCCAGGCGGCCGCGACAGCGGCTGTGACAGCTCTGACGAGGAGTCCCGATGCCCACGTTCCACCGCGGCCACACCACGATCGCCTACACCGACACCGGCGTACCCGAGGGCCGCGAGGACGCCCCGGTGGTGTTATTCGCCCACGGACTGTTGTTCTCGGGCTGGATGTTCCACCGCCAGATCGAACACCTCCGGGCGGACTACCGCTGCGTGACCATCGATTTCCGGGGCCAGGGCAACTCGCCGCGGGCGCGGGGCGGGTACGACATGGACACGCTCGCCGTGGACGTGGCCGAGTTGCTGCGCCACCTGCAGATCCCCGTGGTGAACTTCGTGGGCCTGTCGATGGGCGGTTTCGTGGGGATGCGCCTGGCGGCCCGGCAGCCGGAGTCGGTCCACACCCTGACCCTCATGGACACCGCCGCCACAGCCGAGGAGCCCGCCAATCGCAGTAAGTACAAGACGCTGTCGAAGGTGTACCGGCTCACCGGGGTCCGGCCGCTGCGTGCTCGGGTCGCGCCCATCATGTTGGCCCCGGGAAACATCGACGCCCCGTGGGTGGAAGACTGGCTGGCGGCGCTCGATCGGACGGACCGTGCGGGTCTGGCCAAGGCGATCGAGTCCGTGGCGGACCGGGACCCGTGTGAGGACGAGGCCGTCCGGATCATCGCGCCGACCCTCATCATGGTCGGCGCCGAGGATGCCGCGACGCCGCCGTCCAAGTCGCGGCGGCTCGAGGAACTCATCGCCGACACGAGCTTCCACGAGATCCCCGGGGCGGGGCATTCGCCCAGTATGGAGCGCCCGGACGAGGTCAATGCCATCCTTTCGGCGTTCCTCTCCGAATACAACGCATAGGCGTATAAGAGCGCCCCACTTCATGCGCGGACAAGGGAACTGATGACAGCGGATCAATCGTCACCGGACGCACCTCCGGCAGACCCGGCTTTCACGGGGTCCGACGCGCACGGCGCTGCCCGCGACAGCGGCTGGGTCGGTGTCCTCACCGGCCGGGTGACCGCCTGGGTGATGCTGCTGGTCATGCTGGTGGCCGCCGGTGCGGTGTTCGCGTTCGCGTCGTCCGGGTCCGCGTCCGAGGCGCCCAACACGCTGCCCGACGACGCCGAGTCCGCCCTCGTGGCGCAGATCCAGTCGGAGTTCCCCGACTCCGGCTCGGTTCCGGCGGTCCTGGTCGTGAGCCGGACCGACGGCGGCGAGCTGGGGCCGCAGGGCATCGCCGCCGCGGTCGGCGCGGGCGAGCGGATGTCCGGGGTCGTGGGCGTCCCGGCGCAGGGGCCCATCCCGTCCGAGGACGGTGCGGCCGCCCTGATGCTCGTGCCGGTCGACTCCGAGATCCTGTCGGGCGGCGAGGGGAACGAGCTCGTCGCCGACATGCGCGCCGCCGTCTCGGACGGTCTCGACGACGGCGTGAGTGCCCAGCTCACCGGTGGCCCGGCCTTCGCCGCCGATACCGCCGCAGCGTTCGAGGGCGCCGATTTCCGGCTGTTGGCCGCCACCGCGCTGGTCGTGGCGGTGCTGCTCATCATCACCTACCGCTCCCCGGTGCTGTGGCTGGTCCCGCTGTTCATCATCGGAGTCGCCGACCGGGTCGCCTCGCTCGTCGTCGCCGCGCTCGGGGAGGCCGTGGGCGTCACCGTCGACGGCTCGACGTCGGGCATCGTCTCCGTCCTCGTCTTCGGCGCCGGCACAAACTACGCGCTGCTCCTCGTCTCCCGCTACCGCGAGGAACTGCGCAAGAACGAGGACAGGCGCGGCGCCCTGCGCGCCGCCTACCGCGGTGCCGTGCCCGCGATCCTGGCCAGCAACATCACCGTCGTCCTGGCTCTGCTCACCCTGCTGCTGGCGACCCTGCCCAACTACCGCTCGCTCGGTATCTCCGCGGCAGTCGGGCTGATCATCGCCGTGATCTTCGCGCTGATCGCACTGCCCGCCGCGCTCGCCGTGTGCGGCCGGGGTCTGTTCTGGCCGTTCATCCCGCGCCCCGCCACTCCCGCCCCCACGGGCTCCGCGGTGGGCTCCGCGACGCGGGGCGAGCATGAGCAGCACGGCAAACACGAACTGCACACGTCGACGACCCCCGCCGGCTTCGACGACGAGGTCCCGCCCGGGATCTGGGGCCGGATCGCCTCGCGTGTGGTCCGGAGGCCCGTCACCGTTCTGGTGTCGTGCGTGTTGCTCCTGGTCGTGCTGGCGTGCGGGCTCCTCGGCACGCGCGTGGGACTGAGTCAGACCGAGCAGTTCCGCACCGCGTCCGAATCAGCCGCAGGTCTGGAGACGGCGGCCGAGCACTACCCGGCCGGCGTCACCGACCCCGTCACGATCGTCACCCGTACGGGAACCGAGGGGCAGGTCCTCGAGGCCGTCCAGGACGTCACGGGCGTGGTCTCCGCTACCCCGTCGGGAGAATCCGGCACCGGCTGGAGCCGGGTGAACGTCGTCTTGGACGCCGCTCCGGCCACCGAACGCTCGGAGGAGAGTGTGCTCGGCCTACGCGACGCCGTTGACACGGTCCCCGGCTCCGAGGCGCTCGTCGGTGGTTCGGTCGCCAAGGCGGTCGACACCTCCGAGGGCAACGTCCGCGACTTCACGCTGATCGCGCCGCTCATCCTGCTGGTGGTCTTCGTCGTCCTGATGCTCGTGCTGCGGTCCCTGATCGCCCCGTTGCTGGTGATGGCGGCGACGGTGTTGTCGTCGGTCGCCGCGCTCGGGCTCGGCACCTTCGTCACCACCCAGATCCTGGGCTTCCCCGGACTGGACGTCTCGGTGCCGCTGTACAGCTTCCTGTTCCTGGTGGCGCTGGGCGTGGACTATTCGATCTTCCTGACGATCCGCGCCCGGGAGGAGGCGGCCACCCACGCCACCCGCGAGGCCATGGTTCGTGCCGTCGCGCTGACCGGCGGCGTCATCACCTCCGCCGGCATCGTGCTGGCCTCGGTGTTCGTGGTGCTCGGCGTGCTGCCGCTGATCGTGCTCACCCAGGTCGGCGTGATCGTGGCGCTCGGCGTGCTGCTCGACACCTTCGTCGTTCGCACGCTCGTCGTCCCGGCACTGTTCACCCTGGTCGGTGACAAGGTCTGGTGGCCGGGCGACCCGCGCCGGACTACCCTCGCCGGGCACGGCCCGCACAACCCACACGATTCGCGCGAGCTTCAGGACGCTCACGCATGAGGGAGTAAGCGATGAGCATCGACGTCAGCTGCACGGTTCCCGTGCCCCCGGCCGAGGCGTGGCGCTACCTCGCCGCGCCGGGCGCGCTGCGGCGGCTGTCCCCACCGTTCATGTCCTTGCGCCCGGTGCACGAGGCGGGATCGCTGCGCGACGGCGAGGCCGTACTCGAACCCCGAACCGCGCTGCCGGGACCGCTGGCCGCACGGTTCGGCCCCCGGTGGGTCGCGCGGCACGATCCCCAGGGTTTCGTCGACGGTGAGCGCTTCGTCGACCGCTGCGTGTCAGAGCCCTACGCCACGGCGACCGGCTGGGTGCACGTGCACACGGTGACCGCCGGCCCGTCCGGCGCCACAATGCTCGGCGATCGCGTCGAGGCTCGCGTCCCCGAGCCGATGCTGACGCGTGTGTTCGCCTACCGGTACCGCCAGATGGCCGCCGACCTGGAGACGATCGCGCAGTTCGGCTCGGCAGCGGCGCCGGCGACGAAGCCCCTGACCGTCGCGGTGACGGGAGCGTCAGGCCTTATCGGCACGGCGGTAACCGCGCTCCTCGGCGTCGCGGGGCACCGGGTCATCCGGCTGACCCGCCCGGGCGGTGGTCTCAACGCCGGTAGAGACGACGCCGGTAGAGACGACGCCGGTAGAGACGGCGCCGGGAACCACGACGACGACAACGCCGTCGACCCCGCCCGCGCTCTCCGGTCCGAGCGCGTCTGGGACCCGGCCGCTCCTGTGCCTGATCTGCTCGACGGCGTCGACGTCTTGGTCCACCTGGCCGGCGCGTCGATCGCCGGTCGTTTCACCGGCAGCCATCTGCGGAAGGTTCGCGACAGCCGGATCGACCCCACCCGCCGGCTTGCGGAACTCGTGGCCGAGCGCGACGGCGCCACCGCGATGGTGTGTGCGTCGGCCGTCGGCTTCTACGGCGCCGACCGCGGCGGGGAACCACTGTCCGAATCGGCGGCCAATGGGACCGGGTCGCTCGCCGCGATCGTCGCGGACTGGGAGCGCGCCTGCGAACCCGCCCGGCAGGCCGGTGCGCGCGTGGTGAACGTGCGAACCGGGCTCGTGCTCTCGGCGGCCGGCGGGATGCTGTCGCCGCTGGCGGCGATCACCCGCACCGGCCTGGGCGGTCGCCTCGGCTCCGGGCGGCAGTGGATGTCGTGGATTTCGCTCGACGACCTCACAGACATCTACCTGCGGGCGATCGTCGACCCGGCGCTCGCCGGTGTCGTCAACGGAACCGCGCCGGAGCCGGTCACCAACGAGGACTTCACGCGGGAACTCGGCGCTGTGCTGCATCGCCCGACGGTGGTCCCGGTGCCGGGGTGGGCACCCGGGCTGCTTCTCGGCAGCCGAGGCGCTGACGAACTCGCGTTGGCGGATCAGCGGGTCCTGCCTCACGCGCTGACCGAGCTCGATCATCACTTCCGCTACCCGCGACTGCGTGAGGCGCTGGAACACGAACTCGGTGCGGAGAGCCTGCCCACCGCGCTGTAGCGGCGCTTGGCGTGACGAGCAGGGTTCCCCGGCGCTGTTGTCGGACGCTCAGCGCTGCAAGATCATCGGGACGAGCACGCGCCGCGCGAGGCCACGGATTTCGTCCTCGGACTGCACGAGCGGCGGGCCGTCGGGCATCACCACCAGCGAGTGGAGGAACCGGCCGACGGCGCTGCCGACCTCGCGCGACAGGTCCTCGACCTCCGTGTCGGTCATCGCGCGGGTGTGGACGTCGGCGTCCCACGTGTTGCGGACGAACTCCCCGACGATCTCGGTGATCGCGGCGAGCACCGAGTCGGACTGCCCGGCCAGCACGGCCATGGTCTCGATCTTGTCCACCTCGATGAGCCGGCGGACTAACTCGCTCTCGCGGATGTCGAACACCGTGCCCACGAGCAGATCCTCGACGTGCCGCACCGGGTCCCATTCCAGCGACTCGAACGACGTGAACCGGGCGTTGACGGACATCATCAACCGCTGTGCCTCGTGCGCGTAGATGGCGCGGAGCATCTGGTCGCGCGTCCCAAGTCGCCGGTAGAGGGTCACCCGGGTCACGCCGGCCGCTCGTGCGATGACGTCCGTGCTCGACGCCTTGATCCCGCGCTCGGCGAGGACCGAACACGCCACCTCGATGATGCGGATGTCCTCCGCGTCATGAACGACAGCGGCGCCGCCGTCCGCATCCTCCGCAGAAGGGCTGTCGGAGGATGCATCACCGGACGCTGTGCTGTCAGGCGCTGCGTCGGCAGGACGGTCGGCGCCGCGGCGAGTGTTACGTGTCACTCTTTCATGTTACGACCTGTGGGTGGGCCGTGAGGCGTCACCGTGGAGCTGGTCGACGCAGATGGTCAGCGGGACTGCTCGCCCTCGACCGGGTAGGCACTGTAGCTGCTGGGCGAAGTCCCAGGCTGTGGGGCCTGCGGCCCGTCGATTGCGGCTGTGCCGGCCTGTCCGGGTGCAGCCTGGCCAGATGTAGAGGGGTCGGGCGCGGCCCCACCCTCGGATTCGGGAACCATGTCGAAGACGCCGGGCCTGGGCTTGCTCGCGCGGGTCTCTTCTTCGGTTACCGAGGTGGTGCCCTTCGCCGCGGCCTCCGCCATGGCGACGGACCGCGCGATCTCGGGATCGGTGGAGGTGTCGAACCACGCGTCCGGCGCGGACGGCAGATCCGCATCCGTGTCGACCTCGGAGGGTTCGTAGCGGAACACCCCGTCGTCGTCCTTCTTCGCGACGGCCTTGACGAAATTCTCCAGCGAGTCGCCGAATTGCGACGGGATCATCCACATGGTGGCGGCGTCGCCCTTGGCCATCTCCGGCAGATTCTGCACGTACTGGTAGGCCAGCATCTCCGGCGTCGGCTTGGACGCCTTGACCGCCGCATTGACGCGGGCGATCGCCGCGGCCTGGCCCTCGGCGACGAGGTAGCGCGCCGCACGCTCACCCTGCGCGCGCAGCATGCGGGACTGGCGATCGGCCTCGGCCGAGAGGATGGCCGCCTGCTTGTTGCCCTCGGCGTCGAGGATCGCGGCCTGCTTGGCGCCCTGCGCCGTGGTGATCGCAGCCTCGCGCTGGCCCTCGGCGGTGAGGATGGTGGCGCGCTTCTCGCGGTCGGCGCGCATCTGCTTCTCCATCGAGTCCTGGATGGAGGGAGGCGGATCGATCGACCGCAGCTCGACGCGGGCCACACGCAGTCCCCAGCGACCCGTCTCGGAGTCGAGCACGCCACGCAGCTGCTTGTTGATCATGTCGCGGCTGGTGAGCGTCTGCTCGAGCGTCAGACCGCCGACGACGTTACGCAGTGTCGTGGTGGCGAGCTGCTCCACAGCGATGATGTAGTTGTTGATCTCGTAGACCGCCGACTTGGGGTCGGTGACCTGGAAATAGACGACCGTGTCGATGCTCAGCGTGAGGTTGTCCTCGGTGATCATCGACTGCGGCGGGAAGGTGACGACCCGCTCGCGCAGGTCGACCTTGGCACGCACCCTGTCGATGAACGGGATGATCAGCGTCAGCTGACCGCTGGCGGTTCGTTGGTAGCGACCGAGCCGCTCGATGACGGCGGCCTCCGCCTGGGGGATGAGCTTGACCGAGCTCACCACCACCGAGGCGATTAATATGACGATGACGGCAAGGAAGATCAATCCACCCATGGCATTCCTCTGGTTGTGTCGTGCGTGTCGGGTTTATTGGTCAGACCGATGCGGAGTCCGCGACGGTCCTAGAAGCCGCGCACGACGATGGCCGTGGCGCCCTCGATCTCATGCACGAGGATCTTCTCGCCCGCGGCGAACGTCTCGCCCTCGATGAGCGGCCGCGCCGTCCAGGTGTCCCCGGAAATCTCGATCAGCCCGCTCGAGGAGTCGATGGCCTCGACGACGGTTCCGTCCCGCCCGGTCAGCGCTGCGGTGTTGGTGTCGTGCTCCGGCAGTGCCGCGAGGAGACGACGTCGGACGACCGGGCGCACGGCGACGAGCATGATGACGGAGACGAGGGCGAACGCCAGAGCCTGCCCCCAGATCGGCACGCCGAGGAACGCCGCGCCCGCACCCCCGAGCGCCCCGGCGGCCAGCATGAGCAGAAACAGTTCGCCACCCGCCGCTTCTCCGGCGGCGAGCAGCACTGCTGCCCCGAGCCAGATCAGTCCTACGTGCATGTCACGAGACTACCGGCATCACGCTGCCCGGGAGGGCGGTCCCGAGGGTCGGATCGGGGCGGACGAGCGCCGGAGCGGGACCGCTGGTGGTCGGACTAGGCTCGTCCGCGTGTCGATACTCAAGAAGTTCGCGTGGCTCTCGGTGGCCACGGCGATCGTC
Organism: Dietzia sp. NPDC055877; assembly: GCF_053615975.1. Taxonomy (NCBI): domain Bacteria; kingdom Bacillati; phylum Actinomycetota; class Actinomycetes; order Mycobacteriales; family Dietziaceae; genus Dietzia; species Dietzia sp. NPDC055877. The sequence goes on along the minus strand of NZ_JBSHCV010000017.1, from coordinate 53,704 downwards.
ACCATCGTGCTCAAGATGGCGGCCTGGTATGTCACCGGTTCGGTGGGCCTGCTCTCCGATGCCGCGGAGTCGGTGGTCAACCTGGTCGCCGCCCTCATCGCGGTCGGGGCGGTGACCGTCGCCGAGCGACCGGCCGACGACGACCACCAGTACGGACACTCCAAGGCCGAGTACTTCTCGGCGGGCGTCGAGGGCGCGATGATCTTCATAGCCGCCGCGTTCATCCTCGTGGTGAGTGTCGAGCGCATCATCAATCCGGCACCGCTGGAATCCATGGGCGTCGGCCTGGCGATCTCGGTGGTCGCCGCGGTGATCAACGGGATCGTCGGGGCGGCTCTCGTGCGAGCCGGCACCACACACCGCTCGCCGACCCTCAAGGCGGACGGCAAGCACCTCATCACCGACGTGATCACCTCCGTCGGCGTGGTGGTGGGCCTGACGCTCGCGTGGCTCACCGGGTGGGAGATCCTCGACCCGTTGGTGGCGATAGGAGTGGGGCTGAACATCCTGTTCATCGGCTACAAGCTGGTCAAGGAATCCGGGATGGGGCTGATGGACGCAACCCTCCCGGAAGAGGACAACCGGGCGATCGAGGAAGTGCTGGATCGCCATCGCGAGCCGGGGCGCGTCGACTTCCACGAGTTGCGCACCCGTGAGTCAGGCAAGTGGCGCTTCGTCGAGTTCCACGCCCTGGTGCCGGGGGACTGGAGCGTCGATCGCGGGCACGACCTGGTGGAGACGGTCGAGCAGGAGATCCACGCGGCCCTGCCGAACTCCCACATCGCCAGCCACCTCGAGCCGATCGAGGACGAGCGCGCCTACAACGACGTCCATCTCTGATCTGCCCGCGGGGTAGGTCGCGCGGGGCGCGCGCCGCAGAAAGCCGGCCGGGTGTGCCGCCCGCGCTGCCGGGCCGCGGGGTGCCGGCCGGGCCGGGTCTGCCGCTCGCGCTGTTGTCGCGTGGTCGCAAATCTTGCTGGCGCCAGGGCCTGTCCTGGGAGAATGTGAGCGGGTCAGACCACTCGGCGAAATTCGGTTCGCGCAAGTCGCGCAGTCCGGCCCGGCCCCGGTCGTATTCTTATCCGCGTGGCACACCCGATCATGTTCGACGCCGACGATCCGCTGCTCGCCCGGCTGCGGGGCATCTGCATGGAGTTCCCGGACGCCGCGGAGAAGATCTCCCACGGCCGGGTGGTCTGGTTCACGACCAAGGTGTTCGCGGTCTACGGCGGCAAGGTCAAGGGCGACCACGCCGATCCGTTGCTCGATCGGGCCCTGCTCGTCCTTCCGGATCCGGCCGAGCGTCTGGCGCTGGACCAGGACGAGAGGTTCCACGTGCCCGCCTATTACGGCCCGGCCGGGTGGCTGGCCCTGCCGCTGGACGCAGGCGACGTGGACTGGGATGAGGTGGCCGAGCTGGTCGAGTCCTCGTACCGCCAGACGGCGGGCGTCCGCCGGGTGGCGCGGCTGGACGAATCCCGCTGAAGGGCCCGGCCGCCGCCCGACCGGCCGACCGACCCTGCAGGCCGGGGCCGGCCGGTCAGCCGGGGAACCGCACTAACCGGCGGCGATCTCGTGCGGCCGATAGCGCGGCAGCCGCGACGCCGGCAGGATCGCCAGCGCGCTGATCCCGGCGAGGATCAGCAGCCCCATCTTGAGGGCCCGCAGGCGCTCCTCCTCGTTGAGCTGCACCGCGTAGTCGATCTGCTCGGCGGTGGCGTCGGTCCGGGCCAGCACCTCGTCGAGGTCGTCGTTGGACACGAAGTTCACGCTGTCCAGGTCCACCTGCGCGATGAGCTCAGGCGGCAGCGCCGGGTGCTCGACCACGGCCCTGCCGATGCCGACGCTGAGCAGCGCCACGAGTAGCGCGCCGACCACGGCCGTGCCGACCGCGGAGGCGAGGTTCTGGGTGCTGCCGCGGATCGAGCCCACGTCGCCGGCGAGCTCGGCCGGGGCGGAGGTGACGAGGACGTTGAACACGAGCGTCACGAGCGCGCCCTGGCCGATACCGAACGCCACCAGCCCGATGATCGTGGGCAGCGTCTCCCAGTTGTTGTTCACCACGAACGACAGCCACACCAGCGCGGCGGTGGCCAGCGTGAACGCGGCGACCCCGATCGTGCGCGGGCTGAACCGCTTGTAGAAGCGCACGATCAGCGTCGCGGTGATGAACACGGTGATGTTGAAGGGCATCATCGCCAGCGACGTCTCGAACGGGGTGCGTCCCTGCACCACCTGGATGTAGAGGGGCACGGTGAAGTTCAGGGCCGCCTCGAGCGCCACCACGATGAACATCGCGTACACGGCCGCACGTTCGCGCCCCGAACCGAGAACCGACAGGTCGACCAGCGGGACCTTGCCCTCGCGGATGCGGCGCCTCGTCCACAGGAAGAACGCCTGGCCCAGGATGATGCCCACCACGATGAGCATCGGGGCGGGCGAGATCCCCCCGAGGTCGAACGGCGCGCCGGGCCCGGCGAAGAACGCGCCCCACGCGTTGAGGTTGTTGAACCCCAGGGTGAGGACCATGATCGCGATGCCGATGAGGAACGCGGCCACCACGTCGATCGTGATCGACGAGTCGCCGCGGTCGGACCGCAGCGTGAAGCTCAGCGCGAACACGGCGACCGCGATCGCGAACACGATCCAGAAGACGGGCCGCCAGCCCACGAGGGTGCCGAGGGTGCCGCCGATGAGGAACGCGCTCACGCCGGCCAGCGCGCGGGCAGACCCCAGCGAGCCGATCGCGGTGGCCTGCTGGTCACCGCTGTAGTTCTCGGCGATCAGCGCCACCAGCGCGGGGACGATGATCGCCGCCGCGGCGCCGGCGAGGGCCTGCCCCGCGATCGCCCAGCCCACCGAGGGGGAGAAGATCATCATGAGGGAGGAACAGGCGAAGACGACGACGACGATACGGAAGATCCGCACCCACCCGAGGCGTTGACCGAGTTTGGCCCCGGTCATCACCAGGGCTGCCACCACCAGGCCGTAGATGACGATCGTCGACCCGGCGACCGTGGGAGGGACCCCGAAATCGGAGACCATCCCGCCGATCGAGATCGGTAGCGCGGAGACGTTGAACGACATGACGATCTGGCCGAGGAAGAGCCCGACCATCGGGAGCCAGGACCGGCGTTCCTCCTGCTCGTGGTGCATGGGCGTCGTGGTGGTCATGAACGTGTCCTTTCCGCTGCGACGGTCCCGCCGATCCGCGCGTCCGCATCGGAGGCGAAGAGGTTGAGCCCGAGGGCTCGCGAGAGGTAGGCGATCGCCCGCTGGCCGCGCACGCTGTTCCCGGCCGAGTTCAGGCGGGGCGAGAACGCGCCGATCGCGCCCTTGCCAGGGGCGATCGCGACGATCCCGCCGGCCACCCCGGACTTGGCGGGGATGCCGATCTCGAACAGCCACTCCCCGGATCTCTCGTACATGCCGCTCGCGGCGAGCATCGCCAGCGTGTCGCGGCAGACCTCGGGGGAGACCACCTGCTCGCCGGTCACCGGGTTCGCGCCGCCGTCGGCGAGGGTCGCGCCCATGACCGCCAGATCCTCCGCCGTCACCAGGAGGGCGCACTGCCGGGTGTAGACGTCGACGATCTCCAGCGGGTCGGCGTCGAGCCGGCCGTAGCTCTCCAGGAGTCGCGCGATCGCCTTGTTCCGGTGATTGCTGCCCATCTCCGAGGCGTACACCGTGCCGTCCATGGTCAGCTGACGGCCCGCGAACGCGGACAGGCCGGTCCGGATCAGCTCCCACTTCTCGGCCGGGGTGGCGCCGGCATCAACGCGGTGGTGGCGATCGCGCCCGCGTTGACCATCGGGTTCATGGGGTGGCCGTCGTTCAGTTCGATCGCCATCACCGAGTTGAAGGGCAGGCCGGTGTTGTTGACGCCCACCCGGTCCTTGACCACCTCGTGCCCGTACTCGCGGCAGACGAGGGCGTAGACGAATGCCTTGGACACCGACTGGACTGTGAAGGTGTGGGCGCTGTCGCCGACCCTGTGAACCGCACCGCTGACCTCGCTCACGGCGAGACCGAACAGGCCGGGGTCGGCCTCGGCGAGGACGGGGATGTAGTCCGCGACCGTGCCGTCGTGCAGGTCGCGGTAGCGCTCGTGGGCGGTGACGGTGAGCGATTCGACCTCGTCCCAGCCGGGGAGCCGGCCGGTCGACACGCGTTGCGGGACTCCCGCCGATTCCGATGTGATCATCAACCTCCCGTCGCGGCCCGCAGGCCTGCTGTCCGCCCTGACCGCCTGTAGTAACTCCGACCCGCCAGATTCTGTTGGTGCCAGTATCCGCGCACCAGTAGCGGCAGATCCGGAATCCAGAAATCTTCTCCCACCGGAATGACGCCACCGCGGGCCCCGAGCTCGACATCTGCAGAGACGACGCCGGGCCCCTCTGTGGTCCGCCGGGAGGCCAGGACGGTGCCGTCCGGGTCGACTATCTGCGTGGCTCCCACGAACTCGGTCTCGTAACTGACGGAGAGATCCGATCCCGGTGCCAGCAGGAAGTCCGATCGGATCGATCCGCAATGGGAGGCCTGCAGCACCGGCACCCCCAGCCGCCGGGCGAACTCCGCGGGCGCGTTCTCCGACAGCGCGCGGTTGCGCCGGGCGACCGGAGCCAGCGCCCGCGAGGCGAGCCCTCCCCAGTTGCTCGGCACGGTCCACCAGTGCGTGCCCGTCATCGCGATATCGATCCGACCCCGCAGCCTGTGCACGGTCTGGTTGCGGATGAGCTCCCAGCAGCTCGCGACCCCCACCCCGCCGAGCGCGGTGTCGAACGCGCCGTCGTCGTGGCCTCCGGTGTAGAAGCAGTTCTCCCACATCGTCGGCAGGTCCTTGTCATGAGTGTGGACGCGGCCATCGGGTTCGACCAGGTGATAGCGGTTGTAGACCTCGTCGTCGTCGGCGATCAACATCGAACCGCCGATCGTCGCGCCGTACCACGCGGCCAACCGTCGGAACATCTCCACCGCCGCGTTATCGCGCGGCAGCACCGCCGCGTGGACCTCGGCGCGCATCGGCACCGGCGACGTGCAGAACTCGGGCACCGCGATGAGTTTCGCGCCCCGCTCGCCGGCCTCGACGATCATCGCCTCCAGGCGTTCCAGCGTGAGGTCGACCCGCCCGGGCACGCCCTCCAACTGGATCGCGGCGGCGTGCACGCGGCGGAGCGGGGAGTCGACGTGATCCGGCATGGATTCTCCTGGAGGGCGGTGAGCGAGATTGATGCTGCGCGGCCATCGGGCAGGCCACGTGACCTAGGATCGAAGTCTACAAATCCCCACGGTTTGTCAGGTGGATTGTTCTCTAGCCTCCCTCGAAAGGACCCATGGAACTCGGAATCGACACCCGGCTCACGCTGCTCGCCGCCGGGCTGATCTTCCTGCTGGCACTTGTGCTCGGCGTGTGGAAGTACCGGCAGATGGCGACCAGCCCGGAGCACTTCGCGCACCCTTACGTCGACATCTCGCACCGGGCTTCGCTGCTGTATTCGTTCGCCACGCTGCTCATCGCGGTGTTCGTGGAGTTGAGCAGCTGGCCGACGTGGGTGAACCTCGCGGCCGCCTCCGTACTGGTGTTCTTCTTCCTCGTGGCCATCGGGGCCTACATCGTCCACGGCGCGAAGCAGGACACCACCAATCAGTTCGAGAACCCCACGGCGTCGCTGCACATCGGCATGTGGGCGCTCGTCGTCGGCGAGATAGGCGGATTCGCGGTGCTGCTGGCCGGGTTCATCGCCGGGCAGTTCTTCGGCTAGCCGACCGGGCCGCGACCGTCGTGGCATCGCGGGCGGCATGCCGGCCGCTACGCTGGCGGCATGCCCATGCGCCCCCGCTCGCGCGGCTCGAAGCCCCGGAAATCGTCCGAGGGCATGGATCTCGGCACCCGCGCCCTGGTCCTGGGGATCGGGTCGCTGCTGTTCTCGTGGGTGCCTCTGCTCAACATCGTGGCGTTCCTCGCGGCGCTGATGGCGGTCGCCTTCGGACTGATCGCCCGCTGGCCGGCGGGCGGCATGATGGCCGGCGGTGAGCCGAACGAGCGGCGCGGCCTGTGGGGCGTGGTTCTCGGTGCGATCGCGCTGGCCGTCTTTGTGGTGACCGCGGTGCGCTACTCGGTGATCTAGTTCTCGGCGTTCCAGCGGGCGTCACAGGGCGGCGCTCCGGCGACGGGATTTCGGTGGGGGACTTCAGCGCCCGTTGGAGACCACCCAGCCGATCGCGGTGCGCATCCGGCTGGCGAACCGGCCCGGCTGGGTGGCGCACACCGCGTGGCCGCCCTGGATCGGGAACACCGCGCTGTGCGGCAGCAGGTCGGCCATCTCGTCCTGGATCGACTGCGGGAACGCGATGTCCCGCATCGTCTTGACGATCGCCACCGGAAGGTCGAGTTCATGCAGCCACGACGTGGAGTTGAAGCGCGCGACCTGACTGATCACCGTGCGATGCGCGGCGAGGGAGACCGACGACAACTCCCGCAACGCCCACGCGGTAGGGCCGGGCACCTCCTCCTCGATCTCGCGGGCTACCTCCACCGGGACCGCGTTGAGGAGCGGGGCCGTCCGCGCGAACCCGCCGAGGGTCGCCTTCTCCAGGGCGTTGCGCTGCGCGCCGGTGCCGGTGGCGGCCAGCACGAGACCGCCGAGCCGGGAGGGATCAGGACGGGCGGCCAGCTGCGCCACGATCCCGCCCATCGAGTACCCGCCCACCGCGGGCTGCTCCAGTTCCAGGTGGTCGGCGACCCGCAGGACGTCCTCCGACAAGGTCTGGAAGTCGAAGTTCCCGGTGTGGCCCATGCCGTGATGGCGCTGGTCGTAGGCGATGAGCCGGTACTCGCCGTGCAGGCGCTGAAAGGTCTGATACCAGTTGAGCATGCCGGTGGCGGCCATGCCGTGCAGCAGGATCACCGGCTGGAGGTGCTCTTCGCCGGTGTCGTACAGCCTGGTCACCACGTCGTCGGCGAGGGTGACGATCCGGCCCGTCGGCAACAGCGACATATCCGGGGCCATCCGGGGCAACCGCCGCGCGGAACGCGGCAGTGCGATGAGCGGGTTGGTGCGCATGGGAATCCTCCTCGCAGACGCCTGGCCGGTAGTCGTGTCAGCGATTGTCCGCCACGCGCGTTCCCGCCGCAGCACCCACCTCGGACTCAGCCGGCCGTCACGAGCCCCTCGGCCACCAGGAAATCCCTCGCGACCAGCGCGGGATCCTCGCCGTCCACGTCGACACGCATGTTGAGTTCCACCATCACCTCGTTGGTGAGCAGATCGATCAGGGGCTCCAGAACCTGTTCGATCTGCGGATGCGCGTCCAGGTAGCTGCCCCGCACCACCGTGGCGAGGTTGTAGACGGGGAAGAACCGCTTGTCGTCCTCCAGCACCACCAGGTCGAGGCCCTTGACCCGGCCGTCGGTGGTGTAGACCTCGCCGAACGCGCACTCGCGGCCCACGGAGGTGGCCTGGTAGATGATCCCCGGCTGCATGATCGGCGTCGGCACGGTCGCGGCGTCGAAGCCGTAGGCCTCCGCCAGGCCCGGCCAGCCGTCCCGACGCACCGAGAACTCGGTCTCCATGCAGCTCACGGCCGCCTGCGGATCGGAACGCACCAGGTCGGCGTACTCGGAGAACGTGGTCACCCCGGTGGCCTCGGCCGTGGCCCGGTTCATGGCGAACGAATAGGTGTTGTCCACGGTGGTCGGCGGCAACCAGCGGATGTCGTGCTCGGCCAGGTCGGCATCGCGCACGGCCTCCCACTGCTGCTGCGGGTCGCGCACCGGTTCGTCGTTGCCGAGGTAACTCATCCACGCGGTGCCGGTGTACTCCATGCCGATGTCCACCTGCCCGGTGACCAGCGCCTGCCGGAAGCTGTTGGAGCCGGCCAGCGAGGACATGTCGGAGACGTCCATGCCGGCCGCGGCGAGCAGGAACTCCACCAGGTAGCTGGCGATCACGCCCTCGGTGAAGTCCTTGCCGCCGACAGTCACCTTCACGCCCTCGAGCTCGGGCACGACGCCCTGCGAGCCGGGGCCCACGGGAAGCGGCACCGAGCCGCCGTTGTTCAGGCCGCAGCCGGTCGCCACGAGCACCACGGCCAGCAGAGAGGCCAGCAGCCTCCGCACCCGCGCAACGCTTCTCATCGCAGCCCCTTCGGGTTGAACAGGACCTCGCCGACCGCGCCGAGCCAGTCCACGAGCAGCGCCAGCGCCACCGCGAGGACAGCGCCCACGACCATCGTCTTGTAGTCCTGGAGCCGGTACCCGGTGTCGATGAAGATGCCCAGCCCGCCGGCGTCGACGAGGAAGCTCAGCGTGGCCGTGCCCACCGCCAGCACGAGTGTGGTGCGCAGGCCGGCGAGGATGAACGGCACCGCCAGCGGCAACTCGACCGTGCGCAGGACCCGCGTCGGCGCCATGCCCTGGCCGCGGGCTGCGTCGATGAGCGCGGGGTCGACGTTGTGGATGCCGACGATCGTGTTCCGCAGTACCGGCAGCAGCGAGTAGAACGCCACCGGCAGCACACCGATCCAGAACCCGGTCCGGTTGGTGACCAGGAACAGCAGCACGAGCAGACCGATCGCCGGCGCCGCCTGCCCGATGTTGGCGATCCCGATCGCGACCGGCGCGAGGAACCGGGTGCGCCGCCGGGTCAGGATGATCCCCAGCGGCACGCCCACGGCCACCACGATCAGCGTCACCGTCACGGTGATCTGGACGTGCTGGAGGGTCCGCTCGGTGATGGACGCCGCGTTGAGCGACGCCGCCTGGGTCTCGGTCATCGGGCTCGCGAACGCCCACCACAGCACCCCGACCACTGCGATGATCACCGCCGCCGGCTGGATGAACAGCCGGGCGGTGTCTCCGCGGGCCAGCGTCTCGGTGGCCGTGGGTGTGCTCATGACGGGTCGGCCGGGTCGGTACCGGCGGGCTCGTCGTCGTTGTGCCGGTGGTGGATGCGTCGCAACTCGTCGACCAGGTCGTCGATCCCGATCGTGCCCCGGTACGCGCCGTCGCGGTCGACGACCACGGTGGTCGCACTAGCCGTCGACAGCAGCCCGTCCAGCGCTTCCTGGAGCGTCGAATCGACCGTGACCGTGCCGCTCACGAGCTGACCCCCCGAGCCCAGGTCCGGCATCTGCGCCACCCGATCCCCGCGCACCCAGCGCACCGGGCGGCCGGCCTCGTCCAGCACCACGGCCCACTCGTCATCGGATCGGCGCAGGCGGGCGGCGAACTCGGCCGGGTCGTCGGACACCCTCGCCGTCGTCGTCGTCCCCAGGTCCACGTCCCCCACGCGCCGGAGGGTGAGGGTCTTGAGCGCGGCGTCGTCCCCGATGAACCCGGCGACCGTCTCGTCGGCCGGATTGGCCAGGATCGCCTCGGGGGTGTCGAACTGCAGGACGGACGAGCCGGGGCCGAGCACCGCGATCCGGTCGCCCAACTTCACGGCCTCCGAGAAATCGTGGGTGACGAAGACGATCGTCTTGTGCAGCTCGGACTGCAGCCGCAGCAGCTCGTCCTGCAGCGACGCGCGCGTGATGGGGTCCACCGCGCCGAACGGCTCGTCCATGAGCAGCACCGGCGGATCCGCGGCCAGCGCCCGGGCCACGCCGACGCGCTGCTGCTGCCCGCCGGACAGCTGCGCGGGATAGCGATCACGGTAGTCACCGGGGGCCAGGCCGACGAGCTCGAGCATCTCGTCCACGCGCTCGCGGGTGCGCTTCTTGTTCCACTTGAGCAGCCGCGGCACCGTGGCGACGTTCTGCGCGACCGTCATGTGCGGGAACAGCCCGGAGGCCTGGATGGCGTAGCCGATGCTGCGGCGCAGGGTGTCGGCGTCGAGGCGGCGGTTGTCCTCGCCGTCGATCGTGATGGTGCCGGAGGTGGGTTCGATGAGGCGGTTGATCATGCGCATCGTGGTGGTCTTGCCGCAGCCGGACGGCCCCACGAACACCGTCGTGTGACCGGCCGGCAGGTCGAGCGAGACGCGGTCGACGGCCGGCCGCTCCTGGCCGGGGTAGATCTTGGTGACGCCGTCCAGGACGATCGGCACGCCCGAGACAGCTGTATTGGGGCCGTCGGTGCGGGTTCTGTTGGTGCGGGGCCCGTCGGCGTGGGCCTCGCGGCCGGTGGAAGTGGTCACTGGTTCCCCCTGATGGTGAGGCGGCCGAGTAGGACGAGCAGGGCGTCCAGGACAAGAGCGAGGACGACGACGAGGACGGTCGCCGTGAGCGCCATCGGCAGGGCGGTGGGCGTTCCCACGCGGGACAGGGCGGCGAAGATGAGGTTCCCCAGGCCGGGCCCCTTGACGTAGGCGGCGATCGCGAGGATGCCCATCGACATCTGCGTGGACACCCGGATGCCGGCCAGGATCGAGGGCCACGCGAGCGGCAGCTCGACCCTGCTCAGCACGCCGAGTCGGCTCATCCCGACCCCCCGCGCGGCGTCCACGGTGGCGGCCGGCACCGCGTCCAGGCCGACGATCGTGTTGCGCAGGATCGGCAGTACGGCGTAGATGACCAGGGCGGTCATGGTGGGCAGCACGCCCAGCCCGAGCAGCGGGATGAGTAGGCCGAGCAGCGCGAACGACGGGATGGTCAGCGCGGTGGCGGCGAGTCCGGTGGCCACGGCCGAGCCGGTGCGGCTGCGGTACACGGCCACCCCGACCGCCACCGACAGCACGGTCGCGAGCAGCACGGCCTGCACGGTGGCGCTGACGTGCTGCCAGGAATCCGTGGCCAGCTGGACCCGGCGGGTCGAGAGGAAATCCATCAGGGCGGTCATCGCGCCTCGGCTCTGTTGGTGGGCGGTGTGAACACGTTAGCCGTTTCCGCACGTGTAGAGGGCCAAGACGGGGGATCCGGTCGGCGGTGCAGCGGGGGCTGGGGCACGATGGTGTGATGACGCCACGGCCCTCCCGCCCTCTCGGACCGGATCAGATCGAGCGCCTCGACGAGTTGCTCGCCGCCAGCGGCCGGATCGCCCGCCGCCACTTCCACGGTGACCTCGCCGCGCTCGGTGCCGCCGACAAGAACGCGGCAGGCGCTGGTCACGGCGTTGGTGGCGGTGCCGATTCTGCTGCCAGCGTGGATTCCGGCGGCGCCGATTCCGCCGGCGGCCCCGGCGCCCACCGCGGCTACGACCCGGTCACCGAGGCCGACCGCGCGATCGAGGAACTGCTGCGCGCGGGGATCAATGCGATGTCGCCGGGCGATCGCGTGGTGGGGGAGGAGAACGGCCCCATGGGCCCCGCCGACGCCCCCCGCACCTGGTACCTGGATCCGATCGACGGCACGAAGGCCTTCCTCACGGGTATGGCGGGTTGGGGGACGCTCGTCGGCGTGGTCGAGGACGGGCGCGCGGTGGCGGGCTGGATGGATCAGCCGATCCTGGGCGAGACGTTCTCGGCGGTGGGCGGCCGCGCCGTGGTGCGTCGCCCGGCCGCGGACGGTGGTTCGGTGCAGATCACGGACCTGCGCACGTCGGACTGCACGGAGCTGTCCGAGGCGATCCTGTACACGACGCATCCGTCGATGTTCGGTGACAGCGGCTCGACCCGCGACCGCTACGACGAACTCGGCCGACGCGTTCGTCTCCAGCGCTTCGGCGGCGACTGCTACGCCTACTGCATGCTCGCCGCCGGCCGGGTCGACCTGGTCGTCGAGTCCGACCTCAACTCCTACGACATCGTGGCGCTGATCCCGATCATCGAGGCCGCGGGCGGGGTGATCACCGGCCCGGACGGGCGGCAGCCGCTGGAGGGCGGCACGGTGGTCGCGGCCGCGACGCCTGAGCTCGCCGAGCAGGCGTGGGCGGTGCTGGGCCGGGACTGATTCCGGCGCTGTGGCTGATCGACGGCCACTTCCGGGCCCACCGCGGCCCCGCCGGCACGGTCGGGGCCGGCCACGGCGCGCCCAACACGTCCGCGGCACCGCCTGGCCCCGCCCAGCCCGGCTGGTCTACACCTTTGCGATCCTTGTTGGCACCACTGCGGTGAAAGCTGCGAATCTTCGCAATGGTGTCGACATTTATCCGCGGCGCGAGTCTGCTGATGGTCACAGCGGGGCCGCGTCGCAGCGCATCACCCACACGGGAGGCCCGCCGGGTACCTCGGCGTGCGCGACGGTGGCGAAACCGAATCGCTCGTAGAGCCGCACGTTTCGCGGATCGGAGGTCTCCAGCGCGATTGCGTGTGCGGCGTGCGCGGCGTGTCGCGCTGCGGCCTCGAGCCCGAACCGCACCAGCGCACTGCCGAGCCCAGCACCCTGCCGGTCAGGGCGTACGCCGAGGGTCTCGAGTCGCCACGGTGCGGGCGCCGCGGTCTCGGATTCCGCAGCCGGTGGCGCGCTGTCGCCGGGCGCGAGCCGACCCGCTCGATCGCCGTGGAGCGCGATGATCTCCTGCACGGTCGCGGGGTCGGGCTCGGGGGCGTCCGGCGGGAGGAGCGCGATCACCCCGCCAGCCGGATCGGTGACGCCGACAATCCCGTGCTGGAGCGCATGACGCAGGTAGAGGAACTGGATCCTGCGCAGTCGCTCGGCGTAGCCGTCGTCGGGGATGACGAAGCGGGTCCAGGGATAGTCGGCGAACGCGGCCGCGAGGGTGTCGGCTGCGCCAGCCAGATCCGTCGGCGCGGCGGAGCGGACATGGGTACTCATCGGGTTGATCACCCGGCGCACGCTATCCGACCCGGTGATGCCGCTACCCGCGTGCCCGCGCCACCGGATGCGACGCGCGTCAACACCGGATAGAACCACGTCATGGAGCGGCGATCCCGGGGTGATGCATCCCCCGACACCAGGTCAGGACCCGGCAAGCGCAAGCTGGGCACCATCTCCACGGCGATCCCCGCCCGGATGGACCGCCTGCCCTGGGCGGGCATCCACTGGAAGGTCATCCTGGGCCTGGGGACGGTGTGGATCCTCGACGGCCTGGAGGTCACGCTCATCGGCTCGCTGGCCGCGCGGCTGGTCGAGCCGGGCAGCGGCCTGCCCATCACGGAGGGGCAGATCGGTCTCGCGGCGTCAATCTACATTCTCGGCGCCTGTCTGGGCGCGCTGTTCTTCGGGCGGCTGACCGACCGCTGGGGCCGCAAGAAGCTCTTCATGCTCACGCTGGTCGTGTACTGCATCGCCACGTTCGCCACGGCGTTCTCGGTCGAGCCGTGGATGTTCTTCCTCTGCAGATTCGTCACCGGCGCCGGGATCGGTGGCGAGTACGCGGCGATCAATTCCGCGGTCGACGAGCTCATCCCCGCGAACTACCGCGGCCGCGTGGACATTCTCATCAACGGCACCTACTGGTTGGGTGCGACGTTCGGCTCCTTCTATTCGCTGTTCTTCCTCAACACCGCATGGTTCTCCGAGGGCCTGGGTTGGCGCTTCGCGCTCGGCGTGGGCGCATTGCTGGGCGTGGTCATCATCTTCGTCCGAAGGCACGTCCCGGAGAGTCCGAGATGGTTGTTCATCCACGGCCGCGAGGACGAGGCCGACGAGATCGTGGAGGACATCGAGGAGCAGGTCGAGGAGGAGAAAGACGAGCCGCTGGAGCGGGTCGGCCGCGACGAGCAGATCACCATCCATCAGCGGGCCAGCATCCCGTTCACCGAGATCGCCAAGACCGCGTTCGGCAAGTACCCCAAGCGAGCGCTCCTGTGCCTGGCCCTGTTCATCGGCCAGGCGTTCCTCTACAACGGCATCACCTTCAACCTGGGCACGCTGTACCAGAACTACTACGGCATCGACTCAGGCAGTGCACCCCTGCTGTTGGCACTGTTCGCGATCGTGAACTTCCTCGGCGCGCTCACCCTGGGCCCGTTGTTCGACAGGGTCGGCCGCAAGAAGATGATCGCCGGCACCTACATCGGGTCCGCGCTGGTGACGGTGCCGCTGTACTTCGTCTTCCTCAACGAGGTCGGGGGCCTGTGGGGCTTCGTGGTGCTGCTGTCGTTGACGTTCTTCATCGCCACCGCCGGCGCCTCGGCCGCCTATCTGACGGTGTCGGAGATCTTCCCCATGGAGACCAGGGCCCTGGCGATCGCTTTCTTCTACGCGATCGGCACGGGCGTCGGCGGCATCATCGGACCGCTGATGTTCGGTAACTTCATCGAGAGCGGCGATCGCGCGTTGGTGGGCATGGGCTTCCTCATCGCGGCCGGGGTGATGGCGGTCGGCGGCATCGCCGAGATCTTCCTGGGCGTGGACGCCGAGGGCCAGTCGCTCGAGGACATCGCGGCCCCCATCACCGCCGCGGATCCGGACGCCGGGCACAGCTCGGAGATGGACCAGACGCCGGACGTGGACCAGAGGCCGGGCACGACGAAAGGGGGCTGATCAGGCGTGACAGAGCCGCTGTTCGGCGTCCGCCGCGAGCCGGCGATCCTCGGCCCCGGCGCGGTGCACGTGCCCGACTGGCTGAGCCGCGAGCAGCAGGAATTCCTCCTGCGGGCCTGCGCGGACTGGGCCGCGGTGCGCGCGCCGCGCTCGATCGTGCTGCCGGGTGGCGGCCGCATGTCGGTGCGTACGTTCAGCCTGGGACGCCACTGGACGCCCTATAGATACGACGACGACAACGCCGACGTCCCGCCCATCCCCGAGTGGCTCGTGCGCGCCGCCCGGTCCGCGCTGTCCGCGGCGGCCGCGGTCGATCCGCGCGTGGCGGAGACCGACTCGGCCATCTATACGCCCGATGCGGCGCTGGTGAACCTCTACGGTCCCGGCGCGACGATGGGCCTGCACCAGGACCGCGACGAGGCCAGCGGCGACCCGGTGGTCTCGCTCAGCCTGGGCGATGCGTGCACGTTCCGGTTCGGCACTCCCGAGCACCGCGGCCGCCCGTACACGGACGTGCGTCTGGAGTCGGGGGACCTGGTGGTGTTCGGCGGGCCGTCTCGGATGGCGTTCCACGGGGTGCCGAAGGTCGTCGACGGTACGGCTCCCGCCTGGTGCCGCGACGTGCTGGGCGCGGCCCCCGGTCGGGTGAACATCACCCTCCGACGCACGCGCCCCGCGGACCCGCCTACGCTGGGTCCATGAGCGCGAGTGTGAGCCCGACTTCATCTTCTGGTCGTGGCAAGGCCATCCTGTTGATCGTCCTGGTGGCGGTCGTGGCCGTGGTCGCGGCGGTGCTGACGGTGGTCGTCTCGCAGAAGACCTACGCCCCGGGCGAGCGCACGCTGAGCCCCAAGATCCAGGTGGCGGCGGGCTCCGACCACATTGACGAGGCCGCAGGGCTCGCCATCCGCGTCCCCGAGGGGTGGCAGGCCGAGTCCGGCGACCTGCTGTTCGGGACCACTGCGCTGCTCCCCGAGAAGGTGTCGACGGACGGCGGCGCGGGCGGACTCGTCTTCATCGGTGCACTGACCGAGGAGATGCTGGGCGGCCAGGAGGTCAACAACGAGCAGGCCGCCTACGCGCTGGCCTCCGCCATCGGCCAGACCGTCCTTCCGGTCCCGGGCCAGCCCACCGACGAGAGCCTGGAGCCGATCTCGAGCCGTGTCGGCGACGGCTCGGCGTTGTCCTTTCGGGTGATCCCCATGGCCCAGCAGGCGATGCTCGGCCCGGAGGGAGCGCTGATCTACACGGCAGTCGTGGGTGAGGGCGACGACAGGTACTGGCTCACCTACATCGGCTCGCCGGCCGACGGCAGCATGGATTCGCCGCGCGCCGAGTGGGCGGACGAGATCGTCGAGCGCTTCCGCCCGGCCTGACCTCGCGCTGCTGACCAGGCTTTTTCCCGCGCCGACAGCAAGAACAGGCCGGACCCTGTCGGGATCCGGCCTGTTCTTGTATCACCGCGGGGGCGCGGGATCAGACTGCTGCGGGAACGCAGGGTCAGAGGGTCGTGACGACCTCGTCGTAGTCCAGGCGCGGGAGGCGGTCGAACCAGGCGTTCTCGGCGGGCTTGCCGATGTTGACCGCGACGAGCACACGGTGGCGTCCGTCGGGGAAGAACTCCGTGGCGATCGCGTCGGCGTCGAAGCCGGTCATCGGGCCGGCGGCCAGGCCGGCCGCGCGGATGCCGAGGATCAGGTAGCCGATCTGCAGGCCGGCGTTGAGCTCGGCCGTGCCGATGCGCGCGTCCTCGTCGGCGAACAGGTCGCGGGCGCCGGGGAAGTGGGGGAAGACCTTCGGCAGCTCGTCGTGGAAGTCCACGTCGGCGGCCAGTAGAGCCACGGCCGGGGCGGCGGCGGTCTTGGCCTGGTTGCCCTCGGCCAGGAGGGGGATCAGACGGGCCTTGGCCTCCTCCGAACGCAGCACCACGACGCGCAGCGGCTGGTTGTTCATCGAGGTGGGGGCCCACTTGACCAGGTCGTAGATCGCCTCGAGCTGCTCGTCCGTCACCGGCTCACCGGTGAAGGCGTTGGCGGTGCGGGCCTCGCGGAAGAGGAGGTCCTGGGCGGCCTCGTCGATCTGGATGGCCTGGGCGGTGTCCAAAGAAGTTGTCATGTCTAGTAGAACGGGCCGCCGGTCCGGATTGATTCCGGGACCGGCGGTGACGCTCCTCACGTGGCTCGCGATCAGGGGCGCTTGCGGGTGAAGCCCACCACCGGGTTGCCGTCGGCCAGGCCCTCGACGGGCGCCACCATGCGCTCGACCTGCGTCTGCGCCTGCTCGCGCACCGGCGTCTGCGGGTCGAGCACCGACATGTACTCCTTGTGCTCGGCCAGCGCGTCGATGGCCGGGTCGACGAACCCCGTGACGTCGACGTAGTGGCTCGGCCGGGGATCGGACTCGAACCACATCTGTGGGCGCCCCTCGCGCGAGTCCACGCCGACCGCGGCCACCAGATCGTCGTAGGCGGCGCCCACCGCGTCGCCGAACTCCATGTGATCGGACTGGTTGGGCATACCCGGGCCGAACTCCGGGCCCGAGTACAGGGACACCACGATGTCCGGCCGGTGCTTGCGGATCGAGTCGGCGATCGCGTCCCGCAACTCACCGTTGTTGACGATCCGACTGTCCGGGAAACCCAGGAACTCGACGGTGTCCACCCCGACGTGCGCCGCCGACCGCCGCTGCTCCTCCTCGCGGATCGGCCCGGCGATCTCCGGGGCCATGCCCTCGATCCCGGCCTCGCCACTGGACGCGAGCACGTAGACGACGCTGCGCCCCTCGGCCGTCCACCGGGCCACCGCGGCGGACATGCCGTACTCGGGATCATCAGGGTGCGCCACAAGGATGAGGCAGCGCGTCCAGTCGGTCGGGAAAGGTACGGGGAGGGCGCCCGTCTCGGGCTGGGAGTCCTGCTCTGGCCGGTCCGTGGAATCGCTCATGGCACGAGTATGGCCCCGCCCGCGCCCGCTGCATCCGGACTCGGCCAATACCGCGGTCGTAGACTGTCGCCGAACTCGATGTAAATGCTGTTGTCGTCGTCGTACTTCCTTGGAGGCCCCTCGTGTCCGCACTCTTCCCCGACTACCGCCCCTCGTGGGAAACCGACGATCACCGCCTCCTCCGGGAGCACGCCCGCGCCTTCTTCGCCAAGGAGATGACCCCCAACCAGGAGAAGTGGGCCGCGCAGAAGCACGTCGACCGCGAGACCTGGGTGCGCACCGGCGAGGCCGGCCTCATCTGCCTCGACGTGCCCGAGGAGTACGGCGGGCAGGGCGGCGACGCCGGCATGGAGTACCTCGTCACCGAGGAGCTCGTCTACTCCGGCGACACCGCGTTCGGCATGGGCGTCGGCTCCACCATCACCCCGCACTACGTCGCCAACTACGCCACCGAGGAGCAGAAGAAGGCATGGCTGCCCAAGATCTGCTCCGGTGAGTGGATCTCCGCGATCGCCATGACCGAGCCCGGCGCCGGCTCCGACCTGCAGGGAGTGCGCACCACCGCCAAGCGCGACGGTGACGACTACATCATCAACGGCTCCAAGACCTTTATCTCCAACGGCGGCTCCGCCGACTTCGTTGTGGTCGTGGCCAAGACCGACCTCGACGCCGGCCACAAGGGCATGGCCCTGTTCGCGGTCGAGGCCGACACCCCCGGCTTCGAGCGCGGCCGCGTGCTCGAGAAGATGGGCCGCCACGGCGCCGACACCGCCGAGCTGTTCTTCAACGACATGCGCGTGCCCGCCGCCAACCTGCTCGGTGGCGAGGAGGGGCAGGGCTTCTACCAGCTGATGAACCAGCTGCCGCGCGAGCGTCTGGCCATCGCGGTCGACGCGCTGGCGATGGCCGAGGCCGCCGTCGTGGAGACGCTCGAGTACACCCGCGAGCGGCAGGCGTTCGGCAAGCCGGTGCTCGACTTCCAGAACACCCGCTTTGAACTGGCGCACTGCAAGACGCAGGCCATGGCGACCCGCACGTTCGTCGACTACTGCATCGAGCAGGAGCTCGCCGGTGAGCTCGACGCCGTGACCGCCTCCATGGCCAAGATGCAGGCCACCGACATGCTCGACGACGTGGTGGACCGCTGCCTCCAGCTCTTCGGCGGCTACGGCTACATGATGGAGTACCCGATCGCGCAGAAGTTCGCCGGCGCCCGCGTCATGCGGATCTACGGCGGCACGAACGAGATCATGAAGGAGGTCATCGGGCGGGCCCTCTGAGTTCGGTCTCTGCGGGCCCGGATCGGCCGCCCCGGGCCTGCCTTGGCAGCCCGCCCCGCCCTGGCCCGCCCCGGGCCCGCCTGTATGGCAGCCCGGCCCGCCCTGGCTCGGCCTGGCTCGGCCCGCCCGCCCGTTCCATTGAGAAGAGGGTTTCGCACGTATCGGCCGGGTGCCAACGTGCGAAACCCTCTTCGCGTTTACCGGTGGGGGCGCGGGACGGGCCGGCGGGGATGGAGAGGCCGGCGAGAGTGGCGCGGGAGGGGTCGGAGAGGGTCGGTTGCGGCGCTCAGCTGAGGCGGTCGATGATCTCGACGAACTCCTCGGCGTAGGCCAGGTGCTTGCGCAGGCGCTCGAGTCGCTCCGCCGCTTCAGCGCCGATCTCGGTGATCGTGGTGCGGGCGGCGGCATCGTCGTCGGCCCCCTCGCCCACGCCCCCGGACCCGGTCCACTCCCCCCGCGCGTCGAGGGCGCGGCAGAAGTCCTTCATGCGGTCGAGGCTGAACCCGAGTGGCTTCATGCGCCGGATGAGCAGCAGGCGCTCGACGTCGGCCTCGGTGTAGAGGCGGAACCCGCCGGGGGAATGGGCGGACGGGCTGACCAGGCCGAGTTCGTCGTAGTGGCGCAGGCTGCGGATCGATAATGCAGTGCGCTCGGCGACCTCCCCGATCTTCATGGTCTGCTCGCCCTGAGTTTCCCCGGCCACAACTCTCCCGCTACGGTAGCTTTTACTCTCTCGCTACGAGAGAGTCGGTACTACGACTGTAGGTGATCTGTGAGCAACGAGTTCCCGACCGGTGTGCTGCCCTCATTCCGGGCGGCGTTCTCCTCGCCGGCCAGACTGCGGACCGAGGTGTTGGCCGGCCTGGTGGTGGCCCTGGCGTTGATCCCGGAGGCGATCTCGTTCTCGATCCTCGCGGGCGTCGACCCGCGGGTCGGCCTGTTCGCCTCGGTGACGATGGCCGTGACGATCGCGTTCACCGGCGGTCGGCCCGCCATGATCTCGGCCGCGACGGGCGCAATTGCGCTGGTCGTCGCCCCGGTGGTTGCCCAGCACGGGCTCGATTACCTCATCGCGACGGTCCTGCTGGGCGGAGCGCTGCAGATCGTCCTCTCGGTGCTGGGCGTGGCCAAGTTGATGCGGTTCATCCCGCGGTCGGTGATGATCGGCTTCGTCAATGCGCTGGCGATCCTCATCTTCTCTGCGCAGATCCCGCATCTGATCGGCGTGCCGTGGCTGGTGTACCCGCTGGTGGCGGTGGGCATCGTCATCATGGTCGGCTTCCCGCGCCTGACGACGGTCGTGCCGGCCCCGCTGATCGCGATCGTGGCGATCACGGTCGTCGTGCTGGCCGTCGGCTGGAACGTGCCCGATGTGGCGGGTCAGGGTGAGCTTCCGACGTCGTTGCCGTCGTTGCTCCTCCCCGACGTGCCGCTGACCCTGGAGACCCTTCAGATCATCGCGCCGTTCGCGCTGGCCATGGCGCTGGTCGGGCTCATGGAATCGCTCATGACCGCCAAGCTGGTCGACGACATCACCGAGACCCACTCCGACAAGACCCGCGAGGGCTGGGGCCAGGGCGTGGCCAACCTCGTCACCGGTCTCTTCGGCGGCATGGGCGGCTGCGCGATGATCGGCCAGACGATGATCAACGTCAAGGAATCCGGGGCGCGCACCCGGCTGTCGACGCTGCTCGCGGGCGTGTTCCTGCTCGTCCTGGTGGTGGTGCTCGGCGACGTCGTGGGTCTCATTCCCATGGCGGCGCTGGTCGCGGTGATGATCATGGTGTCCGTGGGGACGTTCGACTGGCATTCGGTCCACCCGCGCACCCTTAGGGTCATGCCGCTGCCGGAGACCCTGGTCATGCTGGTCACGGTGGTGGCGACGGTGTGGACCGGCAACCTGGCGATCGGCGTGGTCCTGGGCGTGCTCACCGCGATGGTGATGTTCGCCCGCCGCGTCGCGCACATGACGACGGTGGAGAAGGTCCCCGGGCCCCGCGACGACCGTCTCGACCGCGACGACCGCGACGACCGTGCCGACCGCGACGACGACAACGACGACGACCGCGACGACGACACCGGGGTCACCACCCGCACCTACCGCGTCACCGGCGAGCTGTTCTGGGCGTCGAGCAACGATCTGGTCTATCAGTTCGACTACTCCGGCGACCCCGAGCACGTGGTCCTCGACCTCACCGACGCCGACATCTGGGACGCCTCGACCGTCGCGACGCTCGATGCCGTGCAGCAGAAGTACGCGGAGAAGGGCAAGACGATGTCCGTGATCGGCCTGGACGGCGCGAGCCAGGAACGTCTCGACAAGCTCTCCGGCCGCCTCGGCGGAGCGTTCTAGGCGCTCCGGCCCCGCGGTCGGGCGTTCGCGGAACCACCGGCGAGTGACCGACCTCACTCCCCGGCGATCACCTGCACACTCATCACTAATTCAGGAACGAATTGTGGAAGGTAGATGCAACTACGAGGTGGCCTCACTACGGTGGGAGACGATTATGAGCCCAGGAGAACGAGAAGTACCCCGTACCCCTGATTCCTCGGACCCGGTTTTCCGTCCGCCCACCGCGGCAGACGGGATCCGGATGTGGGAGATCGCCCGCGACAGCCGGGTCCTCGATCTGAACTCGTCCTACGCCTACGTACTGTGGGGTGCCGAGTTCGCCGGGAGTTCGGTGGTGGTCGAGGTCGAGGGCCGTGTGGTCGGCTTCGTCACCGGCTTCATCCGTGCCGACGAGCCGGACACGATCTTCGTGTGGCAGGTCGGCGTCGACGCCGATCAGCGCGGCAAGGGACTCGCGGCCCGTCTGCTGCACAGCCTCATGGACCGCACCGGCGAGCAGCAGGGCACCGTGCGCCTGCGCACCACGATCAGCCCGGACAACGACGCCTCCAAGCGCACCTTCGGAGCCGTTGCCCGCGACCGCGGAATGTCGTTGACCAGCGAGGACTACCTGGGCGCTGATCTTCTCGGAGAGGGCCACGAGCAAGAAGACCTCTACACGATTTCCTAAGGACTGGGCGCGGGCCGCCCGGCCCGCCGCCGCTGCCCGAACGCTTTTTCATTGGAGTGAGTCAAGACAAATGACCGAGAACACGCACGATTCGAGCACCGATACCTCGATTTTCACCGACCGCGAGTCGGAGGTTCGTAGCTACTCGCGCAACTGGCCGGCGGTCTTCGACACCGCCAAGGGTGCGACGCTGACGACCGTCGACGGCGAGGACTACCTCGACTTCTTCGGCGGCGCCGGCGCGCTGAACTACGGCCACAACGACGACGACATGAAGAACGCCCTGCTGGAGTACATCACCCGCGACGGCGTCACCCATTCGCTCGACAAGTACACGGTCGCCAAGCGCGCCTTCCTGGAGACCTTCTCCAGTACGATCCTCAAGCCGCGTGGCCTGGACTACAAGGTGATGTTCCCCGGGCCGACCGGCACCAACGCCGTCGAGTCCGCGCTGAAGCTGGCCCGCAAGGTCACCGGCCGCGAGGCCATCATCAACTTCACCAACTCGTTCCACGGCATGACCCTCGGGTCGCTGTCGGTGACCGGTAACTCGATGAAGCGCGCCGGTGCCGGCATCCCGCTGGTCCACGCCACCCCTATGCCGTACGACAACTACTTCGGTGGCGTCACCGAGGACTTCCAGTGGATGGAGCGCGTGCTCGTCGACTCCGGTTCGGGCATGAACCGCCCGGCGGCCGTGATCGTCGAGTGCGTCCAGGGTGAGGGCGGCATCAACGCCGCGCGCGCCGAGTGGCTGCAGGCCCTCGACGCGCTGTGCAAGCGCCACGACATCCTGCTGATCGTCGACGACGTCCAGATGGGCTGCGGCCGCACCGGCGAGTTCTTCTCCTTCGAGTTCGCCGGCATCAAGCCGGACATCGTCTGCCTGTCCAAGTCGATCGGTGGCTACGGCCTCCCGCTGGCGGTGACCCTGTTCAACCGCGAGCTCGACGAGTGGACCCCGGGCGAGCACAACGGCACCTTCCGCGGCAACAACCTGGCGTTCATCACCGCTGACGTGGCGCTGCGCAAGTACTGGGCCGACGACGCGCTCCAGAACCGCACGCTGGAGAACGGCCGCATCCTGCGCGAGCGCTTCTCGCCGCTCGTCTACAAGTACGAGGGCAAGCTCGAGCTGCGCGGCCGCGGCATGGCCTTCGGCATCGCGTTCCTCGAGGACCCGGAGCTGGCCGGCCAGGTCATGGCCCGCTGCTTCGACAACAAGATGCTGGTCGAGACCGCCGGCCCGAGCGACGAGGTCGTCAAGTTCCTGGCGCCGCTGACCCTCACCGACGAGGAGCGCGACCGCGGCATCGAGATCTGCTACGAGGCCGTCGACCACGTCCTCGCGCAGCAGTACGCCTGATCCAGTAGTACGGGACCACCCCTCAAGGAGGCATCACATGATCGTTCGCACCACCGCCGAGATCACCGATACCGATCGCCACATCAAGGGCAACAACGGTAACTGGGAGTCCAAGCGCATCGTTCTGGCCAATGACCGCGTGGGTTTCTCGTTCCACGAGACCACCATCGCCGCCGGCACGACCAACGATTTCCACTACGCCAACCACATCGAGGCCGTCTGGCTCACCCGCGGCAAGGGCACCCTGCGTGACCTCACCAACGACAAGGAGTACCCGCTCGCGGCGGGCTCGATGTACCTGCTCGACGGCAACGAGAAGCACCAGGTGATCGTGGAGGAGGAGATGCAGATGCTCTGCGTCTTCAACCCGCCCGTCGTGGGCGACGAGAACCACGACGAGAACGGCATCTACCCGCTCCTGCGTCTGCAGGACGACGGGTCGGTCGTCCGCGAGAAGTAGGACCCCGCACAGGGCAACCCCGCACAGGGCAACCCCGCACAGGGCCTGGCCGCGTCGACGTCAGTCGAACGGCCAGGCCTTCTGCATGTCCTGATCCAGGCCCGGCTCGATGAGGTACTCGGTGCCGAACGCCAGCGCGTAGACGGCGGGCGGCATGCCCAGCATGAGGCCGATGTCGCTGGTCTGGCTGGCGTGGCACTCCATCGCGCGGCGCTTGAGGGCGAGCACGTCCTCGGGCAGGTCGACGGCCCAGGCGATCTCGGACTCGGGTACGCCGACGGGCTGTCCGTCGTCGCCGGTGAGGATCATCTCGCGGAGCTCGGCCACGTCCGAACCGGCGGCGGCCAGCGCGTCGAAGAGCTCGGTGACCTCGGGCCGGTCGAGCATCTCCAGCTGCGCGGACTGGTTGGTGGTGGACTCCATCAGCCGGGGTCGGCGTGCCGCGAGCTCGGCGGCCCGGCGGGTGAGCCGGTGCACCGCGATGTGGTCGGGGTGGCCGTAGTTGCCGTGGTGGTCGTAGCCGATCACCACGTCGGCGTCCTCGCGGTCGATGATCCGGGCGAGTCGGCCGGCGGCCTCGTCGACGCTGGCCCGGTGCAGGCACAACGGGTCGTCGTTCTGGGCCCAGCCGGTCATGCCGGAGTCTCGGTATCCCAGCCAGTCGACGCGCTCGACGCCCAGGACGCGCGCGGCCGCACGGGCTTCCCCACGGCGATGTTCGACCACGTCGCCGTCGTCACCCATTCCTTCGGGTCGTTGGCCGTGGTCGCCGTCGGTGGCGAACACCGTCACCACGCGGTGGCCGGCGCGGGCGGCGAGCGCCATCATCCCGGCGGTCTGGGACGATTCGTCGTCGGGGTGGGCGTGGACAAACACGATCGTGGACACCCCGACAGTCTGCCCTCCAGCGCGTGCGCACGGCGGGTGAGGCGCCGGGGCACGTCCGGTTCAGGGCATGTCGAGGGCGCGGACCCAGTCGCCGTGGCCGTGCGCCGTGGCGAGGGGCTGCCCGTTGACGGCGACGACGAAGATGCCCCTGTGTCGCCGGATCGATTCCGGGACCTGCGCCGCGATCTCGGGCAGGAGGGTCACCCCCTCGACGGAGATCCACACCGCGCCGGCGCTACGGCAGAGCTCGGTGACGCGTCGGACGAACTCGGCCCGCTCCGGGGGCTCGAGATAGCCGAGCACCGCGGTGTGGAAGACGACGGGCGTGGAGCCGGCGGGGCAGGCGGCGACGGCGGCCTCGACCTGCTGGACGAGGTCCCCGGTGATGATGTTCGGTGGATCGGCGGCGGCGATGTCGAGTGCCGCGTCGAGGCGGGGCACGCGCTCGGCCTGCTGGCCGGGCCAGATGAGGCTGCGGAGCCAGGCGCGGGAGTCGGGGTCCGCGGGGTCGATGGGGGCCAGGTCGACCCCGCCCCGGTGGACGATCTCGGGCAGGGAGCGCGGGCGGGGGACGCCGTCGCGCAGGTCGCACTCCAGGACCGGGACCTCGGCCGGGGTGACGGAGGTGGCCAGCTCGGCGGGCTGCAGCTCGTAGGTGTGGCCGCCGCCGAGGTCGTAGCGGTAGGCGTAGCGGTCCGGGTACAGGCACAGTCCGGCGGCGGCGCCCACCTCGACCAGCGAGAGCGGGCCGGGCAGGAGCGAGAGGAACGGCAGCAGGACCGCGCAGCGCTTGGCCTCGTTGGTCTGGGTGGAGTGGGTGAGCGCGATCTGCTCGACCTCGGCCCAGTGGGCGTGCAGGAAGTCGCGGAAGGCGGCGTAGTCCTCGGTTTCGGCGGCGCCGGCGTGGCGGGCGGCGGCGAACACCAGGACGGGCTGCCGCTTGATGCGGGGTAGGCGCGCGATGAGTTCGCAGGTGGCGGGGTCGGCGGCGATCCCGCGGGCCCAGGAGAGATAGACGGGGGTGCGGCCGCGGACCTCGTACTCGGCGAATTCGGCGTAGCGGGTCGAGACGTCGTCGACGTGCGCGGAGTCCATGGCCCCAGCGTGGCATATGTCGGCGACCGTGACTCGCGACCCGGGTCGAAGGGCTGTAGAGGGGGCTAGCCTGAGGGCGTTCGCGCGGGTATGATTGGTGATGTATCAACAGTTCGGCGTATTGCTAATACGACGACGACCTCACGCCCGCCGACCGTAGGAGAGCCTCATGCCAGACGAGACCGAGTTCATCGCAGCGAAGAACGCCTCCACCGGCGGCGAGTTCGTCCGCGACGCCACCTACATCAACGACCGCGTGGTCGCCGGCCTGGAGCCGGGCAGCGACCCGGTGGGCGAGAAGATCGGCGAAATGCGCTGGCCCGTCGAGGCCGGCCGCTACCGCCTCATGGCCGCCCGGGCCTGCCCGTGGGCGAGCCGCTCGATCATCGTGCGCCGGCTCATGGGCCTGGAGGACGCCATCTCGATGGGGCTCGCCGGCCCGACGCACGACATCAACTCGTGGGTCTTCGACCTCGACCCGGACGAGAAGGATCCGGTCACCGGCCTGCACCGCCTGCAGGAGGCGTACTTCAACCGGATTCCCGACTACCCGCGCGGCATCACCGTGCCCGCCCTGGTCGATCTGCCGACGAAGTCCGTGGTGACCAACGCGTACCAGAAGCTCAACTTCGACATGCTCTCTGAGTGGACCGACTTCCACCGCGACGGCGCCCCGGACCTCTACCCGGAGGCCCATCGCGACGAGATCGACGAGCTCGACTCCTGGATCTACCCGACCGTCAACAACGGCGTGTACCGCTGCGGCTTCGCCGCCGAGCAGGGCGCCTACGAGAAGGCCTACGACGAGCTGTGGGCCTCGCTCGACCGCCTCGAGGAGCGCCTGGCCACGCGCCGCTACCTGGTGGGCGAGACCATCACCGCCGCCGACATCCGTCTGTTCACCACCCTGGTGCGCTTCGACGCGGTCTACCACGGCCACTTCAAGGCCAACCGCAGCAAGATCACCGAGATGCCCGCGCTGTGGGGCTACCTGCGCGACCTGTTCCAGACCCCCGGCTTCGGCGACACCTGCGACTTCCCGCAGATCAAGGAGCATTACTACAACGTCCACCGCGACGTGAACCCCACCGGGATCGTGCCCAAGGGGCCGGACCTGGCGGGCCTGCTCACCCCGCACCACCGCGAGGAGTTGGGCGGCAGCCCGTTCGGCAGCGGCATCGCCCCGGGCCCCATCGCGGAGCCCTCCGAGCGAGTCCCCGCCGGTCACGGAGCAGAGTAGGCCTAGACTGGCACGCTGTGACCCCGGCGCCCCCCGCGATCGGCCGCTATCGCCGTAGCCTCCGACAGTTCATCATGTTCGGGATCGTCGGCGGCTCCGGCATGGTCGTCAACATGATCGTCACGGTCTTGATGAACAAGGCCAACGGCGGCACCCAGAACGCGCAGGATGTCCTGTTCCCGATCTCCGGCACGGAGTTCAACTTCCGCTTCACCACGCTGGTGTGGATCGTCGCGTTCCTGGTGGCGAACTTCTACAACTTTATGCTCAACCGGAACTGGACCTTCGGCGCGGGCGCCAAGGCCCCGTTCTGGCACGAGTTCTGGCCGTTCCTGGTGGTGGGGTCGGTGGCGGCCATCGCGGGCATCTTCATCAAGCTCGCGTTCACCAACCCCACCTCGCCGCTGTACCTGCCGGAACCGTTCTGGCATGAGGACGCGGGCATCCATTCCCGTGAGTACTGGAGCCAGCTGCTGACGATCGTCATCACGATGCCGATCAACTTCATCGTCAACAAGCTCTGGACGTTCCGCGCGGTGCGCAACCGCCATCAGGCGCGCACGGCGAGTGTGGACGAGCCCGCGCCGGCGCCGGACGCCGTGACCTAGGGGCGCCTCGTGGAGTCCTCGCCGCTGCTGTTGTGGTTCGACCTGACGGGCGTGTTCTTCTTCGCGCTGTCCGGCAACCTGCTGGCGGCGCGTAAGGACATCGACATCACCGGCGGCCTCGTGCTGGGCCTGCTGGCCGGCCTCGGCGGCGGCATCATCCGCGACGTCCTGCTGGGGGTCACGCCGCTGGCGCTGGCCAAGCCGGTCTACCTCATCCCGCCGGTCGTGGCGGCGGTGGCGGTGTATCTTATCGGCCCGATGGTGCACCGGGTGTCCACGCTCATCGTGGTGTTCGACGCGGCCGGCCTGGGGCTGTTCTGCACGTTCGGTGCCGCCCGTGCGCTCGATCACGGCATGCCGGTGGCCTCCGCGATCGGGCTGGGCGTGGTGACGGCGGTCGGCGGCGGCCTGATGCGCGACGTGGTGGCCAACGAGATGCCGGCGGTGTTCAGCGGGTCGAACCTGTACGTCGTCCCGGCCGCGACGGGCGCGGGCCTGACGGTGGTGGCGGTGGAGACCGGCATGTGGGGGCCGATCACCGCGACCGCGCTGGCCGTGTTCGTCATCGCGTTCCGCCTGCTCGCCTGGTGGCAGCAGTGGCGCGTGCCGCTGCAGATGCGCGGCTGGACCGTGCGTGACCTCGACGTGCTCCGTCGCCGGGAGAGGTCGGTGTATGGGCGTCCAGCGCGGGGAGGGCGGGGCGGGTCGGGCGAAGAACAAGATCAAGAACACGACCACGACGACGACAACGTCACCACCCACGACCCGGACACCGGCCCGGATCCCGACTCCCGCCCCGACCCCAACCCAGACGACCGCCGGTAGGGTGTCCCGGTGCAGTATTACCTCAGTCTGCTGGGATTCGCGGCGATCGATTCGCTCAACCTCTTGGCGTTCGCCGTCATCGCGGGGCTGTGGCTGACCGCTGCCAGCCGCGGGTTGCCGTTCGCGCCGCGGGCCGCGCGCTTCACCGGCGGCGCGTTCTGCGGGATCGTGGCGCTCTCGCTGGTCTCGGTGTGGGTGATCGGCAACAACGAGGAGTTCGTCCGCAGCCTGTTCTACGACCTGTGGGCGATGGTCGTGGTGGGTGTGATCGGCCTGGTCATCACCGTGCTGGGATTGCGGGCGCCCGCGGAGAAGGCGGAGGAGGCGGTCGAGGCGCCGCTCGCTCAGAACGTGCTGCAGAAGTTCGGGATCGTGGCCACCGGCATCTCGCTGGGCATCATCCAGTCCGGCACCTCGGCGCCGTTCGCGGGCGGCATGGTGCTCATCTCGCTGCACCACACGCCGGCGTGGGTCAAGATCGTGCACATCGTGATGTTCGCGATCGTGGCGATCCTGCCCAGCGTCGCGCTGATCATCACCCTGTCGCGGGTGCCGTCCGGCAGTATCGGCGCCGCGACCCGCCGCATCGACCGGTTCCTGTCTTTCGGCCGCGTCGCCGGGCGGGTGCTCACCCTCGTGGTGGGCATCGCGCTGCTCATGGTGGCGGCGGTGCGGATCGTGCAGCTCACCGGGGTGTTGTCGTAGACCGCGCCTAGTCTGCTGGCCACCACCGCACGGGTGGGACGACGAACAGACGGAGATCTCATGCAGAACGACACGCAGGACCGGGCCACCGCCGCTACCGCCGACGCCGCCACTACCGCCGTCACCATCGGGAGTGGCTCGGTGCTGTGCGAGGACGGGCTGCGGCGGCCGCCGTGGGCGGCCCGCGATCCGCTACTGCGCGAGTATTACGACACCGAATGGGGCATGCCCGTCCACGACGAGGCCGGGCTGTACGAGCGGCTCGTGCTGGAGGGCTTCCAGTCCGGACTGAGCTGGGTGACGATCCTGCGCAAGCGCCCGGCGTTCCGGGAGGCGTTCGCGGGGTTCTCGCCCGATGCGGTGGCGGACTTCGGTGCCGATGACGTCGAGCGGCTCATGGCCGATCAGCGCATCGTGCGCAATGGCCGCAAGATCGATGCCGCGATCAGCAACGCCCGCGCGGTGGTCGAGCTCCGTTCGGACGGCGGGCTCTCGCAGCTCATCTGGTCGTATCGGCCCGAGGCCACGCCCGAGCCGCGGGTGATGGAGGAGGTGCCCACGCAGTCGCCCGAATCGGTCGCGTTGGCCAAGGATCTCAAGCGCCGGGGCTTTCGCTTCGTCGGGCCGGTGACGGTGTTCGCGCTGATGGAGGCCATCGGCGTGGTGGACACCCACCTCATGGATTCGCACCGGCGGGGCACGTCCGGCGTCTGGGTCGCCGACTCAGCGGGGTAGCGGGGCCAGAGCCGCGGCCGGTGGTGAGGTGACCGGCGGGGCGCCCGGGCCGGGAGCGACCGGTTCGATCGGGGCGGCCAGCGAGCCTGCCCCGGACATCCGGCCGGTGACCGGGCCGTTCGCGCACTCCGGGATTCCGCGCACCTCGGCCAACCGCTCCAGCGATCGGTCGAGGGCGTCGGCGGACAGTGCCCCGTTCGCCAGTGCGCCCTCGACCGAGTCGAGCGCCTCGCCGATGCCGGCGGTGGTGATCCACAGCGGGGAGTCTGCGCCGGCGATGAGGGCTTCGGTGACCGACCGGGGCAGTGGGAAGGAGTCGGAGACGGCCTTCATCCCGGAGAGGTCATCGGTGAAGATCGGTCCCTCGAACGCGGGGGCGCCGTAGCCGTGGCCCTCCCGCAGCAGCCGGTACGCGGCGGGGGAGAGCGATGCCGGCCGGTCCGCGCCCGTCAGGCCGGGGACCAGCTGATGCCCGAGCATCATCCCGGCTCCGGGGGTGGCGGCCAGCTCGGCGAACGGCCGCAGGTCGTGGGCCGCGAGTTGGTCGAGCGGTGGCACCGTCACGGTGGTGAAGTGGCTGTCGCCGGAGGAACGCCCGTGCCCGGGGAAGTGCTTGAACACCGGGGTGATCCCGGCGTCCTGCAGCCCGGCAGCGAATGCGCGGGCGTATTCGGTCACACGAGCGGGGTCGGGGGAGAAGGAGCGGTCGCCGATCACGGCCTGGTCGGGCTGGTCTGACACGTCGAGGGAGGGGGCGAAGTCCACCGTCACACCCATGCGGTTCAGGAACTCACCGCGCGTGTGGGCGGTCGCTCGGACTTGCTCGGGGCTCATGGTGGAGGCCATGACGCGTGCCGAGGGCATCGGCCCCGCGTACGGCGAGATGCGGGAGACGCGGCCGCCCTCCTCGTCGATCGCGACCAGCAGCGGCAGCGGGGCGATCTTCTGGAGCTCGGCCAGGCCACTGCCGGAGACCGCCTCGCCGACGACGCCCGAGCCGATGAACACACCGCCGATGTTGTGTTGCTCCACAGCCTGGCGGGCGTCGGCCATCGAGCTCACGCCCACGGTGAACAGCTGCGCGATCCGCTCGCGCTGGCTGAGTGCCGCGAACGGTGAGTCGCACGGCGCGGTCGGCGGTGCGGTGGCGACGTCGGCCGTGGGGGCGCCGGCCGCGGGTGGGGGCGCCTGATCCGCGGGCTCGCCGGTACCGCAACTGGCCAGCGCCAAAGCGGTGACCGATGCGGCAGCCGTCAAGCGGAGCCGGCGGAGAAGAAACACGATCTCCAATGTATCGGCCGTTCGCTCATCCTTCGCATCGCCTGACTGTCTTTCCGGAGCCGGAGGTTTCTGCCCCCGCCTGGGCAGAGGTTCATCTACGCGTCACCCGGGAATGTCAGAGTGCTCGGGTGAACCAGATGCTTGATCGACGGCTCGGTCTGACCGACGCGGTGGTGGTGGGTCTCGGAGCCATGATCGGCGCCGGCGTGTTCGTGGCGTTCGCCCCCGCCGCGGCCCGGGCTGGCTCGCTCGTGTGGGTCTCGCTCGCGATCGCCGCGGTGGTGGCGGTGTGCAACGCACTGTCCTCGGCCCGGCTGGCCGCCCAGTTCCCCGCCGCGGGCGGGACGTACGTGTACGGCCGCGAACTGCTGGGTCCGTTGCCCGGGTTCCTCGCAGGCTGGGGATTCATCGTGGGCAAGACCGCCTCGTGCGCGGCCATGGCCCTCACTGTTGGGCTGTACATCTGGCCGGAGCACGCGAACCTCGTCGCCGCGGCAGCCGTTCTTCTCCTCACCGTACTCTCGGTGCTGGGGGTGCAGCGCACGGCGACTGTGGCCAAGGTGCTGGTGGCGATCGTGCTGGTCGTGCTCGCGGTCTTTTTCGTGATGGCTTGGGTGGTGCCATCCGGCGGTGGGGCGGAGGCCGTCGCAGCCGGGACGGGCACCACCGGGCTGGGTGCTTCCGAGGTGGGGCCTGTTCCGGTGCCCGCGGTCGACGACGAGGCGTGGCCCGCCCGGATCCTCGGCGTGCTCGGCGGCGCGGGCTTCTGCTTCTTCGCTTTTGCCGGCTACGCCCGCATCGCCACGCTCGGCGAGGAGGTGCGCGACCCGGCCCGCACGATTCCGAAGGCCGTGGTGCTGGCGATCTCGCTGGTCATCGTGGTGTATGCGCTGGTGTTGGCAGCGGTCGTCCACGTCCTCGGCGTGGGCGGTGTCGCAGCCGGGGCCGCGCCGGTGCTCGAGGCGGCGGAACGCATCGGCGGCGGTGAGCTCGCCCCGGTCGTGCGGATCGCCGCAGGGATCGCCGCGCTCGGTGCGCTGCTCGGCGGCATCCTGGGCGTCTCGCGTACGACGCTCGCGATGGCCCGCGACCGGCATCTGCCCGCCCCGCTAGCCGCGGTCCACGCCACGCGGCGGACGCCGTACGTCGCCGAGATCTGCGTGGGCGTGCTCGTCGCGGTGATCGTCCTTCTCGCCGATGTGCGTCAGGCGATCGGATTCTCGTCGTTCGCCGTGCTGGTCTACTACCTGGTGGCCAACACCGCGGCCCTGCGCCTGGACCGCCGGCGCCGGCGGTTGCCGGCCTGGGTGCCGGTGCTCGGGGCGCTCGGCTGTGTGACGGTCGCTGGGAGTCTGCCGTGGGAGTCGGTGGTCGGCGGTGTCGTCGTCTTCGTCGTCGGCGGAGCGGTGTACGCGGTGACTCGGCGCGGCATGGTCCAGCCCGCCGCGCGATCCCACCAGGCGTAACGTCGGGAACATGACCGACGCCGAACCACACGCCCGCCTGCTCCCGTCGCACCTGCGCCGTCCCGTGATCGGGGCGCCCATGGCCGGCGGGCCCACCACCGGAGAGCTCATCGCGGCGGTCGGCGAGGCGGGCGGACTCGGACTGATCGGTTCCGGATACCTGGATGCGGAGGCCACCCGCTCCGAGATCGCGCGCGTCCGCGAGCTCACCGACGCGCCGTTCGGCGTCAACGTCTTTCTGCTCGACCGGGCCGACTCCGAGGCGGCCCTCGACGCGGCGGGCGGCATGGCCAGACTCGAGAAATACGCGGAAGGCTTGCGGCCTGTCGCCGAGCGGCTGAGCATCGCGCTGGCCGAGGATCCGCAGTTCACCGACTTCGACCAAGACGCCACCATCGACGCGCTGGTCGAGGAGGCGGTGCCGGTCGTCTCGTTCACGTTCGGGATCCCGGGCTCCGGGGTGGTGCAGCGGTTGCAGGCAGCGGGGTCGGCGGTGGTCGTGACCGTCGCCGGCGTCGAGGATGCGCGGCGCGCCGTGGAGGTGGGGGCGGACTGGTTGTCCGTGCAGAGCGCCGAGGCCGGCGGGCATCGATCCACCACGGCGGTGGGGGAGGAGCCCGACGACATCACCACCGTCGAACTGGTGCGGGCCGTGCGCGCTGCGCTACCGGACGTCGAGTTCGTGGCCGCCGGCGGAATCGCCACCCCGGAGGACGTGGCCGCTGCGGTGGCCGCCGGGGCGACCGGCGTGCAGCTCGGGACCGTGCTGTTGCGTACTCCGGAGGCGGGCACGAGCGCGCTGCACCGGGCGGCGCTGGGCGATCCGCGGTTCACCGAGACGCGACCCACTCGCTGCTACACGGGGCGCTACGCCCGCGCGCTGGTCAACGGGTTCGTGGCCGAGCACCACGACGCAGCCCCGGCCGCGTACCCGCACCTGCACATCCTCACCGGGCCGATGCGTAAAGCCGCCGCCCAGGCGGGCGACATCGACGTGCCGCCGCTGTGGGCCGGGTCGCGGTGGCGGGCTGCTGATGCCTACGCCGACCGGCTGGCCGGCGAGGTGGTTGCCGAGCTTTGGGAGCGTGCGCGCCCCGCAGTGGACTGAGTCTTCAGCCGGGAGGCCCCCGGAGTCCGCAGCCTCGAGCCAGACTTGATTAGCCCCGGAGCGGCTAGAAGGCGGGCAGCGGATTTTCGCGTGCTGATGCGGGCCTGGCTCCAGGGAACCCGAACGGGCGCTACCGGTGTCAGGACCCTGCCTGAAGAACGCCTGAGTTTCGGTGGCCCGGGCTCCGGCCGATCACAAGTTCGAGGAGCGGAACTTAATGAGCAACGATGACACGGCCTCCGAGCGACCAGCGAAGTTGTCGGAAATAACTCGACTGTTGTGTCGTAGATCACTGCGTGTTAAGTTCTGGTGGCACTATTCGTGAACGTCAACATTCTTTGACGTTGATTCCCGGAAGGGGAAGAAGATGGGTTCACTCACGGCGTCCACTGAAGCTATGGGCGGCGGCGTCCTGGATCTGCTCACCATCATGGCCGGCATCGACGGCCTCGTCGGCGCGATGTTCGGCTCCATCGGCGACCTCATCGGCGTCGGCGCCGACGCCGCCTGACCCTGGCCTGTCGGTAACCACCTCATCGCCATCCACTCACATCGCGGAATGCAAAGGAAGCACCATGCTATTCGGATCAATTGACAACGTCTTTGGCGCCGTCCAGGGCAGTGTCGAGGGTTTCGGGGACTTCATCGGGACCCTGCTCGGCACCGGCACAGGTAGCGTTGCCGGCCTGTTCTCCAACGTCCTCGAGGCGATCTACGCCGGTAGCGGCCAGGAGATCCCGGTCTAAAGCCTCGAGTTCGTAGCAAAGGATCGGGTGACCCCCAGGCAACTGCCTGGGGGTCTTCCGAATTTGGGTGCCTGGTGTCAGGGGTTGGCGCGACGCTCCGCTTCGGCCCCGATGTCGGCCAGGTCCTGCTCCATGGTCTTGCGGGTCGAGTTCAGTGCAACTTTGCCCATCACGCCCATCACCACTCGGGAGATGGCCGGGGCGTGCGCGGTTTCGGCGCTGAAGTGCATGAACAGAGTCGTGCCGCCGCCGGCCTCAGCCGTCAGAGTGAACACCGTCTTGTATTCGGTACCGCCGTTCTCGGCGACGATCGTCGTGGAGTGCGGTGCGTCCGCGGTCTGCACCATCATCTCTTCGGTTGACTTCATTCCGAACATCTTGCGGGTCTCGCGCCAGTGAAAGCCCGGCTCATAGACGCCGGCGGTCAGGATCTCCACCGACAACACACCGGAAAGGGTGCGGTGTGCGTTGGGAATGTCGGTGAGGACGGCCCACACGGTCTCCGGATCGGCGTCAATGTGGCGGGACAGGTCAAGCTGCATAAGCTCGAGTGTAGTGCCGCGCGGCGTCTCGGTCGGGGCAGCGAAGAACACGGTGTCGTGAAATGCACGGCGCCGGCATCCCTTCCCCATGAGTGGATGCCGGCGCGATGCCGACCGGTCAGCGGGCCAGCCCGCCGATGGTCGTTCTCGAGTCAGGAGCCCCAGTTGGCGAGGTTGCCGCCGAGGACCCAGAGGATGTTGCCGAGGAAGCCGGTGCTGACATCGAGGATGCCGGAGCCGGTGTTGAACATGACTGAACCCCAGCCGAGCTGGTCGAGAATGTCGGAGAACATAGTGCTTTCCTTTCGGAGGAGGTGCGGCGCGGAGGACGTCGCTCGGGATCGAGTTCCCGGTGAGGCTTCGAGGAAGCCCCGTTGTGGACTCGCTCCACATATCTGTGATCCGCATCACAGCGTTACGGCAGGTTGGCGAGAATTTGCGCTGATAGGCGAGTTCTGAGCCTCAATCGGACGTCTGAGATTTACAGATACCTTGCTCGCCAACGGATGTGGCCACCTTCGCCGCGATTGTTTCGATCGAGACACAATGGCCGGATCGCTGTTGTGCGACGGCGGGTCGGCCACTTTGCGGGATTCGGCGACATCGCTGGCGTGGCGACCGGGATTGTGGCACAAGGTCGAGGACGACCTCTTGGTATGAGGACGGCAGCTCACGGTGTCGAGCTTGGTGCGACGTGTCGGGCGGAGGTGTGTCGATCGACGCGCGGTGGAGTTGGCCGATCAGGAACCCCGGCAAAGAAGTCGTCCGCGAGGGTGTGGGGGAGGCTCCGAAGAGGGAGTCGCTAATCCCGCTCGGCATGGCGCGGGTGACGGGGTGTCGGCGAAGGCGTGCCAGCCTTGCGGGGCCGGGGCGACGGGTGCGACAGATCGAGCTGTGCAAGTTTGAGGCTGCGAAATGGCCAACGCTGGCATCGTCCAGAGACGATGCCAGCGTCGGTGCTGCTTAGGCTGGGTGTTAGCCCAACTTTGGCTAAATCACTCCAGCGAGCCGGTGGCCTCGGCGATGAAGCCGCCGATGGTGCTGAGGATCTCGCCGAAGATGCCAGCGGCACCGTCGACGACGTCGGAGCCGGTGCTCACGGCGTTGGAGCCGGCGGCGAGGCCGGGAAGAAAGCCAGCGATGGAACCCATGTGGTGATCCTTTCGTCATGGGCGGCGCGAGGGTGCACCGCTCCCTGTGCGGTCGAGCCGTTGAGGACCCGGAGGTTCGCCAACAACTCATGACAGGACGTTACGTATGGGGCGCGAGCCCGTCATCCGCGGGGAGGGGATGAGAAGGGGAAAGCGTCAGTCGGCTCTTTATAAGCGCAGCTAGTCTGGCCGATGAATCCTCATGTGTAATTTGGCTCACAATTGTGGTCCTGCTGCCGATGGCCGCAAAGCGCCGAGCGCGAGCGACACGATTGTGAAATGCACAACGCCGGCATCCGTCCGAAGACGAATGCCGGCGTTGCGTTGACCGGTTAGCGGGCTAGGCCGCTAGTTGGTCGAGGTCAAATCAGACGCCCTCGACGCCGATGCCGGGCAGGCCGACGGAGCCGAGAACGGTGTTGGCAACGTCGCCAGCGGTGGCCGAGCCGAAGTCGACGACGGACGAGCCGGTGGCGAGGAGGTTGTTGAAGAAGGCGAAGATGTCGTTGATCATCTGGTGATCCTTTCGTTGTGAGCGGCACCGTGCTGCGCCGCTGCTGTCGTATTGCGGTCCGTGATGGACTCGTGAAGTACATCCCGAACTCGCTACGAAACGTTACGTCGGAACCCCGACATCTCCATCTTGAGGGGTTGTCGCACAGGGGTTCTCGGATGTGCCGCGACTTATCGACGCTGGTTAGCGCCCCAAACTTGGACGTCTGTAATGTACGTCACAAACCAGAAAATCTGTGTAATCGGCGTACGCATAGCCCTTCGCCACCGCCCGCCGGGCCCGCAGGGGACAATGGCCGCATGACTGCGCACCCGCCCGCCTCACCCGCGACCGTCCCCCTGCCGGCCGGCTTCCGAGCCCATGCCGGCTCCGCGGGTCTGCGCGAGGAGGGTGATGACGTTGTCGTCGTCGTCAACGAGGGTCCCGCCCCCGCCTCGTCGGCCGTTTTCACCCGGTCCCTCTTCGCCGGCCCCTCGGTCGTCCTCAGCCGCGCCAACGCGGCGTCCGGCCGCGCGCGCGGCCTGGTGGTGGTGGCCAAGAACGCCAACGTGGCCACCGGCGAGCAGGGCATGGCCAACGCGCGCGAGGTGCTCGACCGCGCCGCGGCATCCGTCGGCGTACCGCCCGAGGACCTGCTCATCGCCTCCACCGGCGTGATCGGCCGCCAGTACCCCATGGACCTGCTGCGCACCCACCTCGACGGGCTCGCCGGCGCCGAGTTCGGCTCCGACGCCCTGGCCGTGGCCGCCGCCATGATGACCACCGACACCCACCCCAAGACCGCCGTGCGGGAAATGACGACGACGACGGGGTCCACCGCCCAGGTCGTGGGCGTGGCTAAAGGTGTCGGAATGGTCGAGCCCGACATGGCCACCATGATCGCCGTGATCTTCACCGATGCCGCCGTGGAGCCGGGTGTGCTGGACGCCGCGTTCCGCGCCGCGGTGGGTGAGACCTTCAACTGCCTGTCCGTCGACACGGACACCTCCACCTCCGACACCGCGATCGCGCTCGCCAGCGGGGTGGCCGGCGAAGTGGCCGAGGCGGACCTGCGCGAGGCGCTGCAAGACGTCTGCCTGGACCTGACCCGGCAACTGGCGCGCGACGGCGAAGGCGCCACCAAGCTCCTCACCGTCCAGGTGACCGGAGCCCGCGACCGCGACCAGGCCAAGCGCGTGGCCAAGGCGATCCTCAACTCGCCGCTGGTCAAGACCGCCGTGCACGGGGCCGACCCCAACTGGGGACGCGTCGCGATGGCGATCGGCAAATGCAGCGACGACACCGACATCGACCCGGAGCGCGTGACGATCGTCTTCGGCGACCTCGAGACCTACCCCGCCTTCCCCGGCGAGGCCGAACTCGAGCGGCTCACCGAGATCATGCGGGCCGAGGAGGTCACCATCGCCGTGGACCTGGGCGTGACGGGCGGTGCCGCGGGTGGTGCCGCGGGTGGTGCCGACGGTGGTGGTGCCGACGGTGGTGGTGCTGCCGGTGGGGCCGCGGATGGGTCGGCGGGCGGCTCCTGCACCGTCTACGGCTGCGACCTCACCCGCGAGTACATCGCCATCAACGCGGACTACACGACGTGACGGGCATGTCCGGAGTGGCCAGTGTGGGCGAGGCTGGCGCCGGTGAGGGGCCTGCACTCTCCGCCGCCGACCTCGAGGCGATCCGCGCCGTGTTCGCCCGCCGCCTCTACGTCATGGACACCAAGCAATGGGACGGCTACGGACCGTGCCACACCGAGGACGTGGTGAGCGAGTCCTGGGCGGCCGGCGGCGGTGAGGCGCAGGTGCAAGGACGGCAGGCGCTCACCGAGAAGATCCGCGACACGCTCGACGGGGCCTCGCCGGTCACGAGCGTCCACCACGGGCACACCCCGCTGATCGAGTACTCGGGGCACCACCCGGAGACGGGCGAGCCGACCGCCACCGGCATCTGGGCCATGGAGGACCGGCTGTGGTGGCAGGTCGACGGCCGCGAGCGCTGGCTGCACGGCTGGGGTCACTACCACGAGCGCTACCGCCGGGTGGACGGCCAGTGGCTCATCTCGTACCGGCGGCTCGAGCGGATCCGCGTGGACACCGGCTGGTCGCAGGCCTGAGAAGCCCCGCCCCGGCACGCGTTACTCCGCGCTCGGCCCCGCAGTTGCCGGACGTCGCCCGGCCCACTTCCCCAGTTGCAAGACATCGACCTACGGTTGCACGACTTCTCGTTCGAGGATCGGGCAGATTTCGCCACTTCTGTCGTGCAACCGGGACGGGGTGTCTTGCAACCGCGGAGGTGGGCGACGTCCGCCAGTCGCGGAGGTGGGACGGGATGTCTTGCAACTGCGTAGCTGCGGCGGCTCAGGCGGTGCCGTCGACCAGGTCGCGCTCGGCGCCCTCGTAGAGAGGCAC
Organism: Dietzia sp. NPDC055877; assembly: GCF_053615975.1. Lineage (NCBI taxonomy): Bacteria > Bacillati > Actinomycetota > Actinomycetes > Mycobacteriales > Dietziaceae > Dietzia > Dietzia sp. NPDC055877. The sequence goes on along the minus strand of NZ_JBSHCV010000017.1, from coordinate 15,002 downwards.
GTATCCGTTCTTCTTGGTCAGCACGAACACCGGCTCGTCGAAGGTGCTGGTGTCGAAGGCCTGCTCGCGCAGTTCGGTCTTGCGGCTCTTGAACGTCGACGTGTGCTCGAGCTCGGCGGAGAGCCGGATGAACGCCGGTACCGCGTACGCCGGCAGGGACTTGCGCAACGCGTCGGCCATGGCCTGCCCGTCGAACTCGGCGCCGTCGTGCAGGCGGATCGCGGCCATGCCGGCCTTGCCGTCGGCACCGGTGACCGGCACGCCGTAGACCACGGCCTGGTCCACACCGGGCTGGGTGCCCACCGCGGCCTCGACCTCGGTGGTGGCCACGTTCTCGCCCTTCCAGCGGAACGTGTCGCCGAGCCGGTCGACGAACGAGGCGTGCTTGAGGCCCTGGTTCATCATGAGGTCGCCCGAGATGAACCAGGCGTCGCCGTCGCCAAACGCGTCGCGGACGATCTTCTTCTCGGTGGCCTCCGGGTCGGTGTACCCGTCGAAGGGCTGCGACGCCGAGATGCCACTGAGTAGCAGTCCGACACCGCCCTTGCCGACCTTCGACAGGCGACCGTCAGCGCCGCGGCGGGGCTCGCCGGTCTCCGGGTCGTAGTCGACGATCGCGAAATCCATCGGGCAGTAACCGGTGGACCGCGGCACGTTGAACGCGTTGACAAAGGCGATGTTGCACTCGCTGGCCGCGTAGAACTCGCAGATCCGGTCGATGCCGAACCGCTCGGTGAACTGGTCCCAGATCTCGGGGCGCAGGCCGTTGCCGGTCATCACGCGGATCGAGTGGTCGCGATCGCCCGGGCCGGGCTCCTGGTTGAGCAGGTAGCGGCAGATCTCACCGATGTAGATCGCAGCCGTGGCCCCGGAGGCGCGCGCCTGATCCCAGAACTTGGAGGCGGAGAAGTGCTCCTCGATCGCCATGCAGGCACCCGCGGCCAGGACGCAGCCGAGCCCCACCGTCAGGGCGTTGTTGTGGTACATCGGCAGCGGGCAGAGCAGGACGTCGTCCTTCTTCAACCGCACCCCGGACAGGCCGAAGCCGGCCAGGGCCCGGTTCCACCGGTAGTGCGACATCGTCGACGCCTTGGGCAGGCCCGTCGTGCCGGAGGTGAAGATGTAGTAGGCGGTCTCGGTACCGACGGTCTGGGCGGCGTCCGGGAAATCGGTCTCGCCCACCGAGTCCTCGAGCGCGGCGAGCTCGTCCTCGAGCCACGTCAGATCGGACATCGACTCCGGCCGGTCACCCGCGATGAGGCCGCGCTGCGGCAGGTCGACGGGCGAGCTGACCGCGATGAGCGTGCCGCTCCAGTCCTCGCGCGGAATGGAGTTGACGGTCTCAGCGCACTCGGCGCCCGCCAGAACCACCTTCGACTCGATGATCTTCTGCGAGTGGTCGAGCACGTCGCCCCGCTGATGGTGGTTGAGCAGGCCGACCGACGCGCCGGCCTTGGCCGCGCCCAGGATCGCGAGCATCACCTCGGTGCGGTTGGTCATGCACACGCCCACCGTGTCGCCGCGGGTGACGCCGTGATTCTTGAGGATCGCCGCGACGCGGTTGGCGCGCAGGTTGGCCTCGCCGTAGGAGACCTCCGTGCCGAGGAAACGCAGAAACGGGGCGTCGGGCTGCGAGGCCGCCAGGGACTCGAACCGCGTGCCGATCGACACGTGGTCGCTCGGGCGGGAGGTCCGCACGATCCGCAGCCCGTTCAGCACCGACGGCAGGTCCGCGATGATCGACGGCAGCCCCTTGGCCAGGTCCATCGGGCTGAGCGTGCGGGCGCCTTCGACACCGCTGGTGGTCGCTGAGGTCTTGTCTGTCACGGCTGCTCCTCGGTGGCGGCGGGGCGGTGGGTGGACGTACCGACGGTGTCCGCATTGTCGTCGTCGTCGACGATCTTGTGGGGGTCTTTCGCACCGACCGCTCCGGACAGGTCCCTGACGGGGTCGCCGGCGAGGCCGCGCCAGGCCAGGTCCACGACGACCCGCGCGGCCACCGACGTGGGCATCGCCCCGTGGGCGACCCGGTCGCCCACCGCCTCACCCGCGCCGACCAGCGCGGTGGCCACCACCTCGAGGTTCTCGCGGCTGCGCTCGTCACCCCAGTGCTGCTGCAGAACATCCGTGGTGAGATCGACCAGGCCCGAGCGGATCTTCTCGACCTCCCCGCGGAAGGCCGGCTCGGCGAACGCCTGGCGGTAGACGACGTTCCACGAGTCGGGGTGCTCGTCGACGTACTCGAGGAACGACTGCACCACGCTCTCGAGGCGGCCGCGCGGACCCGAGCCGGCGAGCGCCGCGGCGGTGAGCTGGTCGATCAGCCGCCCGGACTCGCGGACCACGCAGGCCGTGAACAGCTCCTCCTTGGAGCCGTAATAGAGGTAGAGCATCGGCTTGGAGATCTTCGCGTCGCGCGCGATGGTGTCCATGGAGGCGGAGCGGTAGCCGAGATCGGCGAACACGCGGATCGCGGAGTCGAGCATCTGCTGCTCACGGATAGCGCGTGGGATGCGCTTGGTCCCGGTCGACACAGGGCTCCTCCCGGCGGGTCGTGGGTGTGTTCTGCCACACTAACTTACCCGCCAGTAAGGACTCGTGGTCAGCGCTACCTACGAAATGGCGCGAAGCGGGGTGCTAGTCTTTCGGCGTCGGGGTGCCCCTGAGGTGCCCGCGGAACCGCACCTTTTTTCGTGAATCGCAGGGAGAACTCGATGAGCTTCGGCACCGGAGCGCTCGCCAGCGCAGTAGGCGGAATCGTCCTCGGCGGCATCGTCGCGTTCGGGCTCAACACCTCGATGGCCGAGAACACGATCCCCGAGGTGCCGCAGCCGCCCGCCGACCAGGCGCTGCTCGGCCAGGTCGAGTACGGCGCGCGCTAGCCGCCCGACCCCCTGTCAATCCTTCCTCCGGCCTAGGTGATCCGCGGGATCCGTCTCGGCGCCGGTGCGCGCGACGGCGTCGTCGCTTTTCTCGCCTTCCTTCTCCTCGCCTGCCTCCAGGCCCCGGGGCAGATCGTCCCCGACACCAAGTACGACCTGGTCGCTGACCCGGTCCGTTTCCTCGCCGGCGCCACCCACCTGTGGACCGGCATGTCCTTCGGCGGCCAGGTCCAGAACCAGGCGTACGGCTACCTGTTCCCGCAGGGGCCGTTCTTCGCGCTCTTCGACCTGGTGGGGATGCCCGCCTGGCTGACCCAACGCCTGTGGTGGGCGGTGCTGCTCACCGTGGCTTACGTGGGCGTGGTGCGCGTGGCGGCGGCGCTGCGGATCGGCACCCGCCAGACCCGCGCGGCCGCCGGGATCCTCTACGCGCTCGCCCCGCGCATGCTCGGCGACCTGGGCTCCATCTCCTCCGAGATCTGGCCCGTCGCGCTCGCGCCGTGGGTGCTGCTGCCGGTCATCCGGGTGCTGCAGGGCCGCATGTCGCCGCGCCGGGGCGGGGCGGGGGCGGCGCTCGCGCTGGCGCTGATGGGCGCGGTCAACGCCGTGGCCACCGCTGCCGCGTGCCTGCCGGCGATCCTGTGGTGGGTCATGCACCGCCCCGACCGCACGTGGGCGCGCCTGGCCGCGTGGTGGCTGCCGCTGTCCGCGGCGGTGTGCGTGTGGTGGGCGGTGCCGTTGGTGCTGCTCGGCCGCGTCTCGCCGCCGTTCCTCGACCACATCGAGTCCGCCGAGGTGACCACCCGCTGGTCCTCGGTGACGGAGGTGCTGCGCGGCGCTTCGACGTGGGTACCGTTCGTCTCCACCGACCGCATCGCGGGCGCCGCCCTCACCAGCGAGCCCGTGTACGTGCTGGCCACCGGCGTGATCGCGGCCGTCGGCGTGGTGGGTCTGCTGCGCCGGGGCATGCCCGCCCGCGGCCGGCTGCTGGTGATCGCCGCCGTGGGACTGGTCGCGATGGCCGCGCCGTGGGTGGGGCCCGCCGGCGGCGGCCTCGCCGAGACGGTGCGCGCGTTCCTCGACGGCTCCGGCGCTCCGCTGCGCAACGTCCACAAGTTCGAGCCGCTGCTGCGCCTGCCGATCGTGCTGGGCGTGGCGCATCTGCTCGCGCACCTGCTCGTGCGGGTCGGGGGGGACCGCCGCCAGGTGGCCGACACGCTGGCGCACCCTGAGCGCGACCGCTCCGTCGCGCTGGCGATGGTCGTGGTGCTGGCGGCGTCCGTCGCGGTGGCCCCGGCGTGGCTGGGCAAGCTCGCCCCGGTCGGCGCGCACGAGCAGGTGCCCGACTACTGGCCCGAGGCCGCGGCGTGGCTGTCGGAGAACGCGTCGGTGGCGGGGCCCGACGGTACCGATGACCCCGCCGGCACCACGCGCGCCCTCGTCGTGCCCGGCGCCTCCTTCGCGCGCCAGGTATGGGGCGTGACCCGCGACGAGCCCCTCCAGCCGCTCGCCGACACGCCCTGGGCCGTCCGCGATTCGGTGCCGCTGCAGCCCGCCCCCGCGATCCGCGCCCTCGACGCCGTCCAGCGTCGCCTGGCCGACGGCCGCCCCGCGCCGGGCATGGCGGCCACGCTCGCCTTGCTGGGCATCGGGTACCTGGTGGTGCGCAACGACCTCGAGGGAACCGACGCCTCCGCCTCCGCCGCCCCCCGCCCCGCGCTGGTCCACCAGGCGCTCGAGGGTTCGCCGGGCCTGGTGCGGGTCGCCGACTTCGGTGCGCCGGTCGGCGGCGCCCGCGCGCCCGAGGGGGACGACGACGGAGTTATTGCCGACGACGCCGACGGAGACATTGCCGGCAGAAACAATGCCGACGACGACAACGCCGAGGGCACCGAGCCCGTCGTCGTCCCGGATTCCGGGCTCCGGCCCGCGTATCCCGCGATCGAGATCTACCGCGTCGACTCCAGGCTGGGCTCCGATGCGACCGCCCCGGGCCCGCCGCGCTCGGCCACGGCGCCGTACACCGTGGAGGTCCGCGACCTGCCGGTGGTCGCGGGCGGCCCGGAGTCGCTCGCCGCGCTGGACGACCTCGGGGTCGGGAGCGACACGACCGGCTCCCCGGCCCGGGTGACGCGCCTGCTCGAGGCCGACGCGATCGCCGCCGACGTGGGGCCCGGATCGGACCCCTTCCCGCGGCCGCGGCCGGTGAACTCGATCGGACCGGTGCTCACCGATTCACCGATGGACCGCGAGACCGACTTCGGACGCCTCGACCACCACTCGTCCGCCGTGCGGGCCGAGGGCGATCCCCGCCGCAGCCGGGGCACGATCCCCGACTACCCGGCCTCTGTCTCCGATGAGCAGCCACCGCTGGCCCGGGCACGCTGGTGGGATGCGCGGGTGACGGTGTCGTCGTCGGCGGCGGACTCCGCCCAGACCGGCCCGGTTCGCCCGTCGCACTCGGTGGCCGCGGCGGTCGACGGCGACCCGGACAGCACGTGGCGCTCCGGAGGCCTCGGCTCGGCGTTCGGCGAGTGGATGGAGATCGAGCTGCCCGAGCCCGTCGACCGCGCCGTGCTCCGGCTGACCGTGCCCGAGCCGACCGCCGGCGCCGCGCTGACAAGTCTGCAGGTGCGCACCGACACCGGCACCACCACCGTGTTCCCGTCACTCGGCGAGGAGACGACCATCGCGCTGCCGCCGGGCGAGACCGAGCGGGTCCGCGTCACGGCCACCGGCTTCGCCGACGGCGGGCGCGGCACCTACTTCGAGATCGCCGACATCGGGCTGACCACCGGCGGCGAGGAGATCCCCCTGCTGCGCACGATCGCGCTGCCGGAGCGGCCCGCCCCAGCTGCAGACGACTCAGCCTCCGGTGATCCCGCGACCGATGACCCCGCGGCGGCCCCCTCCGGGTGGCTGCTGCGCCAGGAGCTGCCCGGCCGCTCGGACTGCGTCCACGGCGGCTCTCCGGTGGACGGGCTGGCCGGTGCCGAGGAGGAGACCGGCGCCGTCCGCTGTGCGCCCGAACTCTGGATCGAGGCCGAGGAACCAGGCCGGTTCGCCCGCCTCCTCGACGTCCCCGCCGACACCGCGGTCGTCCCGCAGCTGCTGGTCCGCCCCCGCTCCGGCCCGGCGCTCGACGACGTCCTGCGTGGCACGCCCGCCAGCCGCTTCCGGCAGGTCCGCGCCTTCGGGGACTCGGAGGTCACCGACCCCGCCGGCGGACCGAACGCGGCCGTCGACGGCGACCGCGCCACCAGCTGGCACGCCCCCGACGGGCCCTCGCCCACCCTCGAACTGCGCCTTCCCGGCCGGCACCTCGTCGACTCGCTGCGCCTGTGGGCACCCCGCGCCGCGGCCCCCGCCGCTCCTGCCGTGGTGACGATCGACACCGGCGTGCAGCGCACGAGCATCGACCTGACCGAACTCGCCACGGAGGAGGACGGCTCCGTCGTCGTCGACCTTCCCCCCGACTACACCGACCGCGTCACGCTCCGCCTCGACACCACCGCCGACGTGCGCGACCCCAATGGGGCGCCCGTGCCCGGCGGACTGGCCGAGGTCTGGGTGCAGGACGACACCGGCGCCCGCATCGGCGCACTGCCCGCGGCAGACAGCGAACCCGTGACCCTGACCTGCCAGGACGGGCCCCGGATCCACATCGGCGACCGGATCGTCGGCACGCGCATCAGCGCCTCGCGTCGCGATCTGCTCTCCGGCGCCGCAGTCCCGGCCGAACTGTGCGACAGCCGCCCGGTCGAACTCGCGGCGGGCGCGCAGGAGGTCTCGGTCGACCCCGGGGAGGCATTCACGGTGGACGCGGTGGGGCTCCGCGTCGCCCCCGGCAGCGAAGGCGGACCCACCGGCTCGGACGGCCCCGGTGGCGAGGGCGGACGCGGCGGCGAGGGCGCGGCTCGCGGCGCCGCGCCGCTCGGCGGCGGCCTCCAGGCCACGCGCGCCGTCGGCACGGTGGCCTGGGAGGACTCCCGCCGCGAGCTGTACGTGCCCGGCTCGGCGCGCGAGCGGGTGCTGGTCATCCCCGAATCGGTCACCCCGGCGTGGCAGGCGCGACTCGTGGCCGACGACGGCACCGAGCTCGCCGACCCGCGGCCCGTGACGATCGACGGCTGGAAGCAGGGCTGGGTCCTGCCCGCCGCCGACACCGGGATGACGCTCGTCCTCACCGTGCCGCTCGACCGCCCGTACCGGGCCGCGCTGCTGACCGGGCCCATCGCGCTGCTGCTGGTGCTCGTACTGTTCCTCGTGCGCGGGCAGCACGACCGTGCCGGGACACGGACGACCCCGCGGCGGGCCGGCGGCGCCGTGATCGTGGCCTCAACGGCGGTCTTCGGGTTCGTCGTGGCCGGGCCGGTGGGGCTCGCCCTGACCGCCGGTCTCACCGGTGCGGCACTGGTGGCCAGCAGATACCTGGGTGCGGGACGGGCGCGGCGATGGCTCGTCGTCGGCAGCGGGATCGGGATCGTCGCCGGCGCGGCGCTACTGGCGCGTGCCCCGTGGCCGGACCCACTCGGCTACGCCGGTGACGGCTGGGCGCCTCAGGTGGCGACGGTGTTCGGGCTGGTCTGCGCCGGGTTGGCGGCGGGCTGGCCGTCTGTGGGCGTGCCGTCGGTGGGGGCGTTGTCGTCGGACCAGTCTTCGGCTCCGTCGTCCCGGTCGTCGGCCCCGTCGTCGGACAGGCCGTCTGGCGCCGGCAGCGCGCCCGGGTCGCGGCGCGGCGACAACCAGCGGCGCGACGGCTCCTCCACCAGCGAGTAACTCACCGCGGCGATCACCGTCGACACCGCCGCGGTGAGCAACCAGATCTCGAGCATCCGCCCGGAGAACATCGGCACGAACGCGATCTGGAACGCGAAATGCAGCACCAGCACGTGCCACAGGAACACCCCGTACGACCAGCGGCCGAGCATCGTGACCGGCCCCGAACCCAGGACCGCGAAACGCTGACCCTCCGGCGCGAGCACGACCGGGGCGAGCAGGAAGAACGCCACCGCCGCGCCGAGCGCGGTGCGGGCCGCGAACTCCGGGCCGGACGGGTGGACGAACCCCTCGGTGAACCACTGCGGCACCGTCGAGGCGAGGAACGCGGCCGCCGCGAGCGCCCACCAGCCCCAGCGCGCGTGGCGGTGCCGGGCCAGGGCGGCCATACGGCCCTGTGGGGCGGCGACCAGCTCGGCGAGAATCATGCCCGCCGCGAACCAGGAGGCGAAGGCCGGCGGCAGGATCTGGTCGTTGAGCCGCTCGGGCAACCCCAGCTCATACCAGGGCACGAGCGCCCACCCGAGGCTGAGCACCCCCACCCCGGCGATCACCGGGATCCGCCACCGCGCCGCCGCATCCCGCAGCCGGGCCAGCGCCCACCACAACAGCGGCAGCACTATATAGAAGGTCATCTCCACCGACAGCGACCACGCGTGCGTCAGCCCCTCGGCCAACGAGTCCGGGACGAACACCTGCGTGAGCGTCAGGTTGGCCGTCCAGGTCGTCAGCGGGCTGGAGGCGTTCTGCGGCAGGAGTAGGAATGCCGCCGCCACCAACAGGAGGTAGGCGGGCATGATCCGCACCAGACGCGAGCGCAGGTAGGTGCGGGCCGGGCGGGCGGTGCCGGGGGCGCCGGAGCGGGCGTGCAGGGCGTGGACGCGCCACAGCAAAAAGCCCGAGAGCGCGAAGAACACGGCCACCGACAGGTCCATGCGACCCCAGACCCGGTGGATCGCCGACCCGGTCGAGGAGGCGGTCTGGAAAGCGACATGGGTGGTGAGAACGGCGAAGGCGGCCATCGCGCGCAATCCCTCGAGCGCCGGGACGAACCCGCGGGCGGCCGGGAGAGTGCCGACTCGGTGGTCGGGGGTGCCGTTTGCGTTCTTCATCACTGTTAATCTTCTCCTGATGATGGTCCGGCCCGGGCGATCGCCCCGGTGAACCCCGGGCGGTGGGCGGACCGACGGCGATACTCCAGGAGGACAACCGATGGCACGTCAGAGCAGTTCCGCGGGACGGAGGTCGACTGTTCCCGCGCTGGTCCTGGTGGGGCTCGGGACCTTCCTGATCACTATCGCACTCGCGCTGGTGTTCTTCGTGGTGCCGGCGCAGAAGAAGACCCCGCTGGACATCAACTCCACGACGGTCACCGAGGTCTCGCCCGGTGCGGTGCTCGTGGGCCTGTCGCTGGCGACCAACACTCCGACCGAGCTCAACGCCGATCGCGAGGAGTGCCGCGTGCCGGACGCGGGCGGGGACGACGCGGCCGCCGAGGGCGCCGCCGGTGAGGGCGCTGCCGAGGGCGAGGACGTCGAGGCGGTCGGCGACGACGAGGCCGACGACTCCGAGGTCCAGCTCGCCGTGAGCTGCTTCATCGACAACGACGTCCCGCTGTACTCGCAGCGTCGCGTCACGGCCGTCGAGCCCTCGGACTCCGACGTGATCACCATGCAGGCCGCGCAGTCGCTGCTGCGTGAGGACCTGGCCGATGGTGGCGACAACGCCGCGCTGATCAACGCGACCGTCGACCGCATCACCCTCGACCGCGTCACGGCCATGCCGATCGACGAGGCCACCAGCACCATGCAGATCGTAGCCGCCGGTGGCGAGGAGTCCGCCCCCGTCGGCTTCGTCCGGGATGGCCTGCAGTACAAGTTCCCGTTCGACACCGAGCAGAAGTCGTACCCGTACTTCGACGCCAGCACCTTCACCACCAACCCGATCGAGTTCGTCGGCGAGACCACCGTCGGCGGTGTCGAGGCGTACGAGTTCCGTCAGAACCTGGGCCCCATCGACATGTGGTCCTCGATCCGCGACCACTTCGCCTCGATCTCCGAGGGCTACGATCCGGCCGTCGAGTCCGTCCTGGCCAGCTACCGCCGCGACGGCATGACCGCCGGCCAGTGGGGCCTCGAGGGTGACCCGGAGCGCGAGGTCGACATGCGTCGCTTCTACACCAACACCCGCACCATCTGGGTGAACCCGTCCACCGGCCAGATCGTTAACGGCTCCGAGGACATCTTCCAGTTCTTCGCCGAGGACCAGGCCGAGGCCGACGCCTTCTTCAACGACAAGACCGCAGTGGAAGAGGAGAGGGCCGAGCCGACCCGCACGGCCGTCCGTTTCCAGTCCGGCTGGAACGAGGAGACCCAGGAGATCACGCTGGCGGGTGCGCAGGACAGCGCCGACACCCTCAACACCTTCGGCCGCGTCGTGCCGATCATTCTGGGCATCCTGGGCGTGCTGTCGCTGATCGGCGGCATCGTGCTCGGTGCCCGCGGCGGTAGCGCCGGAAGCTCCCGCACCGCGGGCCGCAGGTCGGGCGCTTCGCGTCCCGCCGGGCGTGGCGGTTCTGCTGGTCCCGCCGGTACTGCTCCGGGCGGTGACGGCTCCGCCGGGCCCGCGGGGCCTGCTGCGGGCGGCTCCGGTCCTGCAGGACCCGGTCCGGAGGCCCGCGCCTAACCTCGCGTTCGGGGCCGGGGCTGTAGTCGCCCGCAGCCCGGCCCCCGCCCGGTTGCCCCGGTCCGTTCGCCTGGCCCGCCCGTTCGCCCGGCCCGCCGCGGCGGACACATCGACAAGAGCGTTCCGCACACATCGCCCGAGTAAGGGTGTGCGGAACGCTCTTCTCGTTGACTCCAACTCCGCCCCGCCGCCCCTGCATCGATTCGTTGGCCAGCCCACCGGGGCGCAGACAGAAATCCGCCGGTCGAACTGCGCTCTGTCGCCGGAGCTCCTGCGGCAGATCGCGATTCGAGCGGCAGATCTGAGGGGCGCGACCTCAGGCGGGGTGATCGCTCAGGCCGGGCGGGCCCGGAGTGCGCGCCAGCCGGCGACGACCGTGGTGACCACCACGACGACAAGCGTCGCCCCCAGAACCCCGGTGACGTCGCGGGGCGCGAACCACACGACGACCGCCGTGAGCACCAGCCCGCACCAGGCGATGCCGGCCTCGACGGTCCGATTAGTGGCAATGGTGGCCAGCAGGAACGCCTGCAGCACACTGAGTACCACGCCGAGCGCGGCGAAGGCCCAGAGCAGCCCGGCGACCGGCTGGTAGTCGGCGCCGACGAGAACCGGCACGAGCGGGGCGGCCACTGCGGCACCGAGCACCACCACCGCGCCGATCCCCAGCAGCACACCGACGGCGGAGCGGACAGCACCTCGGTGCCCTGCGGGGTCGGCCATGCGCGGGTAGAGCACGGTACCGACGGCCTGGGGAAGCCAGAAGGCGGCCTTCGCGGCAACGGCTCCGAGCGCATATCGACCCGCGTCCTCGGGGGAGAGGAGGGCTCGGGCCAGAAGCAGGTCAACCGAGGTCAGCGCCATCATCACCAGCTGGACCTGCCCGGCCGCGAGGACGGCGGCCACCCCGGGCGACAACGGCCCAGGCGACCTCGGCCCAGGCGACCCCGGCCCGGTCTCGTGACCGAGGAAGCCGTGGGAGTCGGACGAGCCGACGGAGCTTGTGAAGCGGGAGCCGGCCGCCACGATCCGGCCCGCCACCAGCCAGGCCGCCGCCACACCGACCGCCCCGGCCGCCAACGCCGGCCCGACTCCGCCGCCGGCCGCGAGCACGCCGACCGCCGGCACGACCTTCCCTGCGCCGGCCAGTGCCAACACCACGCCCAATGCGCGGAACCGTTCGGAGCCCTGGAGCAGGCCCTGCTCGGTCGCCAGAAGACACAGCACCGGGCCCGGCACCAGGGCTGCGGCGGTGGCGAGCACGGGCGTGTTCAACAGAAGCGACACCGGCACCACGGCCAGCGCCGCGACAAGCGTGACCAGCAACGCGACCCGTCGGCCGAGCGACCGCAACGCCTCGCTCGACACCCCGCGCACGAGCTCGCGCGCCACGACCGCCTGTAGCGCGAGCGACGGCACCGCCACCAGCAACTGCGCTGACAGCAGCGCGGCAAAGGCGCCGTAGCCCTCCGGCCCCAGCCAACGCGAGGCGGGCAGATGTAGCAGGTAGGCGGCGATGTTGGCGAGCATCGAGCCCGCCGTCACCGCTCCCGCGCCGGTCAGGAAGCGCCTGGTGGCGGAGTCGGGTGCCGCCGTGCGCTCCTGATATTCCACACGGGTGATCGTAGGCGGCTTCGAGGGACGAGCCCATCCGGTGGTGCGGCGGCCGGGCAGGCGCGAGCGCGGATGCCGCCCTGGCGACGTGATGGAATGTCCGCATGTCAGCCAGCGCCGGGGTCCGCAGTCGGGTCGGCGCGGCCGCGCTGACGGACGCCGGCATCGGACTGGTCGTGACGTCCCTACTGCTGGCGGGGCTCGCGCGCCCGGGCTTCCCGCTGCTTCGGGACTGGGTGGCCACCCCGAGCCCGCCACTGTCCGATGCGGCTCTCGGGCTGGGAGAGTCGGCCGCGCGGGCGGTGCCACAGGACGTCGCGATGGTGTGGGCGAGCCGGGCTCTGGGCGCGGTCGGGCTGCCGGTCTGGCCGCTGACGGGCCTGCTCACGGCGATCTTCTGCGTGTGGCTCGCGGTCGCGGCGGGCGCCCTGGCCCGTCAGGTCGTGCCGGTGCTCGGCGGGGCAGGCGGCGCGGGCGCTGCGGATTCGGCGCGTGCCGCAGGCTCGGCGGTCTGGATCCGGCTGCCGGCGGTGGTGGGCGCGGTCTGGAATCCGTTCGTGGTGGAGCGGCTACTGCAGGGGCATTGGTCGCTGCTGGCAGGTGTCGCGGCCGTGATGACGATGCCGGTGCTCCTCGCACGTGCGGACCTCCGAGACTTACGCGCCCCGAATGGTGCAATCCGGGCGCGCAAGTCGGCGGAGAACGAGCATTCCGGGTGCGCACGTCGGGCGGGCCGCGGGGCCGGGGGAGGGCACGGCGGGCTGCGTATCACCGGGGCCTGCGCCGCGCTGGCGATCGCCGGACTCACGCCCACCGGGTGGGTGCTGGCCGTCATCGCTGCGGCAGTGGCGTTGACCTGCGCGGACGTGTCACCCGGCCGCCGGGCGTGGACCGGTGCGCGAGCGCATGCGGCCGTGGCGCTCACGGCAACGGCAGTGGTCACCGCCCTGCCCTGGTTGCTGGCGACGGCCCTGGTCAGCAGCGTGGGACCGGCAGGCGGCGCCGGACCCGCAGGTGGCGGGGGGCCGGCCGGCGCCGCGGCGACAGGGGTGGCCGCGTTCGCCGCCCGCGCCGAGCCCGGCATCGGCACGCTCGGCTCGGTCGTCGCGCTGGGCGGAATCTGGAACTCGCAGGCGGTGCCGCCGTCGCGCGCGACGTGGTGGGCGGCGGTGGCGCTGGCGCTGCTCCTACTGGTCTGGGTGTTGGCGGCGCGCGGCCTGTGGCGCTCCCGGCACCTGCCGGCGGTGCGGGCGACGATCCCGACCGCGATCCTCACCTGGCTCCTGGTGGCGATCGCCGCGACCGGGCCGGGCATCGCCGTGCTGGAGGCGCTGGTCGGGGCGGTGCCGGCCGCGGGCCTGCTGCGGGACACGCAGAAAGTCGTGGCACTCGCGCTGCCGGCGACGGTCCTCGCGCTGGCGTTCGCAACCCGCGCCCTCGCCGCGCGCCTGCGTCCGATCGGCGCGGCCATTGCGGTGACGGCCATCGCGATCGCCGCGGTCCCGGACGCTCCCCGCGCTCTGTGGGACCAGCTGCGGCCGGTCACCTTCGGCCCCGGCTGGGCGGAGGTGGCCGCGATCGTCGACGGCCAGCCTGGCGACCTGCTGGTCCTGCCGGCCGGCTCGTTCCGTTCGACGCCACTGTGGGCGGACGGCCGTGCGGTCCTTGACCCGGCGCCGCGCTTGCTCGACACTCGCGTGCTGGTTCCGGGCGACCTCGTGGTCGGCGGCGCGGGTCAGGCAGCGGTATCTGGTGAGGGAGACCGCGCGCGCCGGGCCACCGAGGCGCTCATGCGTGGCGAGGACGCACAGGTCCTGGCATCGATGGGCATCCGTTGGGTGCTCGACGAGCGCACGTCCGCCGGCCCCCGTGGCGAGTCGGCGCAGACCCTCACCGCGGAGGATGCTCCCCGAGAAACCACGACGACGACAACCTTCTCCAACCCCGAACTCATCCTCTACGAGCTGCCGCCACCGGCTGGGGCGACTCTGCCAGACTCAGCGGGCCTGCCAACGGAGGCGAGTGCCGGCGAGATCGCATCGACCTGGGAAAACACCCTGTCCGAGGCGTCCGCAGACCCGGTCTCGGGGGCCGCCCGCGGGGCGGTGCTCGCGGCGCACGCACTGTGGCTGATCGTCCTGGCCGCCTCGCTCGCGCTGGCGACGGGTCGCGCCCAGGCGGGTCGGGTCGTCCGCAACAGCTGACGCCGCAATGGGTGCCTACACGGCGGCGGCAAACCACGGTGGGGGCTGCTCGGATCCCGCACATGCAGCATTCGACGTCGACCGCGATCGCTCAATGTCGACGCGGGCCGCGTTACCGGCTCTTCCCAGATGAGGGCGTAGGTCGGCCGGGCGCGTCGGTCCGCAGATAGACGTCGAGATCTCCCGACGATGGAGGTTCTTACGCCATCCATCCGAAAGACCTCGACGTGTCCGACGCTACCCCGCCGGCCGGCTTCGGCCGCCCTGACCTGACAGCCTTCGCGTCTTATCCCAATCGACTCTGATCGGGTCTGCTGATCCTCTCGACGAGAACGCAGCGACATCACAGCCACCCAACCCCGACCGTCCGGGAAGCCGGGACACGTCACAGGGCCTGTGCTGCGGGCGTGTCGAGTGGGTCGTCCAGGGGCGACGCAGGAGCGTCGACGCGACGTGCTGAGAGGTGGTTCCAGTCGAGCACTAGCTGTAATGACCACGGACGTTGTGTCGCAGGTCGGCATGGCGGGCTGACATGAGGAAGACCTCCGTGTGAGGTGTGAAAGCGACCAAGCAACCACACCCACAACGGAGGTCTTCGTGTCCCACGCTAACGCCACCCTCACCCCGACCGGAAGGCTGCGCCTGGCCCGGTGTGTCGTCGACGACCGCTGGGGGCCCACTCGCGCGGCTGAGCGGTTCAACGTCGCCGTGACAACCGCACGCAAGTGGGCCGCTCGCTACCGCGAGTACGGCAAGGCCGGCATGGTCGACCGCTCCAGCCGCCCCCCACCGCAGCCCGACCCAGACCCCCGAGCGTCGGGAACGTCGGGTGCTGGGA
>NZ_JBSHCV010000016.1:0-71603 GCF_053615975.1 Dietzia sp. NPDC055877 | reverse complement strand
GCCGTCATCGACGCGATCAACGCAGGGTGACACTAAAACTTGTGGAAGTCAGGTCTGAGCCCTGACACCCTTCCGTCGGTAAACGAACTACAGCAGAAGGTGAACGACATAGTTCCGTGGCACCCGGAAGTCATTGTGGTCCACACGGTAGGTGGCCGAATGTCGAGTGGTTAGAGACCTAAAACTGGCAACCGCAACTGATGCGAATTGCAGTTCGAGCCGGACTGGCTCGTGTGACAATGCCCTGACCAGGTGATTGGCTCCGACGCAGCCGCTGGAGCCGACTGTGAATTCCCGAAGCCGAAACAATCGTCTTTCACGAAGGGAAAGAGATTATGCAACAGTACCTGTCCCGGATCAGCCCAGCCCAGTGGGTAGGACTGACACTCACCGTCCTCGCAATTGCATTCGTCCTCATGAATCGTGACGAAATTCCCATCAATTTCTTCGGCGTACAGATCACCGGCCCCGCGTGGATTCTCCTCCTGCTGGTGTTCGTCGCCGGGTGGGTCGTCGGCGTCCTCACCACCCGCAAACGCCTCAAGGGGCCACGTGCGAACGGCTGAACAGCCGCATCCGTCGCGCCGACTTCTCCTTCCGGTCGAGGTGAGGCTGTTGTAAGGCGCCAACTCGGACATTGGGGGGCGCTACTGAAGGAGGGCGGTGCTCAAATGGTCGCTGGGTGAGGTACGCGAGGCGAAGGTCGCCTGCGGCCCGAATGCGGACAAACTGCGGACAAGTCGGGACTGGTCGAGTTCGCACAATCTACAACTCGGCATCGTTAGCTTTACAGAATATCTGGTTATCGGACTTCGCCACTATCGGCGGGGTGGGTGTCGGTGGTGCCATCTGGCCGCGGGAGCCGCGATCAGCGCGGTCCCGGCGAGGCCGGCGGTCCACGATGCCCATGGGATGCCGGTGGCATCGAGGTCGACCGGACGTTGATCGGCGACCGGCGCTTGCGGGGGCCGTAGACCTCGACCGCGGCTTGGCGGGTGCGGGTGTCAGCGGAGGGTGTGGTGGCCGAGTGGGAGTTGTCTGACCACGGCGCCCCGAAGGACTGATCGGTGCTGGCGAAGACCAGATACTCGGTGCCGATCGCCTACCCGGTTCCGCAGGCGGGACCTTGAGTGCTGGTGGCCACGACGGTACTGGCGCCGATCTCACCGGCGAAGATCTCCCGGACATCGAATTCGTAGTAGGCGGTGTCACCGTCGATGCGCTATTCGGTCGCGGTGTCGGTGAGCACCCCTGCCGCACTTGAGACGTGCTCGAGGATCCGGGGGCATCGGGGCCGTAGACGCACGAGCACGCGTGCGCGGTCACCGGTATGGCTACCGGCACGGAAAGCGATGTGGTCCGCACCGCGGCTGTCAGCAGCCACCGCATTGCACGACCTCCTTCCGTCGATGAACTCTTCGTTGAAGGGCTGGGGCCGACATATGCCAGCTGGAGTCGTTTCAGTCGCGGTTATCGATGCGCATCTCTGCGGCCATCCTGGTGCCTGAGTTCGCGAGAAGAACCTTCCACTCCGGTCGCAGAGCTTCTGTTTTCGAGACATCGGCACAACGGGATCTATTCCGGCCTTCGGGGCGGCTGACCAGCAAAGTTCGCGTCCCTTGTGGCACGTTTCAGGGGGGTTGGGCTTGAGTCGACGGCGCAGATCCACATTTGCCCATTGACTAAATAAGGCGTTGGCCTTAAGTTCGATTTTGTGACCAGGACCACTTCTCGCCAGGCGATGATTGATGCGGCGGAGCAGATAGTTGCTGAGCGCGGACTGCCTGCGCTCACGCTCAAAGACGTGCAGCTCGCGGCGAATCAGGCAAACAAGTCTGCGGCGAAGTACCACTTCGGGTCCCGAGAGGGACTGCTCGATGCAGTGGTGGAGTCGCGGATGTCCCGTGTCAATGCCCGCCGCCACGAGATGCTCCAGACGTTGCAGGAGTCCACCGAGATCCCGCCGTTGCGGCAGGTTGTCGATGCGCTTGTCCGGCCGTTGGCGGCGGAGACGTTGGGCCGGCCGGATAGTCGGTATGCACGGT
The DNA here is from genome assembly GCF_053615975.1 of Dietzia sp. NPDC055877. Taxonomy (NCBI): domain Bacteria; kingdom Bacillati; phylum Actinomycetota; class Actinomycetes; order Mycobacteriales; family Dietziaceae; genus Dietzia; species Dietzia sp. NPDC055877. The sequence goes on along the minus strand of NZ_JBSHCV010000016.1, from coordinate 69,558 downwards.
TTCTGATCCAAGCCGTTTTCGACCCCGCGCTCGCCGATCTGTTACGAGCGCACCTTCAGGCCGATAGCTACACCACCGTTGTGGAGCTGCTAACTGATCGATGTTCGGCGCCAGCCGAACTGGGTCAGCGGCGGGTCCAGAACGTCGTGATGCTCTACATGACCGCGCTCGCCGCGTACGAGGGCATTGAGCAAACCCTCGAGGAGTACGACGCGATCGTTGCGGACCTGGTCACCACATGTGTCGCAGCCATAGAGGCCCCAGTAGTTCCCCTTGCCTCTTCACAACCCCATTCTCAGGAGTGACTTCCATGACCTACGCCCTTCCCACCACCGCGATCACCACCCCTACCGACCCACTGGCGTGCTTCGGCCCGATCGTGGCGTCCCGGATGCCCGAGACCGTCGAGGACCGTCCGTACGAGCTGTTCGATCTGGAGCCGGCTACCCCGACGATCGGAGCGGAGATCTCCGGCATCAGGCTCGGTGGCGACCTGTCCGATGACGTTTTGGCCGAACTGCGGCGTGCGTTGGTGGAGTGGAAGGTGTTGTTCTTCCGCGATCAGAACATCACCCGGGATGAGCATCGCGCTTTCGCGCAGCGGTGGGGCGAGCTGGAGCAGCACCCGTTCTACAAGTACACCCAGCCGGGACAAACCGATGTGGATGTGGCGACGCTGGCCAAGGACGCCACCAGTGCTGCGGCGGAGAACATTTGGCACAACGATATGACGTGGCATGAGGCTCCGTCGTTCGCGGCGGTGCTGCGTGCGGTGGAGATCCCGCCGGTCGGTGGTGACACCCTGTGGGCTGACATGGGAGCGGCTTATGATCTGCTTCCCGAGGACATCAAGAGCCGCATCGATCACCTCGAAGCCGAGCATGACTGGATCGTCTCGTTTGGTTCCGGGATGCCGCAGGACGCGATCGATTCACTGCGCCCACACTTCCCGCCGGTGACACACCCCGTGGTGCGTGTGATCCCGGAGACCGGGCGGCGGGTGTTGTTCGTCAACGTCGCCTTTACCCAGCGAATCCTCGGGGTCAGTGAGGACGAGTCCAACGAGTTGCTGCGTCTGCTCTACCGCCACGTCATGCGGCCCGAGTTGCAGGTGCGTCTGCGGTGGGAGCCCAACACCATCGCCTTCTGGGACAACCGGTCCTGCCAGCACTACGCCTCGAGCGATTACTTCCCTGCCCGACGGACCATGGAGCGTATTTCCATCGCCGGCGACAAGCCGATCGGCATCGAGGCCCGCGGCGCCCGACACACGTCCGTCCCACCCGGCACGAGGGGATCCCGTCCCAGTGCACTTTTGCCCGCGCCTGCACCCGTGCAGGCCGCTCTACACGGAGAGTATGAGATGACCCATCCACCGCTGACGCACAATCCCACCGATCTGGCGACGGTGATCGAGGGTCGGAGTAGTTGCCGGGCATTTAGGCCTGACCCGGTTCCTCGCGAAACCATCACCCGAATCCTCGCCCTGGCGCAGCAGTCCCCGTCCTGGTGCAATACCCAGCCGTGGCAGGTGGCAATCACCGACGGTGCCGGCACTGAACGCTTCCGCTCGGGACTGGGGGGTTACGTCCGTTCGTCGCCACAGCAGCCCGACTTCGCCTTCCCGCTGGAGTATGTGGGCGAATACCGCGCTCGCCGTAAAGACTGCGCGATGCAATTGTACTCCAGCCTGGGAATCGCCGATGGTGACCGCCGCTCGTCGACCGAACAGACGATGAAGAACTTCGATCTCTTCGGCGCCCCGCATGTCGCAGTGATCACCACCGACGAGAGCCTCGGGGTGTACGGGGCGGTGGATTGTGGCGTTTACGTCGGCACGTTCTTACTCGCCGCGGAGAGTCTCGGGGTGGCCGCCGTCCCGCAGGCGGCGCTCGCAGGCTGCGCGCCCTACATCCGTTCGTTTTTCGACCTGCCCGCTGACCGCAAGGTTGTGTGCGCGATCTCGTTCGGGTTCGCCGACTCCGAACATCCCGCCAACAGCTTCCGTACCCCTCGGGCAGACGTCGAGACCGTCGTCACGTGGGCCACGTAAGCACACGATCCCCAGTTGAAGGACTTCACTCGATGACTCTCAATCTCGCCGACCTGTTCGAGGCCGTAGTCGACACGCTCCCGGACCGGGACTGTCTTGTGTGCGGCGATGAGCGCCGCACGTATCGCCAGCTCGATGAGCGCTCGAATCAGCTGGCGCACGCGCTCGTCACCAGCGGAGTCCGGTCGGGACAGCATGTGGGGATCCACATGCGCAACAGCGCGCAGTTCGTGGAGGCGATGCTGGCTTGCCTGAAGATCCGGGCGGTTCCGGTGAACATCAACTACCGGTACACCGAGTCAGAACTGACATACCTCTACACCGACGCCCAGCTCACCGCACTCATCGCGGATAGCGAATTCCTGCCCGTGATCGAGGCTGTGCTGACCTCGTGCCCCCTCATCGAAACGCTCGTGACCTTCGGCCCCGGTGCCGGTACGGACATTGCGGCGGTGCGTCATCTGGACTTCGAGGCCCTACTCGCTGAGCAGCCGGCTACACAACAGTTCCCACCGCGTAGTGGCGATGACCGCTTTGTCGTCTACACCGGCGGTACCACCGGGATGCCCAAGGGTGTGGTGTGGCGTCAGGAGGACTTCTTCATGGCGGCGCTGGCGGGCGGAAACCATGACGGGCCGCCCTTCACCGACTCTGCAGAGCTCGCCGCCGCCGCGGTGGCGAATCCTCACCCGATGAGCACTCTGCTGCCGGCACCCCTGATGCACGGAGCCGCTGTATACTCGCTGTTCAGTGGCTTTTTCACCGGTGCCAAACAAGTGCTGATGCGAGCCTTCGATCCCGACCGGGCGCTGCAGCTCATCCAGGATGAGCAGGTCTCGTGTGTCATCGTCGTAGGCGATGCAATGGCGCGTCCCCTGACCGACGCGATCGCACGACACGGGTCATCATTTGATCTGAGCTCGCTGGTCCTGGTCAGCTCCGGCGGCGCACTGTGGTCGAAGAGCTCAAAAGATCAACTCTTGGCGCTGCTGCCCGGTTTGTATCTGCGAGACGGGTTCGGCGCGTCGGAATCTGGGGTCGACGGCACACTCGACACAGACGAGAGTGGGGTGAGCCGCGTGCGCGGCAACCCCAACATGACGTTGGTCGACGCGGATCTGCACTCCATCGGACCCGGGTCGGACGAGCTCGGGTACATCGCACGCAGCGGTCACGTCCCGCTGGGCTACTTCAACGACGAGGCCAAGACCGCGGCTACGTTCCCGGTCGTGGACGGTGTCCGGATGGCGGTCCTGGGAGATATGGGGCGAATTGAGGCCGATGGCGCGATCGTCTTGCTCGGCCGCGGCTCCGGATGCATCAACACCGGGGGTGAGAAGGTCTTCCCCGAGGAGGTCGAAGCCGTCCTCAAGAGCCACCCGGCAGTGATGGACGCCGTGGTCACTGGTATCCCGCACGAGCGTTACGGTGAACAGGTCAGTGCGGTCGTTCAGCTACGCGACGACGTCACCGACATCGACACCGATCATCTGGCCCAGCACTGCCGCACCTCGATCGCCGGCTATAAGGTCCCCCGGTCGATCACCCTCGTCCCCCATGTCGTGCGTTCCCCGGCCGGTAAGGCGGACTACCGGTGGGCGCGATCGATCGCTACCGCGGAGCCCGCCGTATGAGCGTCGTCGAGGAACAGCGCGGCCACATCCTCATCATCCGCATCGCACGCGAGGCCAAACGCAACGCGATCAACCGCGCGACCGCGGAGGGCATCGACTCCGCGCTCAACCGGCTCGAGGACGATCCGGACCTGTGGGTGGGCGTACTCACCGGCGCCCCGACCGTGTTCTGCGCCGGCACCGACATCGCCGAGCGCGCCGATCTACGCACCGAACGCGGCGGCGAGTACGGCATCATCCGCCGCGAGCGGGACACGCCCGTCATCGCGGCGGTCGAGGGTGTCGCGCTCGGCGGCGGCCTGGAGATAGCGCTGGCCTGCGACGCGATTGTCGCCGCGCGGACAGCGACGTTCGGGCTCCCCGAGACCCGCCGCGGTCTCGTGGCCACCTCCGGTGCACTGTTCCGGGCCGCCCGCGCCCTGCCGCCCAACATCGCCCACGAACTACTCATCTCCGGACGAACCCTCAGTGCTGCGCGAGGCCACGAACTGGGTCTGGTCAACGAGATCGCCGAGGACGGTCAGGCACTGGAACGCGCGCTTGCCCTGGCCGAGGACATCTGCCTGTCCTCACCGATGGCCGTCCGCGAAACCTTGCGGGCGCTACGCGCGATCACGACTTCGGCCGATGACCACGGTTGGCAGGTCACGCAGCGCGCGATCGAGGCGATTTTGGCCTCGCATGACATGCAGGAAGGCATCAACGCCTTTCTGGAAAAGCGGACCCCCCGCTGGCGGGGCCATTGACGCGCACCGCTGCGCGCTCCTTCACTTCTCACGAATGGACATTTTCCGACATGACCCCTGACACCCACCTCATCTCGATCGATCCCGCCACGCTGGAGGAGATCGGCCGGACCCCCGTCAGCACGCCGGATGAGATCGACACCCGGATCGCCGGTGCCCACGATGCGTTCGATACCTGGCGCAGCGACCGCGCTCATCGTCAGAGCCTGTTGGCGCAGTGCAGCGAGCAGTTGTTGGCCCGGCTCCCCGAGCTCGCCGAGATCCTCAGCCGCGAGCAGGGCAAGACCGTCGAGGTGGCCAGTGGCGAGGTATGGATCGCCGCACACTGCATGGCGCACTACGCCGGGCTCGACTGGCAGTCCACTATCGAGGCGCCCGAGTCCCCCGACAGAAGTGCAACCGTCGAATACCGCCCGCTGGGCGTGGTGGCGGCCATCGTGCCCTGGAATTTTCCTGTTTTTCTCATGGCGGCCAAGATCGCCCCGGCGCTCGCAGCGGGTAACACCGTGGTGGTCAAGCCCGCGGAGTCGGTCTCCATGGCGCTCGACAAGGTGGTGGAGGTCCTGCAGGGCGTCCTGCCCGAGCGGGTGCTGAACATTGTGCACGGTGGTCCGGAGGTGGGACGAGCCGTCATCGCCCACCGGCACGTCCGCAAGGTCTCGTTCACCGGCTCCACGCAGGTGGGGCGTCAGATCATGAGCCAGGCGGCCGACACTCTCACGCCGGTGACCCTCGAGCTCGGCGGTAACGACCCCGCGATCGTCCTCGACGACGCCGAGGTGGACTTCGCCGCGCAGTCGCTCGCGCACAGTGCGTTCTTCAACACCGGTCAGATGTGTATCGCTCCCAAGCGGGCGTACGTGCCGGCCGACAAGGTGGACCATTTCTGTCGTGTGTTCGCGTCCGTGATGGACGAGTTGCCGGTCGGGCGGGGCCTTGACCCCGAGGCGAAGGTGGGCCCGCTGCACAACCGGGCGCAGCTCGACTACGTGCGGGGCCTGCTCGACAAGGCGGTCGAGGGCGGGGGAGTCGTTGTCAAGGGCGGTGGACGCGGCACGGACCTGCCCGGATACTTCCTCGAGCCGACGCTTGTCCGCGACGTGGACGACACCGCAGAGATCGTCTCGCAGGAGCAGTTCGGCCCGGTCTTTCCCGTCGTCGCGTACAGCGATGTCGAGGATGTCCTGTCCACGCTGGATGACCAGGAGTTCGGACTCGGTGCCTCCGTCTGGGGCAGCCCCGCGGCGGCGGAGGAGGTCGCCTCGCGGATCGACGCCGGCCAGGTCTGGATCAACCAGCACAACGCACTCGAGGTCGAGCTCCCGTTCGGTGGGACCAAGTCCAGTGGTTTTGGGCGTGAAGGCGGTACAGAGGGAGTTCACGAATTTCTCCAAACCCGCGTGATCAGTCGCAAGAATGTCTGACCCCCGTTCCCGGACGTGGCGCCGCCACCCGGTTTCTCTCCCTTCGTGCAAGGAGCACATATGAAACTCGCAGTCACCACCCTCGCGGCGCTCGCGCTGACGTTGACCGCCTGCAGCGGCGGAGGTGAGACTTCCACCGCTGCCTCTGATCGGGAGCAGGCACAAACACCGGTTGATGCCGGCCGGTGTACCGAGGATAAGGCCGGCGGCACCATCACCATGGGTGAGTTCGTCATGCTTCCCAGCTTCATGCCCGGCCAGGGCAACTATGGGGTGCGCGGTGCTGCCGAGTCCGCCGCGGTGTACGACCGACTCATGCGCTGGGATCCCCAAGGCCAAGAGTTCGTCCCCCAGCTCGCGGAGTCACTCGAATCGAACGACGACGACACGGTATGGACCCTGAAGCTGCGCGACGGTGTCCACTTCTCCAATGGTGATCCCCTCATCGCCGATGATGTCGCCTTCACCATGGGCCTGCACAAGGATCCCGCGACGCGATCGGTGGTGATGACCGAAGTTATGCAGATTGAAAACGCCACGGTGGTTGACCCGCAAACAGTGGAGTTCACTTTGAACGAGCCATGGTCCGGGTTCCCTATCGTGCTGGCCGGTGCCGCCGGTGAGGTCATCCCGAAGAAGGCGTACCAAGCCAGTACCCCCGAGCAGTGGGCACGCAACCCGATCGGCGCCGGAGCGTTTGTCATGGACAACTACATCCCGAACCAGGAAGTCGTCCTCAAGCCCAACCCCGACTACTACGGCGGGCCGGTCTGCCCGTCACTGCGCTTCATCAACATCCCGGGATCCCAGGGCACCTTCGACGCCTTCCAGACCGGCGAGATCCAGGTGGCGTTCCTGCGTAACGCAAAGTTTGTCTCGACGGCCAAGGACGCCGACGTGGCCGGGTTCGAGGAGGTCACCAGCTCTGGCTCGGTGATCAACATGAACACCGGAAACGGCGGTTACGACGGCATCATGACCGACGAGCGGGCCCGGCAGGCGGTCGCGTATGCGCTTGACCGTGACCTCTACAACCAGCGTGTCACCGGTGGTCTAGGGCAACCGACGTCCTCACTGCTGGCCGAATCCTCCCGTTTCTACGATGGACAGGAAGGGCCCGAGTACAACGTCGACAAGGCCCGCTCCATGGTGGACGAACTCAAGGCACAGACCGGATGGGACGGGTCCGTAACCCTGCTGATCGGCGACAGCCCGGAGGTAATCGAATCCGGCGTGGTCGTCAAGGCTATGCTCGACGCCGCCGGATTCAACGTGACCATCGAAAACACCCCTATCTCCCAGGTCACCGCCCGCCAGTTCACCGGCGACTACGAGATCGTGATGGGCGGTCTGGCCACCTCTGATGCCGACCCCGTGGCAGCGTTCGCAAGTGGCATGACCCCCGGCGGCGCAACCAACCTCACCGGTGTCAACGACCCTGAGCTGACCGAGGCGATCACAGCGTTGAAAGCCGCTAATGAACTCGACGCGCAGAAGCAGGCGTTCGACAACCTGCAGGAAGTCTATAACCGGGTAATGCCCTTCACAGTGGTCGCAAACGCTGAGATGTTCGTGGCGATCGACGAGACAGTGAAAGGCGTGAAGCCGACGATGTCCTCCACAATGCTCTTCGACGGCGCCTACCTCGAGAAGTAAGAACACCCAGATACCTCCCTCTTCCCGGGCGCTCGCCCCGTGCGAGACGACCCGGGAAGGGGGGCGCAGGTACTGAGGGCTTTACCCGAGAGCCGGGGCAACTCAGGCCGAGAGCCGAATGTGGCCTGGGCCCTTATTCCATCAGCTGTTGCGATCCTGGAAGGATGCCGCCCGTGGCCGACGGCACTATTAACCCGATGTCTGCTCTCGAGTTCGCCACGTGGGACTTCGAAGCCGACGTCGTCATCGCTGGTTACGGCATCGCCGGGGTGACCGCGGCAATCGAGGCCGCCCGCGCCGGCGCGGACGTTCTGGTGCTGGAGCGCACCGGCGGATGGGGTGGTGCGGCGTCGCTTGCCGGCGGCTTCATCTACCTGGGCGGCGGCACACCACTGCAGAAGGCCTGCGGCTTCGACGACTCAGTCGACAACATGAAGACGTTCCTGAAAGCTGCTCTCGGCCCGGGAGCCGATGACGCGAAGATCGACGCCTACTGCGAAGGCAGCGTCGATCACTACAACTGGCTCGTGGAGGCCGGCGTTCCGTTCAAGGAATCCTTTTGGAGCCAGCCCGGGTGGGAACCGCCGTACGACGACGGTCTGGCCTACTCCGGCGGGGAGAACGCCGCACCGTTCAACACTTGGGTCGACCCTGCACCGCGTGGGCACGTTCCGCAGATGTCGAACAAGAAAAGTGGCGAGCAGGGCGGCGGGTACATGCTGATGAAGCCGCTGGTGGAAACGGCCGAAAATCTCGGTGTGAGAGCCGAATTCGATCTTCGCGTCCAGCGGCTCGTCGCCGACGACAGTGGCCGCGTCGTCGGCGTCGTCGCCAAGCGGTACGGCACAGATCTCGCCATCCGTGCGCGCAAGGGTGTGGTGCTGGCGATGGGGAGTTTCGCGTACAACGACGAGATGGTGCGTTCCCACGCTCCGCGGATCTTCGGCCGCCCAGCAGCCTCCATCGAGGCGCATGACGGCCGCGCCATCCAGATCGGCCAGGCCCTCGGCGCAGACACTGCGCACATGGACGCCGCCGAGGTCGCGTTCTTCTGCGATCCCCAATTGATGGTGCGCGGGATCCTGGTCAACGGCCGTGGTCAGCGATTCATCGCCGAAGACACCTATCCTGGCCGGATCGGGCAGGCAACACTATTCGAGCAAAACAACGAAGCATTCTTGATCATTGATGAAGCGGCATACGAAGAAGGTATAGCCGCCGACACTGCTACCGAACAGCTGCGGACTCGACCCACATGGGTGGCCGAGACAGTCGAGGAGCTCGAAACCGAAATGGGACTGCCCGCCGAAGCACTGCAATCGACGGTCGAGCTCTACAACCGCCATGCGGCCATGAACTCCGATCCGGTGCTGGGGAAGAAGTCCGAGTGGGTCAAGCCAATCGTCGGCCCGTTCGCTGCGATCGACCTACGCGGCCGCACCGGCGGATTCACTCTCGGCGGGTTGAAAACCACCGTCGACTCCGAGGTGCTGCACGTGTCCGGCGAGCCCATCCCCGGGCTCTTCGCCGCAGGCCGCTGCACAGCCGGTATCAGCGCGGGCGGATACGTCAGCGGAGCCAGCCTCGGCGACGGCAGCTTCTTCGGACGCCGCGCCGGAATCAGCGCCGCGCACTAAAACGACAGTGTTTGCCATGATCAATAGATGCTGCGACTTATCGGAATTCTTCTCATTGTGTGGCTGGCTTTCGCCATTGTGGGATTTGTTGTCAAGGGCCTGCTGTGGCTGGCGATCATCGGCATCGTGCTGTTCGTGGCCACGGCCGCGTGGGGTTGGGTGAAGCGAGATACCCCCGTGTCTGATCCGGCTCCGGGGCTGATGCACGGTTAGGTGACACGGTTAGTCACGCGGCCTGAGGGGCCTCGTGGTTGATGATTGTCTCGACTTCGATGGGGGTCAATCTGCCGAGGCGGTCTTGTCGTCTGCGGCGGTGGTAGGTCCGTTCGATCCAGTGCACGATGGCGGCCCGGAGTTCGTCTCTGGTGGCCCAGGATCGGCGGTCGAGGACGCCTGTCTGTAGCAGCGAGAAGAAGCTCTCCATGGCCGCGTTGTCACCATACGCACCGACCCTGCCCATCGAGCCGATCAGCCCGTTACGGGTGATCGCGATCTGCATCTTCTTCGAGCGAAATTGCGACCCTCTATCGCTGTGCAGAACGTAGCCGGTCACGTCGCCCCGTCTGGCGACGGCGCTGTTGAGAGCGCTGACCGCCAGGCGGGATTTCATTCTCGAGTCGATCGAGTATCCGACGATTCGCCCCGAGTGGACGTCTTTGATCGCGCACAGGTACAGCTTGCCCTCGGCTGTCCAGTGTTCGGTGATGTCGGTCAGCCACAACTCGTTCGGACCAGCCGCGGTGAAGTCCCGCTCCACGAGGTCGTCGTGCACGGGCGGGCCGGCCTTGCGATGCCGACCCCGTCCCTTCTTGCTGATGGCGCTGGTCCAGCCGCCGGCGGAGCAGATCCGCCACGCCGTCCGCCGGCACATCTTCTCGCCTGCGGCTTCGGCCTCGTCGGCGAGGTAGCGGTAGCCGAACTCCGGGTCTTCGCGGTGGGCGTCGAACAGGGCGTTGGCCCGGTACGCCTCGGCGAGCTCGGCGTCGGTGATCGGGTTCTTGCGCCACCGGTAGTAGGGCTGGCGAGCGATCTTGAGTACCCGACACGCCACCGTGACGGGGATGCCGTCAGCGGCCAGCTCACTCACGAGCGGGTACCACCTTTTCCCGGCAGATTCGCTTGGGACAGGTACGCCGCCGCCCGGCGTAAGACCTCGTTCTCCTGTTCAAGCAGGCGCACACGCCGCTTGGCCTCGCGCAGCTCACGCGATTCGGCCGACGTGGTGCCGGGCTTGATCCCGGCCTCCACGTCGGCCTTGCGGATCCACATGTTCAGGGTCATCGGGTGGATACCGAAGTCGGCAGCGATCTGTTCGAGAGTCACACCGTCTTCACGGTTCTGGGCGACGCGGACAACGTCGTCGCGGAACTCCTGGGGATAGGGCTTGGGCACAGCTGGCATCCTTCCAGGCCGCCCCGGCAGGGCAAGCCAGATCAGATGTCACCTACTCGTGCACCAGCCCCCCGGAGCGTTTCGGTTCCCGCTAAAGCTTCGTCATGTCGAACCGGCTCGGTGAATCGCACCGGGTTGGTTGGAGTCTCCATCGTTTGGAAACGAGGATGGACTCATGCCGAAGGATACGAACCCGAGCAAGCCGACTACGCGTCGCTATAGCCCTGAAGAGAAGGCTGCCGCGGTGCGGATTGAATCGCACTGGGTCTGATGGAGGCTCGGGCTATTGGATTCCGACCAGGGTCTGGTCGGCCCGTTTCGTAGCGTAGAACGTCGCCTCGAATTCTGCTGGCGGCACGTCATGGAGGTAGCCGTGCAGGCGGTCGTTGTTGTGCCAGTGGACCCAGCTCAAGGTGGCCAGCTCGACGTCCTCGACGGTCTTCCACGGCCGTCCCTCACGTGCGGGGCCGCGGATGAGTTCGGCTTTGTAGTAGCCATTGACCGTCTCGGCCAGGGCATTGTCGTAGGAGTCAGCGACGGTGCCGATCGAGGGAGTTGCTCCGATTTCGGCGAGGCGCTCGCCGTAGCGAATCGACGTGAACTGGCTGCCGGCATCGCTGTGACACCGCAGCCCGGTCAGCTGGGTGCCACGTGACCAGCGGGCCATCTCGATCGCATCCAGGACCATCGTGGTGCGCATGTGTGAGGCGACCCGCCATCCCACGATCGTTCGTGAGAAGGCGTCGATGATGAAGCAGACGTAAGCCACTCCAGCCCAGGTCGGCACGAACGTCAGGTCCGTGACCCACAACTGATTCGGCGCGGTGGCGGTGAAGTCACGACGCACCAAGTCAGGATGACGCGGCATCCCAGGATCAGGATTTGTGGTGCGCACCCGCTTGCTGCGTCGGACGCCCTCGATCCCGTCGGCGCGCATCAGCCGGGCGACCTGGTCCCGGCCGATGTCGCGGGCCCACACGCCGGGCCGCCTTCCAGACCTTGCGTGCCCCGTAGACCCGGAAGTTGTCCTCCCACAGCTGCCGCACCACCGGCCCCATGACCGCATCACGCTTCGACCGTGCCGACGGTTTCCGCTTCTTGACCTCGTAGTAGCTGCTCGGGGCCACCTGCAGAACTGCGCAGATGCGCTCGACCCCCAGACGCCGACCCTCGACGACATCGTCGCGGTTAGCGTCAATGAACGCGGCTACTTCTTGTGCTGGCGGCCTGGCTCCGCCCCGAAGAAACTCGCGGCCCTCTTCAAGATCTCGTTTGCCCGCTTGAGCTCGCGGTTCTCCTGCTCGAGGGCCTTCATCCTCGCCGACTCGTTCGTGCTGACCCCCGCCGAGTGGCCCTCGTCGATATCGGCCTGACGCACCCAGGACCGTACGGACTCGGCGCCGTAGCCAAGCTGAGCTGCGACCCGTTTCACCGTGCCGTGATCGGTGCCCAGCTCGGCCCGAAGGGTCCTGACCATCCGCACCGCGGCAGCCTTCTCTTCAGGGCTATAGCGACGCGTAGTCGGCTTGCTCGGGTTCGTATCCTTCGGCATGAGTCCATCCTCGTTTCCAAACGATGGAGACTCCAACCAACCCAGTGCGATTCACGGCGCGGTCTGGTGTTGGCGTGGGTCGCGTTCACGCTCACTTTTGGCGGAGCTCGGTTGGTTACCTGGCTGATTCGCCTCGACACCAGCAATTTCGGTGATGCCAGCGCGGGCGGTGTGCATCTCCACCACTACCTATGGGGGATCTTGCTGCTGGCTGCAGTTGCGATCTTCGGGCTGGTCGATCGAAGCCCGAAGGCGCGTTCGTGGATGGGCGCCGGGCTTGGCATCGCCTTAGGGAAGATCGTCGACGAGGCATCACTGTTGATCACCTTGCGGGACGTGTACTGGCACAGCGAGGGCTGGTCATCGATCGCCATTGCTATCACGGTGATCGCTGTGGAGGGAACCGCGCTCGTTCTCACCCGTAGCGGCGCCGAGAAGGACACCTAGCCCCCTCGAGTCGCGGCGGCCAGAGCCGGCCGCCCCATGCAGCACAGTCCCTCCCGGGGTCTCTACCGGGAGGGACTTGTCGATTCACAGGCTGTGACGATGCGATGCGTCCTGGGGTGCGGTAGCGATTCTCGCCGTCAACACAGAGCCGGTAGGCGAACCGCGCGGTGTATGAGCGTGTCGCCCAAGCCACCGACACGCGGTCTGGTGGTCTCTTGGTCGGCCTCATGCGCGCCTTGCCCGCATCTTGGTAGGGGCTCTGGGCCGATCAAGACCTCGAGGACGTCGGGTGTCAGTGGTGTTGGCCTGGGGTGCGTTGTCGCCGCAGGGTGGCGTTTTCTGTGGCCAGTCGGTCGCGGTCGTCTTCAGCGTTGATGGCCCGGGTGTGCAGCTGGGCGTGGTCGTCCTGCAATTGCAGGATCTTTTTCACCCCGGCCAGGTTGACCCCTTCATCCACCAGGTCGGTAACTCGTCGTAGGCGATCGAGATCATCCTCGCTGTAGCGCCGTGTCCCGCCGTCGGTGCGGGCGGGGTCGATCAGACCTTTGCGTTCGTACATCCGTAGTGCCTGCGGCCTGACCCCGGACAACTCCGCCGCGACAGAGATGCCGTACACCCCACGGCTGGGGTGCGGTGTAGTCGAATCCTGATCCATACGTCTCCGTCCACAATGCCTCTTGCGCTGTTCGCGCCGTTTATGTTACAACAAATCTGCACCCGGAGAGGTAGATAACTGGATCAGTGAGGTAAAGGTGCATGGCCAGCAAGGCCAACGCTGATCCTGGAGCAAGGAGGCTTTTCGATGTTGATGCGTACGGATCCGTTTCGGGAGCTTGATCGGCTGACTCAGCAGGTGATGGGGACCGCATCACGGCCCGCGGTCATGCCCATGGACGCCTGGCGTGAGGACGACAGGTTTGTTGTTGAGTTCGATCTTCCCGGCGCCAACGCCGACTCGATCGATCTGGACGTCGAACGCAATGTGCTGACCGTCCATGCCCAGCGTCCCGAGCGGGAGAGCTCCACCGAGATGGCGGTGGCCGAGCGTCCACGGGGAGTGTTCAGTCGCCAATTGTTCCTCGGTGACAGCCTGGACACTGACAAGATCAACGCGCAGTACCGCGACGGTGTCTTGAGGCTGGAGATCCCGGTTGCCGAGCGCGCGAAGCCTCGCAAGATCGCCATCTCCACCGCCCAGGACGCCTCGGAGCCGAAAGCGATCAAATCCTGACATCCGGGGGCCCTATCTAACAGGCCGGTGAGGAGGTGAAAGCAGCGATGACGGCCCCGACTACACGTTCCCGCCCAGTCTGGTTGGCTACAAGCGATGATCGGCTCGCACTGGAACAGATGTGGCTGGCCACAGTCATCGAGGACATCTACGCCGACATTCTGGACCCGCCGGCGAAAGCGCCGGCCTCGGTCGGCACCTACTGCGCAGCGACCGCCCCCCGGCCCAGCGAGACCGGTCGGCGCCCGCACGCGAGCTCGACACCCGCTCAGCCGCGACGCCCGCTGTATCACCAGCGCTCGCCTCCGACATCGTGGACGAGCTCATGTCTGCCGCCATCCCCCGGAAGCGGATTAGATGGCGGCGGACATGAGTGACCGGTGCGGCATCGCTGGGTGCTGCGGCCACAGAGCCGGGCGCAGTGCGGCCGTCCGTACGCGAGTGCGGGGCGGGGTCATCCGGTGCGGTGTCGACCGGCCAGGTTGTGTCTGTCGATCTCTGTCAGCCCGCCCCACACTCCGTACAGCTCGTTGGTTTGCATCGCGAACTCGCGGCAGGTGGTGAGCACGGGGCAGGTGGCACACACGGTCTTGGCTTGATCTTCTTTGCGACGCCGTTGCCCTTTGAGTTCATCCTCCGTGCTGTAGAAGAGGTCCTCATGCCCGATGCAGGCCGCCTGATCACGCCAGGCCCAAAAGTCGGAGGTCGGCTCGAGAGTGCGGTATCTAGGTATATGCGCTCCTGACATTGTCTGGAGTGCTCCACAGTGAGCCCTAAAGTCCAGGGCGATTACTCGACCCCCCTGACCCTATGCGCTATCGAACGCTTGTGCACAATGGCCGGGGTTGCCGCGTCGTCGATGGGCGCTCGCTCGCTCGGCTTCGGACTTACTGCCGAAGTCGCATTTCAAACCAGATCTACCCGACCCCGCCCGTCCTGGCCGCTGACACAACCGCCCCTGCGGCCGAATGGGCCCGGACCTCGCCATGAGGCGGGGTCCGGTTAGTGGTTTAACCGTAGCGGATCTTTAGAACAGGGCGGGATGCTCCGGTGGTGGGGTGATGCCTGAGGCCGCGGCGTAGGCGACCGGGTCCCAGCCGTGCCGTAGTGCTTCGCGGACGGAGACCGGGCGTGCTCGGCGGTCGTACGAGGTGGCCGGTCGCCTGGTGTCGCCGGCGCGTCCGCCCGCGACGGCGTAGCGCAGGTTTGCTGACTGGGTGGAGGCGATGACGTGGCCCGGGTCCACACGAACGCACAGGGGTTCGTTGCAGCGTTGTTCGGCGACGATGCCCTCGCGTAGTTGGCCGGCGAGCAGAAGTGCGAAGCGGTGTCCGGATTCGGTGCGGCTGACATCGCCCGATCGCCACGAGATGCGGGTATAGCCATCGACTCCGGCGACCGCCGCAACGAGCAACCAACAGCCGTCGCCGGCGCTTTGACCACTCGGGACCAGAAGCGGTGCACAGCCTTGAACCGTCCCAGGTTTCCCGCCGCTCCCTATGTGGGCTGCAGCTCTCGGTTGAGAGCGGTCTGCCGGTGTTCTTCGCCGACCCCCGCAGCCCATGGCAGCGCGGTTCAAACGAGAACACCAACGGATTGCTGCGCCAGTACTTCCCCAAGGGCACCGACCTATCCCGCTGGACCGCAGAGGACCTTGCAGCCATCGCGCACACGCTCAGCACGCGGCCACGAAAGATTCTCGGATGGCGAACTCCCGCCAAAGCTCTGGACGAGCATCTACAGTCACTACAAACGTCAAATGTTGCGACGACCGATTGAATCCGCCTTGACTGCCTGCGTCCGAGGGGCTGATCAGCGATTTCGGCTCGACCGGGTGTCCCTCGCGGTCCCGTTGCCACAGCGTCATCCGCAGCGGCGTCATCACCAGATCTGTGGCCATGGTGGTCGCTGCATTCCAGGTAACGATGCACTGGGAGAACACGTTGACGATGAACGCGACGTAGGTGAAGCCGGCCATCTGTTGGCATATGGCCACGAGTCCGTCGGCAGCTTTATCGGCCGCCGCACCGGAATCAGCGCCGCGCACTAAAACGACAGTGCCGCTACGCAGAGCCTGTCGTCGGCACCGCGCCCACGAGAGAATGGCAAGAGCGCAGGGGGACAGGCCATAGCTTGGCATAAAGCCTGGTTATCGGTGTCGACGCGAGATTACGGTGAGGAAAAGCGCTCGACGGTAGCCGACGGTCTCACCGCGCCAGCAGCCCCTTGGCGATGTGGGTCACCTGGATCTCGTTGCTGCCCGCGTAGATCATCAGCGACTTGGCGTCGCGGGCCAGCTGCTCCACCCGGTACTCGGCCATGTAACCGTTGCCGCCGAACAGCTGCACGGCGTCCATCGCCACGTCCGTGGCCGCCTCGGACGAGTACAGCTTCATGGCCGACGCCTCGGCCAGCGACAGGGGTTTGCCTGCCCGCGCACGCTCGATCGAGTGGAAGACCATGTTCTGCACGTTGATCCGCGCGATTTCCATCTTGGCGAGCTTGAGCTGGATGAGCTGGAATTTCCCGATCTCCTGGCCCCACAGCGTCCGCTCACGCGCGTAGTCGATGCACAGCCGGCGGCACTCCTCGATGATCCCGAGCGCCATGATCGCCACGCCCGTCCGCTCGGCGGTGAAGCTCGACCGCGCCGACTCGCGCCCGTCCCCGCCGCGGCCCTCCTCCGACTCGCCGAGCAGCCGGTCGCGGCCCAGGCGGACGTCGTTGAAGAACAGCTCTCCGGTGGGGGAGCTGTGCAGTCCCATTTTGGCGAAAGGCGCACTCTGGGTCAGCCCTTCCATGCCCTTGTCCAGTACGAAGGTGAGGACCTTGCGATTGCGCTTGTCCTCAGCAGACGCGCCTCCGGACGAACCGCCCGCGGCGCCTTCGTCGAGCTTGGCGTAGACGATCATCACGTCCGCGTACGGGCCGTTGGTGATGAATGTCTTCTGGCCGTTGAGGATGTAGTCCTCGCCGTCGCGACGCACGTAGGTCCGCATCCCGCCGAACGCGTCCGAGCCCGAGTCCGGCTCGGTGATGGCCCACGAGGCCACCTTCTCCATGGTTACGATCCCCGGCAGCCAGCGCTCCTTCTGTGCCAGCGTCCCCCGCGACATGATGGTCGTGGCACCCAGCCCGAGACTCACCCCGAGCGCCGACACCAGCCCCATGCACACGCCGGCCAGCTCGCTGGTCACCACGGCCATCAGCGAGTCCTGCCCCTCGAAGGCGCCGCCACCGCGCTCGGTGTCCGAAGTGCCGGCGGCGTTGTCGTCGTCGTCCTCACCGGAGGCCTTTGCCCGCTCCCGGGCCAGCAGCTTCTCCACGCCGTCGCGGGCCATGGCGTCGATCCCGAACTCGGCGAACAGCTTCCGGATGATCGGATACGGCGGGATCTCGCCGCCCTCCAACGCGTCGAGATTCGGGCGGATCTCCTTGTCGATGAAGGCCCGCACGGCGTCGCGGATCATCAGGTCGGTCTCGGACCACTCGTACATCGGCGTCTCGTCTCCTCGGTGTTGTTCTGCAACACGTTCCCGGCCAGTCTGGACCGGCCCCGCGATGGCCGCGGGCGTTTGGCCCAGACGGCCGTCCAAGTCCGGCACACTCGGGGATATGAGTGGCAACCTTGACCCAACCGCCATCCCCACCGCCGGTAGCGCAGGCCGCCCCGCCGGCCGTGGCCAGCTGGGTCGCGTCGGACTGTGGACCGGCTCCCTCGAGGGCCTGACGCCCGGACAACTCCCCGATGTCCTCGGCGAGCTCGATGACCAGGGCTGGGGCTCGCTCTGGTTCGGCGAAGCCGTGGGGCGGGAGGCGTTCACCGCCGCCCAGATGTATCTTGGTGCGACGCGGCGCACGGCGATCGGCACCGGCATCGCCAACATCTATGGCCGCGACGCCTCCGCCGCCGGCGCTGCCGCCCGCACGCTCGAAGCGCTCCACCCTGGCCGGTTCGTGCTGGGCCTGGGCGTCTCGCACGCGCCGCTGGTCGAGCGGCATCGCGGGCACCTCTACGGCCGGCCGTTCGCGGCGATGCGCGAGTACCTCGACGCCCTCGACGGCACGCGCGCGCTCGCCGCGGGTGAGGACGTCATGCCGCCGGTCGTGCTCGCCGCGCTGGGCCCGAAGATGCTGGAGTTGGCGCGCGAGCGCACCGCCGGCGCGCACCCGTACCTGACGTTGCCCGAGCACACCGCGCAGGCGCGCGAGATTCTCGGCGGGACCGCCGACGACGGCCCGGCCCTGGTCGTGGAGACCGCCGCGGTGGTGGCCGAGGGGGTCGACGACGACGAACTCTGGCGTTCCCGCGCCCACGACCACCTGAACGTCTACACGGGTCTGCCGAACTATCGGAACTCGTGGACTCGGCAGGGGTTCGACGAGTCCGACTACGTGCGCGGGGGCAGCGACCGGCTCAAGGCGGCGCTTGTCACGCGCGGGCTGGAGGCCACGCGGGCGCGGGTGCAGGAGCATCTCGACGCCGGCGCCTCGACCGTGCTCGTGCAGGTGCTTGGCGAGAACGTGCTGGTCCCGCCGGTGGCGGACTGGCGTCTGGCCGCGCAGGCGCTGCTCGGCTGACGCACAGCGCGCGGTCTGGTCCGCCGCCGTCAGCCCGGCCGCGGATCGAAATGCATCCGATTCAACACCTGTCTGTAATGTCCGACGAAGGGCTTCGGAAGGACACGGGATGAGTGCACGGGTGCGGGGCGCGGATGTCGGCCGGAGTGAGGGAAGCCGGCTCGTCGCCGTTCTGGCATTCGGTGGAATCCTGATGTCGGTCAGCCAAACCCTGGTCATTCCACTGTTGGGCATGCTGCCCTCGATTCTCGGCACGACTGCCGTTAACGCTTCGTGGGTTGTGACCGTCACCCTGCTGGCGGGCGCGGTGGCGGGGCCGGTCATGGGTCGACTCGGTGACCTTTACCCCAAAAAGTACGTGCTGATTGCCTGTGCGGCGGTGGTCGTGGTGGGTTCTGTGATCTGTGCGATGGCGACGTCGTTGTGGCCTATGGTCATCGGACGTGCGCTGCAAGGCGTGGGAATCTGCGTCATTCCAGTCGGCATCGCGACCATGCGTGAGGTGCTCCCGCCGTCGCGACTGGCTCCGTCGATCAGTTTGATGAGTTCTTCGCTCGGGGTGGGCGGCGCCCTCGGCCTGCCAGCCGCCGCTGCACTGGCCCAGTACGGCTCCTGGCAGTGGATGTTCTGGGGCGTGGCCATCATGGGGATGGCATTCATCGTGATGGCGGGGCTGGCGTTGCGGCCCGTTGCGGCGGCCAAACCTGACGGCACACTCGACCTGGTCGGGGCGGCGGGCTTGGCGGTGGGGCTGGTCTCCTTGTTGCTCGCTGTATCCAAGGGCGCTGACTGGGGCTGGGCTTCCGGGGCGACAGTAGGGTCGTTCCTCCTCGCGGCAGTGGTGCTTCCGGCGTGGGGGCTCTGGGTGCTGAGGCATCGATCGCCGCTCGTCGACTTGCGTGTGGCCGCTCGCCGTCCGGTCCTCATGACCAATATCGCGACGGTGCTGATCGGGATGGGCATGTTCGCTCAGCTGTTGATCATCCCGCAGATTCTGCAACTGCCAGTCGCAACCGGGCACGGCTTGGGCCAGTCGATGGTCGCCATGGGCTTGTGGATCGCCCCGGGTGGCCTCACGATGATGGCAATCTCCCCGCTGAGTGGGCGACTGATCTCCGGAAAAGGACCCAGGGTCACCCTGGTGCTGGGTGCAGTGGTGATCGCGGCTGGATACGGTTCAGCTCTGTTCCTCATGGGGTCGACGTGGGGTCTGATGATCGCGTCGATGGTCGGAAGTGCGGGAGTCGGCCTTGCGTACGGGGCGATGCCGTCGTTGATCATCGCCTCTGTACCCAATTCTGAGATGGGCTCGGCTAACAGCTTCAATACTCTGATGCGTTCGCTCGGCACCACGACTTCTGCAGCCGTCCTCGGCATTGTTCTCACTCAGATGTCCACCGAAACCGGCGGACTGTCCGTCCCCACCGAAGACGGATTTCGGGTCGGTCTGGTCTTGGGTTGCGCCGTCGCACTGGTGGCCGCGGCCGTCGCAGCCAGGATCCCTCCGCCTTGGGGCGAGAAGGACTGACTCTGGGTCGTCGCCCGTCACGGTTATCGCTGCTGACTGAGCAGGGCACTGCCAGCCTCGTCCTACCGGCGGCCGGCCGGCGATGGGCGGGCATTTCCCGGTTCGTGGTCCCGTCCATCGATGAGCTGCCCCGACACGACGGTTGACGTCACGGTGGCCAATGGCTACTCTTGCGGTTGTCGCCAGCAAGGTGATCGTCGTCACGTTGAGGCCTCAGGTCTATTCACTCGGGCACTCACACCCCAATTGCACGGAGCAAAGCGATGCCATACGCAGTTGACCCGGACTTCAGACCGCTGATGGAACATGTCCCGGTCCTCGATATCGCCGATGCCATAACCACCCGAGAGCGACTCCGTGAGCAGGCGCCCGCAGAGCCGATGTCCGTCGTCCCCGAGGGGGTCGAGGTCAGCGACCACTCGGTTCCGGTGCCAGGCGGAACTGATGTCGGACTGGTCATTTTCCGCCCGGGTAAGCACATAGGTCGCGCGCTTCCGGTCATCCTCTACTTC
The DNA here is from genome assembly GCF_053615975.1 of Dietzia sp. NPDC055877. Lineage (NCBI taxonomy): Bacteria > Bacillati > Actinomycetota > Actinomycetes > Mycobacteriales > Dietziaceae > Dietzia > Dietzia sp. NPDC055877. Next base: position 49,165 of record NZ_JBSHCV010000016.1, on the reverse strand, counting down.
CACGGAGGCGGGTTCGTACTCGGCGATGCGCGCACCGATGTGCGCGTCCCGTCCCGCCTCGCTGCAGACCTCGACGCCGTGGTGGTCTCGGTCAACTACCGACTCGCTCCCGAGCACCCGTTCCCTGCGCCGTTCGACGACGGCTACGCCGCACTCGAATGGATCGCTGCGAATGCCGATCCGGGTTTCGACTCATCCCGGCTGGTTGTCGCAGGCACCAGCGCCGGCGCGGGGCTGGCAGCGGCGGTGGCGCTCAAGGCGCGGGATCACGACGGTCCGCAGATACTCTTCCAGGCTCTGGACTCGCCAGTCGTCGACGACCGCGTCGTCACCGACTCCGCGACGCGGTACACAGACACTCCTATGTGGACCAGGCAGAACGCGATCGACAGCTGGAACCACTACCTGGGACACGACACCGACCGCGACACGCTCTCCGAGTATGCCGCCCCGGCTCGCGCACGGGATTTCTCGGGACTGCCCCCCGCCTATATCGCGGTGACCTCATTCGATCCACTCCGTGACGAGGGGATCGAGTACGCCCGGGCTCTTCTCGATGCCGGCGTACCGACAGAGCTCCATCTGTCACCCGGCACGTTCCACGGAGCCACGAGCCTGTTTCCGCACCTGGATGCCTCGAAGCGGGTCAACGCGGAGTTCACCTCGGCGATCCGCCGGGCCCTGGACAACTAACCGGCGACGTCGGCGGGAGACCACCACCGAGATCGGAGAAACATGCCACACCGTTTTGAAGGAAAGGTCGCGATCGTCACCGGCGGGGCGAGAGGCATGGGCGAGCAGATCGTCCGGTTGCTAGTTCGTGAGGGCTGCGCTGTCATGATCGCCGATGTTCTCGAAGGGCCTGGCCAGGCGCTTGCAGATGAACTCGGGGACAGAGCTGTCTACGCGTGCGTCGACGTGGCTTCGGAAGCCGACTGGGAAGACGCGGTGGCGACGGTGGAGATCACCTATGGAGGCCTCGACGTTCTGGTCAACAATGCGGCGATCTACCGTCGGCAATCGCTGGAGAACGAGACCGTCGCCGAAATAGACAAGGTCATGGCGGTCAATCTCCACGGTCCGTTCCTTGGCATCAAGGCGGTGGCCACCGCGATGCGGGAACGAGGTGGGGGTTCGATAGTCAACGTTTCGTCGCTGGCCGGCACCACGTCCTACGCGGCACACGGCGCGTACAGCATGTCCAAGTGGGCCCTACGTGGATTGACCAGGACCGCGGCCATCGAGCTGGAGCCGTCGGGCATCCGGGTGAACGCCGTCCTCCCCGGGAATATCCGTACCGAGATGTCGCCCACGACAGCGTCCGGCGAAACGCCGACTGGCCTGAAACGTCAGGCAGACCCCAGTGAAACCGCCAACGCGGTGGTCTTTCTCGCCTCGGATGAGTCCTCGTTCGTGAACGGGACAGACCTCATCGCGGACGGCGGTTCCCTTCTCGGGTAGCGGACGTCACGTCGAGCACTTCCTGTCGCATTACCTGTATTCCCGCGATCCAGAGCGGGCTGAACCCTGGAGGATCATGACCACTTCGACTCCGAACAACGGTGTCGCCGAGCACTTCGATGTCGTTGTAATCGGCGCCGGATTCAGCGGGATGTACGCGCTACACCGCCTACGGCAACAGGGTCGGAAGGTCGTGTGCCTCGAGGCCGGAGACGGTGTGGGAGGCACCTGGTACTGGAACCGCTACCCGGGCGCACGTGTGGACATCGAGAGTGTGCAGTACTCGTACTCCTTCGACGAGGATCTCCAGCAGGAGTGGTCGTGGTCGGAGCATTTCGCTCCTCAGCCCGAGCTGGAAGCGTATGCCAACCATGTCGCCGATCGGTTCGGAATCCGCGAGGACATCCGTTTCGACACCGTGGTGGACAGGTTGGAATTCGACGAGTCGACAGATAGCTGGAGCCTGGGCACGGCGGCCGGGCATGTCTTCACCGCGCGGTTCGTCATTGCCGCCACAGGAAGTCTCGATGTCTCCAATGTTCCCGACTGGCCCGGCCTGGAGACTTTCCGCGGCCAGGCGTATCACACCTCGCGGTGGCCCGAGGGGGGCGTTGAACTCGCCGGTAAGCGGGTCGGAGTGGTGGGCACCGGGTCCACAGGAATTCAGGTTATCCCGGAGGTCGCGGCAGTTGCCGAGCACCTCACGGTCTTCCAGCGGACCCCGAACTACAGCCTCCCCTCCTTCAACCGGCCTCTGGACCCGGAACACGAGCGGAGCTGGAAAGCCGAGTACACACAGCGGCGTGCTGCGGCTCTCCAGACGTACGGCGCGACACTGATGGACCACATCGATGAGCCGCGGTCGATTTTCGACTACACCGTCGAGGAGCGGGAAGAGGTGATGGAGCGGGCCTGGAACGGACGCAAGGGGCTCGAATTCATCCGGACCTTCACCGATACCTCGTCCGATCCGGCGGCCAACGAGATCCTGGCCGAGTTCGTCCGCAACAAGATTCGTGCGACGGTCATCGATCCGGCCACAGCTGAAATGCTCTGTCCGAAGACCTACCCGATCGGCGGTAAGCGCATCTGCCAGGACTCCGGCTACTTCGAAACCTACAACCGGGACAATGTCGATCTAGTTGATGTGAAGACCGATCCGATCGCCGAGGTCACCCCCACAGGACTACGAACGAGCAGCGCCGAGTTCGATCTCGATGTGATCATCTTCGCCACCGGCTTCGACGCCATGACCGGCTCGATGCTCAGGATGAATCCCGTTGGAGTCGGCGGAGTGCGTCTTGCTGACCGGTGGAAGAACGGGCCCCGGGCGGTGTTCGGGCTGATGACCGCGGGATTCCCCAACTTGTTCATGGTGCACGGGCCGGGTAGCCCTTCGGTCCAAGCGCAGATGATCACCACGGGCGAGTGGCAGGTCAACTGGATCCTGCGCGCCATCGACCAGATGGACGCCCAGCAGATCTCCCGTTTCAGCGCGACAACCGATCTCGAGGACGAGTGGTCGGCGGAGTCGAACACGGTGGCCGCACGCACGATGCACACGAAGACCGACTCCTGGTACACCGGCGCGAACATCCCCGGTAAGCCCAGGCAGCTGCTGATGTACGTCGGCGGATTCAAGCGGTACTCGGAACTGGCCAACGAGGTAGCCGAGTCGGGATACGCAGGTTTCGAACAGCTGGGGTTGGAGGCGAGCGCACGATGACGGCTGATTCGGCCGTGGGGATGGGTACCGGGCTCGGTGAGGGAGAGGGCCCGGGCTTTCAGCTGGAGGTGATCGACGTCATCGACGAGACCCCGGACGCCAGGTCAATCGTCATGAAGGTGACCGACGATCTCCGGGAGCGGTTCACCTATCTGCCCGGGCAGTTCCTCACCTTCCGGATCCCCAGCGATCAGACCGGGTACGTCGCACGGTCATACTCGCTGTCGAGCGCCCCGGGAATCGACGACGGGCTGAAGGTCACGGTCAAGCGGACCGCAGGCGGCTACGGCTCGAACTGGATGTGCGACAACGTGGTGTCCGGCAGCACTGTCCACGTCATTGCACCGTCGGGTCGGTTCACCCCGGACGGGTTCGCTCACGATCTCCTCCTGTTCGCCGCGGGAAGCGGAATCACGCCGGTCATGTCGATTCTCAAGACCGCGTTGACACGCACAACCCGAAAGGTGGAGCTGTTCTACGCCAACCGTGACGTGGAATCGACCATCTTCCGGGACGAACTGGCCGCCCTGGCGGACCGGTACCCGGACCGGTTGACGGTGCAGCACCATCTCGATGACCAGCAGGGTCTCGTCACCCCGGACTCCCTGGTGGAACTGGCGAGAACGCACCACGCGTCGGAAGCCTTCGTCTGCGGACCGGCCCCCTTCATGGACCTGGTCGGGGATGCGCTCAGAATCGCCGGAATGCCGGCCGACCGTCACCACCGTGAGGTGTTCCTCTCGCTGACCGGGGACCCGTTCGGTGTGGTGGCACCGGTTACCAACGACCCGTCAGAGCCGACGGTCGAGACCGTCGTCCACCTGGACGCCCAGTCACACCGCTTCGACTGGCCGGTTGGACAGACGCTCGTCGACGTCCTCCTCGACCGCGGCGTCGACGTCCCGTTCCAGTGTCGCTCCGGTGAATGCGGTTCCTGCGCCTGCACGATTGTGGCCGGCCAGGTCACCATGGCGAACTCGGAGATCCTCGACCCCGTGGATGTCGCGGATGGCTTCATCCTCGGCTGCCAGTCGAGACCCGACGCCGGGCCGATCGAGATCGAGTTCTGATCCGGGGCCCGGTCTCAGATTCCCCAGGCGATCCATATTTCAAGAGCCAATCCAGGATTTCTAAAGTAAGGGTTCCAATGAGAGCAATCATTTACGACGGCACGGAGAACAAGCTGGTCGACGGGGTCACTCTCCGTGATCTCCGTCCGGGTGAGGTCCGCGTCCGGATCGTCGCCAGTGGCCTGTGCCAGAGCGACCTGAGCGTGATCAACGGGAAGATCCCGTTCCCGGTCCCGGTCATTCTCGGACACGAGGGCGCGGGCGTCATTGAGGAGGTCGGTCCGGGTGTGAGCAGCCCCGTCGTCGGCGACCACGTGGTCTTGTCCACCCTTGCCACCTGCGGGCGGTGCGCGCAGTGCACGTCGGGCCGCCCGACCATGTGCCGGGAGTCCTTCGGGAAGACGGCGACCCCGTTCGATCTCGAGGGGAAGCCGGTTCACAACTTCGCGACCCTCTCGACATTCAGCGAACAGATCATCGTTCAGGCCGGTCAGGCGATCCCGATCCCGAAGGAAGTGTCCATGACGACCGCCTGCCTCATCGGCTGCGCGGTCCTCACCGGAGCCGGAGCAGTGCTCAATCGCGCGCGTGTCGTCCCGGGCGACACAGTTGTGGTGATCGGAGCCGGCGGAATCGGACTCAACGTCATCCAGGCGGCGAAGGTCGCCGGGGCCACGACGATCATCTCCATCGACACCAACTCGGACAAAGAGAAGAAGGCCAGGGCCTTTGGTGCGACCCACTTCGTCCTAGCCGGGAACGTCGATACCGTAGTGGCGGTACTCGAGGTCACGGGCAGCGGCGCTGATCACGTCTTTGACTGCGTGGGTGGTGAGGCAATCACGAGCCAGGCGATGGAAATGGTGGGCTGGGGTGGCCAGATGATCATGCTCGGCGTGGCCGGCCCGGAGACGAAACTATCGGTACCCGCCTCCACGTTTTACATGGACCGCTCAGTGCTCGGGTGCCGCTACGGTTCCTCCCGGCCCGGGGCTGATATCCCCAGGTACATCGACCTGTACCGGAACGGCGACCTCCTCCTCGACGAACTGGTCACCAAGACGTATGAGTTCGAGAACTACTCTGCGATGTTCGACGACGCCCGCGCCGGCAAGCTGGACCGGGGCGTCCTCCTCATGTCGTCCTGAGAATTCCCCGACATGCTCCTCCACGAGGCTGGCAGCACACGCGCCCGGATCGGTTACCGATTCGGGCGCGTGGCGTAAAGCAGCACCTTGAGCATGTCGGTGACCTCGTCGCGGACATCTTGGGGACTGCGGTCGGGCATGTCTGCGAGCTCGGCGAAGTACGGTTCGTACAGCTCCCACACCGAGCCGACGAGCGCGATCAACGAGGCCAGAACATTCGAGTCGAAAGTGTCCCTGACCTGGGGTTCCGCCGGGTTTTCCCAGAGGTCCTCGATCTGGGCGCGGTATCCGCGAGAGCGGACCCCACCGAGGAGTCGTTTCGGTTCTGTCCCCTCGAACACGGCCCACGTCAACATCCGACCGAACTGGCCCGAGTCGAGGTCGGCGCCGAACGAATTCTCGATGGCGGCGTAGGCGTTGCTCTCACTGGTCAGGCGTTCGCCACCGTAGTTCACCAGGAGGCTCATCACGGCCACGAGAAGATTCTCCTTGGTCCGGTAGAACCGGTGGATCAGACCGTAGGACACGCCTGCGGCCGCGGCCACTTCCCGCAGGGACACCTTGGCCGGCCCCTTGCGGGCGAAGAGATCCGCCGCGGCCACGAGAATCGCCTGTTCTGCTCCGTTCCCCTCCTCGCTGGTCGGGGTCCAGTCGGCTACATTCCGGCGGTTGCCCGAGGGCTCCGGAGCGGCTGGAGTCCTGTCCACGTCGTCCAGGTCGTCCGCGATGTCCCGGCGGCACGAGCGCGCCAGTGCGAGGGCTTCGTCCTTGCGGGCGGGGTTGAGGAGGAGTTCGGCCGGAACCCGTTCGGTGTCGGGCTGGGGGGTGATGGACCACCGCGCGATCACGTCGGCAGGGATCGACTCATCGAATGATTCCAGAAACTCGGCTATCTCCGGACGGACAGCAGAGTTCTCCACGTCGAATTGCCACGTCGGGAACCGTGTTTTCCCACCGCCAGGATAGCCGAGCATTTTTTTATTCTGGACGCGCTTGTTGATCGCCTGTCGGCTGATTCCCAAGAATTCGGACACCTTAGGAGTAGTCCACGCCTCACCCGAGGCAGCGGCGTCGGCACTCGATATCGACATTAGGTAGAAACCTCCAAGTGCGTTCCGGGAAAAATGCTCGGCCCCAGCGTCACCTTTGGGCAATACGGACAGGAACCCACTCGAAGTGAGGCCACTGGCTTCCCCTAGACACTACCCAGTTCCGAGGATCGGCGGCGAAGGTACCTCTCAACGGCGCCGTGGTCAGGTCTCGAGGTGAGAATCGCGTCGCAGAACTGGCAGATCCCGGCTGGTCTCGGAAATGGCGGCGTCACGACTCAGCGCTGGCCCGGCCACCGGAAAGTCGTGGCAATGGTCAATTGATTACCTTGCGCAAACCGTGGATTTAGATCGGTCGAATGGGCCGAGGCAAAACGCCCAGATTGTAGAATCATGGCATGTCAACCGATATTGAAGCGCGATTGAGCGTCCTGGAAAATAGGACTGAGATACTCGAATTAGAGGGCAGGTACACTCGCTTTTTCGATAATCATGAAGGGGCTGCCTGGAGTCAATTGTTCGTCGAGGACGGGATCTATCGAGCGCGAGAGCCCGGGGGGACATACGTGAGTGGTCGGGCGGCATTGAAGGCGTTCTGCGACGAGGCGCCGTTCGACGGGCTCCACCTCTTTCATCTTCCCCAGATCACTATCGACGGTGACCGGGCAACGTCTCGCATCCACCTGGAGTACCGGGGAGTGTGGCCCGGCGAACCCGGCGCCCCCCGCGTGGACATGATGGGCTACTACGACGTGGCCTACGTCCGGGTTGACGGAACGTGGCTCATCAAGCGGCGCGTGACGACCACCTGCTCGCACCACGCAGCGTCAACTGCGGGGTACCTGTCTGGCAGCGGCCTGAGTGATCCGCAGCTGACCTGGTGATCTGCCGCTGGGCAGGGCCGGTCCCTCTCGGGACCGGCCCTTGTCGCCGTCAGTCGCTCTGGCTGACCCGGGCCTCGGCGGCGAGCTTCTCGCAGTGCGTCCTGAGGGCCAGGGCGGTCTCGTCAAAGGCACGCTTCACCCATGCTCCGGAGTCGGCCATGATCTGGTGAGCCTCGACACCCAGGAAGGCATCGGTCGAGTAGTACAGGGTCTTCCCGCCCTCGAGCCGCTCGAGCACCTGGTCTCGGCGCGCCGCCTTGGGGTCGTCGTCTGTGGCTCGGAGCTCCCAGGACAGCAGCTGGTTGGGGACGAATGCGCACACATACTCGGTGTTGAGGGAGGTTCCCCCGTTGCCGGTGTAATCAGCGAGGACCATGTCGACAGGAGCGCCCATCTCGAGCGTCGACCGCGCCTCGAGGCAGAACGGGTTCCAGTCTCCGTAGTTGTCCATGTCGGTGAGTACGTCCCACACCACCTCGGGCGGGGCGTCGATCGTCACTTCCACCGAGCGGATGGTCGTGGCGGGGTCGTAAGTCGGGATGGCGAGGTCGGGCGTGGGATTCCTTTCGTTGAAGGGTCGAAGATCTCGAAGAGCAGGGTGGGCGTGAGCAGGGGTCGTGCCTGTGTGCCTCACACGGTGGCCGGGTCGAACCGCGGGTAGTCGATGTATCCCTCGGGCCCGCCTCCGCCGTAGTAGGTGGCCGGGTCGGGTTCGGTGAGCGGCCAATCGTTCCGGAGCCGATCGACGAGGTCCGGGTTGGAGATGAACGGCTGACCGAACGCCGGCATGTCGATCAGGCCCCGGCCCACGAGATCGTCGGCGATGTCCTTGCTGATAGCGCCGGCCAGCAGGATCGTCCCCGTGAAAAGGCCTCGGAACTCGGTGAGGAAGTCCGGGTCCAGGAGCCGGCCGCCGTCTCGGTTCTGGTCGATGAGATGGGTATATGCGATGCCGCGGTCGGACAGTTCGGACGCCAGGTGCAGGTAGGTGTCCCGGGCCTCCGGGTATGCGGGCATGTCGAACAAGTCGCTGAACGGGGAGAGCCGGATGCCGACGCAGTTCGGGCCGACCTCGGCGATGACCCGGTCGACCGCCTCGAGCAGGAACCGGCACCGATTGGTCAAGGACCCGCCGTACCTGTCCGTCCGGTTGTTGGTCGCCGGGTTGAGGAACTGCTCGAACAGGTACCCGTTGGCGCCGTGGAGTTCCACGCCGTCGAATCCGGCGCTGAGCGCGCTCGCTGCGGCGGCGGCGAAGTCCCCGTGCACCCGGGCGACCTCCTCAGTGGACAGGGGTCGTGGCGCGCTAACGTTGATGAACCCGACCTCGCCGTCATCGGTGTACGCGAAGGTCATGCACCCTTCGGCTGCCTTTTCTCCGGAGCTGACAGGTGCCTGCCCGTCCTCCTGGATCGACACGTGGGACAGTCGCCCGACGTGCCAGAGCTGGCAGAATATGTGGCCGCCCTCCCCGTGCACCGCATCGGTGACCGTTTTCCAGCCCGAGATCTGTTCATCGGTGAAGATCCCGGGGACAAAGACGTAGCCCTGTGCCTCCGAGGAGATGGGGGTGCCCTCGGTGACTATGAGGCCCGCGGAGGCTCGCTGCCGGTAGTACTCCGCCATCGTCTGGTTGGGGTTCGTGTCCAGGCTTCGTGCCCGGGTCATGGGGGCCATCGCGATCCGGTTGCGGAGCTTTATCCCACCGAGCCGGTACGGGTCGAACAGATTGCTCATTCGGTGCTGCCTTCTGCAGGGACGGTCGTGTGCGTCGTGGACAGGTGCCGGTGTTCCGGCCACATCGCCCGGTTCGCCCGCGAAGGGGGACCGGGACTGGCCTCGGAGCGGAGAATGCCAAGTTGACGCACGCTGAACCCGGGGTTGTGGCCTGGAGCGGCCGGGGTCTGGCGAGGGTCACGTCGACCCTCAGTGGGGAGACGGGGAATCTGGCGTGAACCTGGCCGCTACCATGTGTGGCGCTCGCCACTGTAGCCCTCGGCCTCAGTGGCGTCAATCACAGTTGGCGCGAGTTTTACGTGGAGGAGGCGAGTCCGAGCGCGGATTCCGCGGCTGGCCGGTGTGGTGTCAACCGGTTTGACTGGTGGGACTCAGGCGGCGTGTCGGGGCGCCTGATCGGCGCCGGACAGGCCGACGGGATTCGATGTTGACGTGAGGGTGGCCAGTGGCTACAGTGATGCTAGTCACTGCGCCGGGTCCGATCGCGAACCCTGATTTCGGCTCTGGCTCCCAGGAGTCCACGGGGTGCCCTGGAGTGCTTCCCCGGGCACCGTCCGACGCACCCCTTGCCGAGCGCGAACCGAGGGCGCACACGGGTGGCTGTCGAGATCGTTCAGGAGGATGAAATGTCGCGAATGGCCTTGTCCATGAAGCCCACCGGGTGGTTCCAGATCGGCTGGTCCGAAGAGGTTCGGGTTGGGGACGTCAAACCCATGAAGTACTTCGGCCAGGACCTGGTGGCGTACCGATCCTCGACCGGCCGGCTCGTGGTCCTCAACGCGTACTGCGAGCACCTCGGCGCCAACCTGGGGTACGGCGGAACGGTTGTCGGCGAGGACATCAAGTGCCCGTTCCACGGTTGGGAGTGGAGTCCGGAGGGGCGCAATACCTGCATTCCCTACCAGGACCGCACCAATCGGGTCCGCAGGATCGGGACCTGGACCACCGCCGAGCGGGACGGGGTCATGTACATCTGGCACGACGTCGAGGGGCGGGAGCCGTACTTCGACGTGCCCAGTGTCTTCGAGTTGTTCGAGGAGGCGGGATCAGCCGACAACTTCCACGAGCTCGGCGAGGCCGGCAAGTTCGAGACGGCCGCTCTCCCCATTCATCCGCAGTACGCGGCGGAGAACGGTGTCGACTTTGCGCACTTCAAGTTCGTTCATCGCGCAGATGAGATCCCCACCGTTGTCCGGCGCGAGTTCGGCGAGAACGACTTCAACACCGAGCTCGCGCTCAACTTCAAGCGCCGCAGCGCAGACGGTGGGACCGAGGAGGTCGAGGGACGGACTAAGGCCTCGCTGGTCGGGATCAGCCTCGGATTCTCCTATGCTTACGGGGTCGGCGCGATCTGCTCGCTGACCGCGGTGACCCCCGTGGACGACGAGACCTCCATCCTGCGGTTCTCCGCCTGGCCGAGCAAGGAGTCCGGCGAGGACGACCGACGCGTCGCCAAGCGGCAGGCCAACGCGGTCTCGCAGCTCAGGGCTGATATTGCTATCTGGGAGCACCAGCGCTACACCGAGCCCCCGGGCTTGGCCACCGCCGAGGCCGCGGGCTTCCGTGACATCCGCCGGTGGGCGAAGCGCTTCTACCCCGAGGGCCACCTCGGGCACGGCGACGCTGAACAGAACGCTGGCACGGACGCGGCCGCCGTTAATACCGACACGGCAGCCACCGCTCCCGTCGAGAACTCGGTGGTGAACGGCTGATGAGGCTCGAACTGGCCGCAGAGCACGAAGCCTGGCGGGCTGAAATCCGTGAGTTCCTCGCAGCGGAACTGCCCCCGGAGAAGGCCTTCAATCCCGAATTCGACGACGAGCCCGAGCAGTGGGCGATCGCGGTCGAGTTCAGCAAGAAGGTCGCGGAGAAGGGCTGGATCGGCCTGACCTGGCCGAAGGAGTATGGCGGCAAGGGACTGCCCCCGATCGCGAACCAGATTTTTCTGGAGGAGCTGTACGCGGCCGATGCGCCGATGATCAACTCCGTCGGTATCTTCCTCGCGGCGGGCACCATCCTTGTCGGCGGGACCGAGGAGCAGAAGCGGGAGCTCCTCCCGGAGATCGCGAACATGCGGACCCTGTGGGCGGAGGGACTCACCGAGCCCGAGTCCGGCAGTGACCTGGGGTCTCTCCGGACGAGGGCCGTTCGCGACGGCGACGACTGGGTGATCACCGGAGAGAAGGCCTTCACCTCATGGGGGCCGATGTCCGATGTGCTGTACGTGGCCGCCCGCACCGGATCAGGAACCGGGGCCAGCGGGGCCATCAGTATCTTCGTCGTCGACCTTCGTTCCCCTGGCGTCACGCTCCACCCGATGCGGAACTATGGCGGCGGCGTCCAGTCGAGCACGCACCTGAACGGCGTCCGGGTGCCTGGCAAGGCCCTCATCGGTGAGGAGGGCAGAGGCTGGCAGTACATCATGCGGGCGTTCTATGCGTCCGGAACCGTGGAGCCGATCTACGCGATGCAGGAGTCACGGCTCGAGGCGCTCGTCGAGCACTGCCGCGACATCCCCGGCAAGCTCGACGACCCCGCTGTTCAGGCCGACCTGGCGAAACTCGCCGACATGGTCCAGACACAGCGGTTGCTGGCGTACGAGATCATCGGCGACGCCGCGAAGGGGCGCCAGACCCCATGGGGCGGTGGCGTCCAGCAGGTCGTCGCCAAGGAATACGAGCCGGTGTTCGCGCAGGTCTTCGACCGTGTGCTCGGCCCCACCAGCCAGTTGCGCCCGGCTTCGTCGCACGCCCCGCTGGGCGGCAGGCCAGAGGCCTGGTACCGACAGTCGTTCGCGAATCACGCCGGCGGCACGACCCAACTCAAGCGGATGGTCCTCGCCACGCGGGGCCTGGGCCTGCCGCGTTAGGAGAAGACATGGAACTGGCATGGGGTGAGGACTTCGACGTCCTCGCAGAAGTGAGTCGCTCGGTGTTCGCGCGCTATTCGCCGCTCGAAGACCGCTCCAATGGCGTGGCGCTCGCCGAGCAGGTGGCGCAGTTCGCGGAGTTGGGGTGGCTGGGGCTCGGCGACCCGTCGGGCCAGGACCCGGACAGTGCGTCGCTGGGTACCATCGCGGCGATCTTCGTGGAGATGGGGCGGGCTCTGGCAGCCACGCCGTTGCTGGAGTTGACGATGACGCGCGACGCGGCACTGGCGGTCGGATCCGAGGCCGCCCGCGGGCTGGCCGACGGGATCGCCTCCGGCGCGGCAGCCATGGTTCCCGTGTTCCCGTCCGCCTCGTGGGGCTCGACGTTGACGTACTCCGACGGTGTTCTCAACGGGGTCGCGAAGGGGATCGACCACGCCGCGTTCGCGGACCGGTTCATGGTGCACGCCACAGGAGGCGACGGTGCCGGGGCCGGTGAGAGTGTCCTGGCGTTGGTGCCCCCGGGCCCGCAGGTCACCGTCGAGGAGATGGCCAACCTGGGTGGTCACCCGATGTTCGCGGTGACGTTCGACAACGTGCCCGTCGCCGATGTCGACGTGCTGGCGCGTGGGGGCACCGCCGAGGACGCCGTGGAGACCGCCGGGTTGCGTGCGTCGGTCCTGCGGGCGGCCCAGGTGCACGGTGCCGGACTGCGACTGCTTGACATGACGGTCCTGTACGCGAACCAGCGACACCAGTTCGGTGGCCCGATCGGCCGATTCCAGGCGGTGCAGTACCTGTGTACGGACCTGGCCATCGCTGCGCATCTCACCGGGGCGCACGCCCGGTCGGTGGCCGCGGTCCTCGACGCCGGGATCGATCCGCAGCCACACGCCGGGTTGCTCCGTCGGCAGGCGGCCGAGGCCGCCTGGACGATGGTCCACAGCTCCCACGAGGTCCACGCCGGTATCGGCTACATGGTCGAGTCCGACGTCCACCTGTTCACCGATGCCGCCAAGAGGTGGCAATACGACTTCGGCCCGTCGAGCCGCAATGACAGAGACGTCACTGCCGCCCTGGGTCACATCTACGCAGGAGTAGGCCGATGAGTTACATCGATTACAAGGTCGACGACGACGTCGCGGTGATCAGCCTTGATCGTCCCGACAAGCACAATGCGCAGGACGCCTCGCTGCTCCAAGATCTCGATCAGAGGTGGCGGGAAGCGGCGGCCGACGACGCCGTCAAGGTGATCGTGGTGCGTGCGAACGGCGATAATTTCTCGGCCGGTCACGACCTCAAGACCCCGGCGGAGGGCTACTTCCAGGAGGGCAAGACCGCCCTGGAGAGCGCCTATGTGTGGGAGACCGAGCACTACCTCGGCTTCTCGCGGCGTTGGCGGGATGTCCCCAAGCCGTCGATCGCCTCGGTACAGGGCGCGTGCGTCGCCGGCGCGCTCAACGTGATCTGGCCGTGCGATCTGATCGTCGCCGCGGACAACGCGTACTTCAGCGACCCCGTGGTGAGGTTCGGGGTGGGCGGCGTCGAGTACCACGCGCATACGTGGGAGCTCGGGGCCCGTCGGGCCAAGGAGATGCTGTTCACCGCCCGACCGGTCACCGCCGAGGAGGCGCTGGACGTGGGGATGGTCAACCGCGTGGTCCCCGTTGCCGAACTCGACGAGCAGACGATGAGTCTGGCCCACGAGATCGCCGGGATGGACGGATGGGGACTGGCCACTGCGAAACGCGCCGTCAACCACACCCTCGATGTGATGGGGCAGCAGGCCGCGATGCAGGCCGCGTTCGACATTCACTGGCAGGGCCACGCGAACGCGCTCCTGAGGACCGGGTATCCGCTGCTGACCCCCGATCCGATCCCGTCGGCGAAGACCGGTGAGGGGGAGCGCTCGTGAACATCACGATCCAGCCGGACACCGTCACCTCGATCTGGGACTACCTCAGCCGCCGGGCCGCCATGAGCGGGGAGGCCACCGCTGTTGTGGATGAGCACGGGCGTCGGCTGACGTTCGCGGAGGTCGTCTCCTCGGCCGAGCGTGTCGCCGCCGGCCTGCTGGGCCTGGGGATCGGACCGGGGTCAACGGTCAGCTGGCAGTTGCCGACGAGTATCGACACGATCGTGCTCAGCATGGCGCTGTGCCGACTCGGGGCGGTCCAGAACCCGATCATCTCGCTCTACCGCGGCCGCGAGGTCGCGCACATGCTCGAGCAGTGCCGTTCGGAGTGGATCATCACGGTCGGTGAGTTCCGGGGTTTCGACCACGCTGCGATGGCGGAGGAGCTCAGTCGGGCGAGCGAGGGTGCGCTGCGCGCGCTGGTCGTCGACGGCAGGCTCCCCGACGGAGACCCGGATGCGCTACCGCCCGCACCCCCGGCCGGCGAGGAGATCCGCTGGATCTACACCACCTCCGGCACCACTTCGGCGCCCAAGGGGGTGTGTCACACGGACGACACGCTGATCGCCGGTGGCGTGGCCCTGGCCGACGCGGTCGGGTACCGGGCCGACGACGTCGGCACGATCTTCTTCCCGTACGCACACATCGGGGGGCCGGACATGCTGATCGCTTCCCTCGCCACCGGTATGGCGCTGGTGGTCATGGAGGCCTACGAGCCCGTGGCCGCGGTTGAGCTGATGCGCCGAGAAGGGGTCACCGCGACCGGCGGGTCGACCCCGCACTACGCGCTGCTGCTGGCCGAGCAGCGGAAGAACCCGGGAAGCCCCGTGGTCCCGACCCTGCGCCTGGTCGCCGGCGGCGGCGCGCCGATGCCGGCGAGCCTGTTCCGCGAGTTCCGGGCGGAGGTCGGGGTGCCCATCCTGCACGCCTACGGGATGACCGAGTGCCCCACGATCACGTCGGCGCGTTTCGACGACACAGACGAGCAGCTCGCCGAGACCGAGGGCCGTCCGGTCTTGGGCTGTGAACTGCAGATCCGTGACGAGGACGACGTGGTGCTCCCGGACGGTGAAGCTGGTCGAGTGTGGCTCCGCGGGACGATGCTGTTCAACTACTACCGCGCCGACGGCGAGGACATCACACCGTTTGACGAGCAGGGGTGGATGTTCACCGGTGACGTGGGGCGGATCGAGCCGGACGGTCACCTGGTCCTCGTCGGTCGCGAGAAGGACCTGATCATCCGCAAGGGCGAATCGATCAGCCCGTCGGAGATCGAGGCCGTCCTCTCCAAGTCCCCCGACGTCGTGGACATCGCCGTGATCGGCCTGCCCGACGAGCAATCCGGCGAGCGGATCTGCGCTGTCATCCAGACGGTCGACGGGGCCGGTCCCATCTCGGTCGAAAAGCTGCGCGAGTTCTGCCGCGACGCGGGGCTGTCGCCGGCGAAATTTCCGCAGGACGTCGTCGTCGTCGACGCGATGCCCAAGACGCCCACGATGAAGATCCGAAAGCAGAGCCTTCGCGAGACGGTCATCAAGCGCTATGCCGCAACCGGCGTGCCCGCCATGTGATCCGCCGGGGACGCAGACCTTTCTTACCCATGAGAGTTGGATGACCCATGCAAGGACGTAGCTACATAGAACGAGCGGTGGAGCACGCTGACCTGAACGCGCTCCGGATGGCGCTCTACCAGGCGACCGGTGACCCGGAGATCGCGGAGATCACGCCCACCAGGGAGTTCGGCCCGGTCGCCGACATCGTGACGTTCACCGAGGCGGACGCCGTACTGATCAGGAAGAAGGCGGTCGACTTCTTGCTCACCGCTCCTGATGAAGTCGCGCTGCCGATCCCGGACGAGGACGAGATCGTCGAGCTCCTGCAGATGGCGGAGGCCCGAGAGCTCGCTCCGGACGATCTGATCATGCGGCACCGCATCCCCGCGTTCTCGGACATGCCGTTCCAGGCCGAGTGGACCAACGGCAAAGTTGTCCCCGAGGGGTACCACGTGGCGATCGTGGGTGCCGGCTTCGCCGGAATCGCGATGGGCGTGCAGCTGGCCCAGCTCGGGATCCCCTTCACCATTTTCGAGCGTCGCGCCGAGGTGGGGGGCGTGTGGAGCATCAACACCTACCCAGACGTGCGAGTTGACACGATCAGCTTCACCTACGAGTTCTCATTCATGAAGAAGTACCCGTGGACCGAGTACTTCGCTCCCCAGGGTGACGTCCGCAGGTACATCGACCACGTGGCCAAGAAATACGGGGTCCACCAGCACATCCGCTTCGGCCGGGACGTCCGCGAGGCGACGTATGACGACACCTCTCAACGCTGGACGCTGTCGGTCCACGGTGAGGACGCGGTGGAATCCGTCGAGGTGAATGTGGTGATTGCGGCGAGCGGTGTGTTCGCCACACCCCGCGAACTGGTCGTCGACGGCGTCACCGAGTACACGGGCCGGATCGTCCACACCGCAGAGTGGTGCGACGACGTCGATTACGCGGGCAAAGATGTCGCAATCATCGGCAACGGATCAACGGGCGTGCAGCTACTGTCGAAGGTCGCGGCGGCAGCGAATTCGGTGACCGTGTACCAGCGGACACCACAGTGGATCTCGCCGCGGACCCACTACGGTGAACCGATCTCCGAGGAACTCCAGTGGTTGATCCGTGAGATGCCGTTCTACTGGAACTGGATCAAGTACGTCTCGGGCCTGAGCACGATCGACATGCGCGCGAACGTGCTGCAGCCGGACGAGAAGTGGATCGCCGGCGGCGGTGACGTAAGCGAGCGCAATGATCTGCTTCGCGGAATGCTCGAGCAGTACATCAGCGTGCAGGTCGACGGCCGGCAGGACCTTATCGACCAACTCATCCCGGACTACCCGCCGATGACCCGGCGTCCGGTGGTCGACAACAACTGGTACAAGTCGCTGACCCGCGACAACGTGTCGCTGGTCAGTACCGACATCGAGCGGATGACCGAGACCTCGATCGTCACCACGGACGGTGCCGAACGCGCCGCGGATCTGGTGATCGCCGCGGTGGGGTTCCAGACCGAGAAGTACATCTGGCCCACGGAGTACCGCGGCATCAGCGGCGTGAACTTGGAAGATGTCTGGACCGCGCAGGGCGCCCAGGCGCATCTCGGCATGACCGTCCCGGGATTCCCCAACATGTTCATGCTGTACGGGCCGAACTCGCAGCCTGTCGCCAGTGGCGCTGGCCTACCCGTGTGGTTCGAGGTCTGGACCGGGTACATCGCACAGTGCATCGTCGGGATGCTCGAGAACGGTCGGTTGTCCATGGAGATCCGTCGCGAGGCATTCGTCGACTACAACGACCGGCTCCACGAGGAGGCCAAGACGTTGATCTACCTGTCGGAGAACTCGGCGTTGAAGAAGAACTACTACGTCAACGAGTTCGGGCGAATGCAGATGAACGCCCCGTGGAACGGCGAGCAGTATTACCAGATGTGCTCCCGCCCGGATGAGGCCGACTTCATATTCACCAGCGCCGACGAGTCCAGCACTGACGGTGCCGACGACCGTGGGTCCGGGACTGGCGACCTCGCCGCATTCTCACTCATGGCGTCGAGGGCGCGGTAGGGACGTCAAGGCCCCAGCGGCACCGCGATACGTCAGAGCCGCTGCCTACCTTCGGGAGGGCAGCGGCTCTCGTCGTTCTCTGCTGGCTTTCCCGTTACTCGCCCGGTTGCTCCGGATTCGAGACGCCGTTCATCCGGTATGGGTACGTCATGGTCGCGCCTTCGTCCATGACGAGGACCTGCCCGGTTACGGCGGCGGCGAGGTCGCTCGCGAGGAACGAGATACCGGCGGCGATGTCGGACGGGGTCGTCCGCCGCGGGAGAGGTTCCGCGGCAGCGATATTGGCCAACTGCGCGCCATCGAGGACGTCGCGCATGCGTGGGGTGAGCGTGCTGCCCGGGGCGACGGCATTGACCCTGACACCGGACGGTCCCAGTTCGAGTGCGGCCGTGCGCACCAGCGAGGCGAGGGCGGCCTTGTATGTGCCGTATGCAGCATGACCCGGTGCTGTGCTGATTCCGGAGACGGATGCGACGAACGTCAACGAACCCCGGCCCCGAGTGCACATCATCGCGCCGAAGTGTCGTATAGAGAGCCAGGCGTGGCGCAACACGAGGTCGTGGGCGGTGCCCCAGTCGTCGTCGGAGAGCTCAAGTAACGGACGGTAAACGGCCATTCCGATGACGTCCACCAGACCGTCGACCGGTCCGAGCTCGGCCGCCAGCTCACGGATCCCTTGATCGTCCGTGGCGTCCACTGTGATTGCCAGTGCGCCGGCACCGATCTCCTCGGCGACCGCGGTCGCGCGCAGGCCATCTGCATCCACGACGGTGACCCGCGCGCCGAGTTGGGCGAGTGAATGCGAGGTGTGTCGGCCGATTCCGCGTCCTCCCCCGAGCACTACGAAGTGCTGATCGGCCAGTCTGAAACGGTCGACGACCGTGGAGATGTGGTCTGCCGCATCGACGAGCTCGTCGACGAGCAGTGACCCGGTTTCGGGGTAGGGAGCCATGGTGTTGCCCTTCTTCTCGGGGGTGGATCGCGCACCTCGGTCTTGTCCCGGAGGGGTGATCGGGGACGGCGGCGAGTCTGGCTTTGGGGGTGCTGAGCCCCCGCTCTCCTTAATCCTGGTGAGCGGGGGCTCGGGGTGGGCTCCGGTAGGCGGGGACCTACAGTGCTACGGAACCCTCTTCTGAGGTCCGGACGTCGCGTATGTCGTCATCTTCGGTCATCCGGTAGGCTTCCGGCGCTGCGTTGCTGTTGCTGTTGGGCATGGTGATGATCACGATGATTCCCAGCAGGGCCGCGGCCGCGACGACCCCCGACGCCGCGTAGGAGTTGCCCGTCAGCGCAGTGAACTGGCCTGCGAGGTAGGGGCCGAATCCGCCGCCGATCGCGGAGCCGAGGCCGAATCCGATCGCGGCGCCGGTGTACCGGACTGCGGCGGGGAAGGCCGACGTCAGTGTCGCGTATACAGGCACAGCGGCCCCGCCGGCCATCGCGACGAGGATCATGTGTCCGGGGGCGGCGACCCACAGGTTGCCGCCGGTGACCTTGATCGCCCACATGATCGGGAACATCCCGAATAGGAGCACGCCAAGGGTGAAGACCATGGTGTTGCGACGGCCGGTCCTATCGATCATGAATCCCACGACGAAGCCGATCACCACTGCTGTGGCGGAGCCGGCGGTGGCGATCCATGCAGTGGTGCCTGGGACCATTCCGACCTCTTGCTGCATGAACAGGGGCATGTAGGCCGGGACCACATATCCGATCGCGAGGACGGATGTGCTCAATGCGATCACCCGCAGCAGCGTTGCAGGGTAGTTGGTGACCACCGAGCGCACCGGCGACGACTGGACCTCGTGCTTGGTCGAGAGCTCCTGGAATTCCGGGGTCTCCTCCAGGCGGTTGCGCAGGTAGAGCACGAAGAGCATGAGCGGGAGCGAGGCAATGAGCGGGACGCGCCATGCCCAGGAGGCCATCGTCTCCTCGGACGAGAGGGTGGTGGTCAGGGCGACAACCATCGGGGCAAGGACGCCACCCATGGCGAACCCGACCGGGGTCATGGCGCTGAGGATGCCGTAGTTTCTGGCGGTGGCGTGCTCGGTCACGAACGTCGCCGATCCCATTTGTTCGCCGCCGGCGAAAAAGCCCTGCAGCAGCCTGGTCAGGACCAGGAGGACCGGTGCGAGGATCCCGACCGAGGCGAATGTCGGCAGGATGCCCATCAGTATCGTGGCCAGACCCATGCCGCCGATAGTGACGATCAGGGCGAATCTGCGACCGAGGCGGTCACCGACCCGGCCGAAGAAGATGCCGCCGATCGGCCGGGCGAGGAAGCCGGTTCCGAGGACGGCGAGCGAGCTGAGGACACTCGTGGCCGGATTGTCACTCGGGAAGAACACTGGCCCCATGTAAGCGATGAGGAACGTGAAGACCATGAAGTCGTAGGCCTCGACGGTGGTGCCGAAGAAGCCTGCGAGCGACGCCCGACGCACCAGTGATGGTGAGGGCGTGATCGCGGAAGCGGACATGAGGAGATTCCTTGTGGTGTGAGGGCGTGATCGGGTTGACACACGCCGTGGGGAGGGTCATGGCGGGAAGTAATGCGAACCTCGGGATAGATGTCGTGAGCGTCAACGAAACGCAGACGCTGCCGAGGTGGAGATGTGGCTGCCGGACCTGGTTGCGATCGGGCAGGTTCGACGAGCGGAGAAGGCCCCGGCCGTGGGGATGAGGGCGGGGTCGGACGGGCGTCGCGTTCAACGCAGCTGACAGTGTCAACCAGGTGCGTGGTCGATCCCGAGTCGGCGCCGGGCACGCCGATCGGGCAGATCATTGCCCGAGCCGTTGGTGCTCACGCAGGCCGGGTACTAGGCCGCCTGGGCCGTGGTGGACGTGCCGGATCGGTGGCGTCGGACGAGTTGGTCACGGAGGCCGGAACGGTGGTCCCCACACGTGCGCGTGCTCGCCTCGTCCTTGCCCCGGCCTGATCGGGGCGTTCCCCTATCGGCGCCGTGGAAATGGTTGTTGAACTGGGAAGAATCTTCTCTCCAGCCGGTGGGCGCCGCTATGGGGCCGGGCGGAAGACGCGTGTGTCGGAGCATCCAAAGAGGTCCTTCCTGTTCTGGTGATCCGCGTGCAGTGGGGGCGTTCCGGCAGCGCCGGACCGGGCGCCGGCCGGCGTTGTCGCAGCCCTTGCTGAAATGCTCGACGGGTGTCGGGCGCCAGTGGGCCGTGGCGTTCGCCGGGATGGCGAGGACGACGTCTGGCTGTCCGAGAACCGGTCACTGAGGTAGTGACGCGCATCACTGTAGCCATTGGCTGCGTCAATTGCCAGCCCCTCGTCCGTGCCTGCCCGCCTTGGGGCCGGTCGGCGTGCCGGCGCGCCGCGCCGGGTGGCCGCGGGCTGGGAAGTCGATCGGCGCGCGCTATTGACGCAACGGTAGCCGTTGGCTACAGTGAGCTCGATCACGTTTCGGGCCTGCTGCCGGCCGGGCTATTGGAAGGGCCGGATCCCGATGGTCATCGACCCGGCATCGATCGGAATCAATTCTGCGCTCTACATGCGAGGCGCACTTACCTGAGGAGTCTATGTTGAGCACCCGTAAGTCGAACTGGGGCCGGTGGGGAACCGACGACCAGCTCGGCGCCCTCAACCTGCTGACGCCAGAGCGGGTACTCGCCGCACTCCAGCTGCCCAAGACTGGGAAGTCCTACAGCCTGGCGATCCCGATCCAGCGTTCCGGCGTTCCGAACTTCGAGTACCGGGGAATACCGCAGCGGTTGACGATGATCAACCACGAGGACGAGGCTATGGCGCGCGCAAACGGAGGCGAGCCGGGTGTGGGTGCTAACGAAGACCAGCTCATCATGCCCTCGCACACGTCCACCCACATGGACGCACTGTGCCACGTCTATGCGGAAAACAAGATCTACAACGGTTTCCCGGCCGACGAGGTCTCGCCGTACTCCGGAGCTGCCAAGTGCAGCATCGACAAAGTCGGGGGCATCACCGGACGCGGCGTCCTAATCGATGTGGCCGCCGCGAAGGGCCTGGACAAGCTTGAGCCCGGGTACGTTGTCACCGCCGCCGACCTCCGGGAGGCCCTCGAGGCCCAGGGCGTCGAGTTGCAGACCGGCGACTTAGCGCTCGTCCGCACCGGCTGGCTCGAGGACTACCTGGTCAACCAGGGAGACATGTTGCCGCAGCCCGGCATAGGGCTCGAGGCCGCGGAATACCTCGCGGAGAAGGACGTCGCACTCGTCGGTGCGGACAACGCTGCGATCGAGCCCATTCCTTTCGACCAGAACGTCTACCTGGGAGTCCACATCATCCTCCTGGTCGATCACGGAATTCACCTGGTCGAACACCTGGACCTGGCAGAACTGTCCAAGGACAAGTGCTACGAGTTCCTCCTGACCATCGGTGCACTGAAGATCACAGGCGGTACGGCCAGCCCGGTGGCCCCCGTAGCCATCGGCTGATCAGCCGCCACACCCTCTCCCCGACACCCCCTAACTGGTAAGGACCTCTCATGTCTGACCCCGGGCAGCCCACGCTGCACGAATTCCGCAGCTCGCACGTGGGACTGTGCGTGTCAGACCGCGACCGGAGCCTGCGCTTCTACTGCGACGGTCTCGGCTTCACGAAGATCATGGAATACGAACTCGACGAGCAGATCCCCGAGGTCGACTCGCCGTGCAAACTCACCTCGACCTTCATCGAGAAAGATGGTCTGCGGCTCGAGTTGCTGTCTTACGAGCAGCCCGGAGTGTTCGGCGTCCCGCCCACGCGCCGTAACCAGCTGGGCATGACCCACCTGTCGTTCTTTGCTGACGACATTGATGCGGCTGCAGACGAGCTCATCGGGTTCGGCGGAACCCTCGTACCCGACACCCGTGTCGGGGCCGGCCAGCCGGAGGCCGCCCAGTATGTCTTCCTCGCAGATCCGGACGGAAACCGGGTCGAGCTCATGAACATCCCCGCCGGCACCCCCTGGTGACGTGCCCGCGATCTCGCTCACGACCAAAGGACCAACGATGAGTGCTCCCACGATGACCGCACGAGACCCGCATCTCTGGGTACCCCAGCGCAAGGTGGAGGACCTGGAACCGTTCCGTGACAAGTACGCAGCCGAGCGCGCCAAGCGCATGCCGAACACCGGCGCGGACACGTACACGGCCGTCAACTTCGACGGCACGTACGCGGACTTCGATCGCGACCCCCATGCGACCTCCAACCGGACCGCCCCGCCCGAGACCGCGGAGGTGGACATGCTGATCGTCGGCGCCGGCTTCATGGGCATGAGCGCCGGCATCGAGCTCACCAAGGTCGGGATCACTGACTTCAAGATCCTCGACGTGGCAGCCGACTTCGGCGGCACCTGGTACTGGAATCGATACCCTGGAGTTCGCTGTGACGTAGAGTCGTACGTCTATCTCCCGTACCTCGACGAGACGGGCTACATGCCCACTGAGCGTTACGTCAGGGGCAGCGAGATCTTCGCCTACTGCCAGCAGCTGGCCGAGAAGTTCGACCTCTACGACAGGGCGCTGTTCCAGACCCGCGTGACGTCGATGGAGTGGGACGAGCAGTCCGCCCGGTGGACTGTCCGCACCGACGGCGGAGATGAGTTCCGGGCGAAGTTCGTCTCCACCCAGAGCGGCCATTTCAGCCGCCCACAGCTGCCCGGCATCCCCGGCATCGAGACGTTCAAGGGACACAGCTTCCACACGAGCCGGTGGGACTACGACTACACCGGCGGGGATATCACCGGCGGGCTCGACAAGCTCCGTGACAAGCGGGTTGCCATAATCGGCACAGGGGCGACCGGTGTCCAGGTCATCCCGCAGCTGGCCGAGCACGCGGAATCGCTCGTCGTATTCCAACGGACTCCCACGCAGATTGCGCCGCGTGAGAACGCGCCGACCGACGAGGAGTGGTTCAAGAACCTACCCGAGGGCTGGTACCAGGAGCGTCGGGCGTCGTTCGATAAGTGCGCGATGGACCGTGCGACCACCGATTGTGCGATCGATGACGGCTGGATCAAGTTCGCCAAGTATCAGATGGGCGCGATCTACGAGGCCGGAGGCATGGAGCCGACAGTCGAGCAGTTCATGGACGCGATGGAGCGTTCTGACTACGAGTGGAACGAGATGCTCCGCGATCGGGTCGACGCGATCGTCGACGACCCGGACAAGGCGGAGAAGCTGAAGAGCTACTACCGCACGATGTGCAAGCGCCCGGGCTTCAGTGACGATTTCCTCCCCACGTTCAACAAGGAGTCTGTGGAGATCGTCGACACCTCGGAGACCCCGATTCACCGGATCACCGAGCGCGGTGTGGTGGTGGGTGGACGTGAGTGCGAGGTCGACCTCATCGTCTATGCGACTGGTTTCCAGCTGGGCAAGACCTGGACAGAGAAGGCCGGCTACGACGTCTCGGGCCGCAATGGCAGGCGCCTGTCGGAGAAGTTCGCTGAAGGGGTCAGCACCTTCCACGGTTTCCTCAGCAAGGACTTCCCCAACCTGTTCTTCCTCGGGTTCACCCAGTCCACCCAGGTGTCGAATATCGCGAACCTCATCGATCACCAGGCCCGGCACATGATCTACATGGTCGACAGGGCCACGCGCGAGGGGATCCGGGCCATCGAACCGACCGCGGAGGCGGAGGCCGGTTGGTGCGAGGTGATCGCCGAGCACGCGGAGATGCGTCGTGACTGGAACAGCACCTGTACCCCGGGTCAGTACAACAACGAGGGACGACTGGACGACAAGCGGAGCACGCTCGTCGGGGGGCTCTACGGACCCGGCTACGAGTACTTCGAGATTCTCCGCCAGTGGCGCGAGAGCGATTCGCTCGAGGGCCTCTCGCTAACCCGCTGACGGTGGCGCCGTTCCGGTCGCAGCACGTCGACAGGGCGGGGTGGTCACAGAATCCACGACCACCCGCCCACCCATGAACTGATCTAGGAGATGACTATGGCACTCACCCCTGTGCGACTCGGCCAGGCACTGTTCACGATGGTGGATCCCACCCGTGGCCACGAGGTGGACTACAACCGGTGGTACGAGCGTGATCATCGCTACTCCGGCTGCATGATCGGCCCCGGTTGGTTTGCCGGTAGTCGGTGGGTCGCGACCAAGGCCCTGAAGGACCTTCGATTCCCTGAGTCCGGCCCCGTGGCCACCAAGACCGACGACGGCTCGTACCTCGCGATCTACTGGGTTCATGAGCCCGAGATGGAGGAGGCCGAGGCCTGGGCGCGTACGCAGGTCGGGGAACTCTACTCAGCCGGACGAGGATTCGCGGATCGAGAGCACGTTCACACCGGGCAGTACCTGCCGGATTCGACGGTGTCCGCGCGGGAAGACGGGGTGCCGCTGGAGTTGGCGCACGACCACAGGTACGGCGGTCTGGTCGTGGTGATGATCGAGCCTGCTGACGGAGTCGCGCGGGCGGAGGCGATCCGGAAGATCGACGCCGGCCCGGCGAAGACGCTCGTCGGTAAGGGGGCCGTGGACCTGGTGAGCAGTTGGAGCGCCAAGCCGTGGCCTGCCGATCACAATGTCCCGATGAAGATGGGTAACGACGGCGGGACGCCGGAGCGCATCCTGCAGATGTGTTTCCTGGAGGACGATCCCGTGCAGAGCTGGCAACAGATCATCGACTACGCCTCGGAGATCGAGAGTTCCGGCGCCGGCACGGTCACGTTCGCCTCGCCGTTCCTCCCGACGGTGATCGGCACCGACAAGTACACCGACGAATTGTGGTGATGTAGGTGTTGAACGGCGAGAAGATTCTGGTCACCGGCGTCACCGGTCAGATTGCCCTGCCCATCGCGAGACTGCTGGCAGGGGGGAACGAGGTGTGGGGGCTGGCGCGCTTCAGCCGGGCCGGATCCCGTGAGCAGGTGTCAGAGGCGGGGATCACCCCGGTGGCGTGCAATATCGGCGAAGGCGACTTCACCGACGTCCCGGACGATTTCACCTATGTGGTCCATCTGGCCGCCGACCAGTCACCGGGTTGGGACTACGACGCCGCGATCACGGCGAACGCCGAGGGAACCGGGCTGCTGCTCAGGCACTGCCGCAAGGCGAAGGGTGCGCTGGTGATGTCCACGCACTCGGTGTACCGGCCGCAGGACGACCCGATGTATGTGTTCACCGAGCAGTCGCCGCTGGGGGAGTGCAACAGCACGCATGCTCCGACGTACTCGGTGTCGAAGATCAGTCAGGAGGCGACCGCCAGGCTCGCCGCCCGGGCGTTCGACCTACCGGTCACCATCGCGCGGATGAACGCCTCGTTCGGGCCGAACGGCGGACTTCCCGCCATGCATGCCGATGCCGTGGCCGAGGGGCGGACCGTGACCACCCGGTGGGATCCGTGCATGTACAGCCCCATCTACGAGGACGACATCAATGCGCAGGTGAGCGCGCTGCTCGAGGCTGCGACGATCCCGGCCACCATCGTGAACTGGGGTGGCGACGAGCCGGTCAGCGCCCAGGAGTGGACGGCATACGCCGGCGAATTGATGGGGGTCGAGGCGACCGTCGAGGTGGAGCCGATCGAGGGAACCCTGCGAGGTTCGATCGCGGATACGACGCGGCGTATGTCGATAACGGGGCCCTGCACCGTGGACTGGCGGGAGGGGCTGCGGCGCACGATCGCCAGTCGTCACCCCGAGCGTCTAGTCCAGCCGCTGAACACTTGACCGACCCATTCAGAAGACAACCTGGGAGACCTGATGCCGAACACGATCCACGACGGGTTGCCCCCTCTGCGGCCGGGACGCCCGGCGCCCCCGGAGCTTCAGGAACGTCGGGCGATGTTCGCGCCGACGCAGATCGCCCCGGGCCTAGAGGTCTCGTCCGAAACCACCGAGATCGCGGACGTCCAGTGCCGGATCCTCAACCCGGAAGGGTCGGTGACCATCCTGTATCTCCACGGTGGCGGATACCGGATGGGCAGCCCGGAGGCATACAACGCCTACGGGGCGGCGCTGGCGGCGGGCGCGAACGCGAGGGTCGTCCTACCGAGATACCGCCTGGCGCCCGAAAGCCCGTTTCCCGCCGGCCTTCACGACGCGGTTGCGGTGTACTGGGAACTCGCCACCATGACGAGTCGGCCGGTGGTCCTGGCCGGAGATTCCGCAGGTGCGGGGCTGGCTGCCGCAGTGGCTGCCACCGTCGGGAAGAGCGAAATGCGCGGGCCCGCGGGATTGATGTTGATGTCCCCGTGGCTGGACCTCCGGTGTATCTCGCCGTACTACGAGTCCTCAAGCGATGTCTTCTTCTCGCGCGCGACGGCCGAATCCGCGCGGGAGGACTACCTTCAGGGTGCCCCCCAGGATGAACCGTTGGCGTCGCCGCTCCTAGCGGACCACTCCGCCTTTCCTTCCACTCTCATCCAGGTGGGCACGAACGAGGCCTTGACCGGAGATGCTCTGGATTTCGCCGAGTCGCTGGCGAGAAACAACGTCAGCTGCACTCTGGAGATATTGGCGGATCAGGGTCACACCTGGCCGTTGATCTACCCGGACAGCGATGTAGCGCATGCCTCGATCGCCTCATGTGTCCGGTTCGTCGCGGGCAGGGCGGACGCTGTCTGAAACGAGGTCCGGGCTCCCTCTTGCCGGCTCCCTC
This sequence comes from Dietzia sp. NPDC055877, assembly GCF_053615975.1. NCBI lineage: Bacteria > Bacillati > Actinomycetota > Actinomycetes > Mycobacteriales > Dietziaceae > Dietzia > Dietzia sp. NPDC055877. The sequence goes on along the minus strand of NZ_JBSHCV010000016.1, from coordinate 22,111 downwards.
GCGCGCCTAGACCGCGTCGCGGGCCCGCGCGACGATCGTCTCCGCCAGCTCGACGGGCCGCTCGTCGGGGATCCAGTGGCTGACCCCGTTCATCTCGAGGAACCGGTAGTCGGCGTCCACGTACCGCTCGGTGAGTTCGGCGCCGCCGCGGCCGAGTGCCGCGTCGTTGTCGCTCCACACGAAGGTCGTGGGCACCCGCACCCGCGCGGTCGCGCCTCGGGGCGAGGCGAAGGGCAGCGCCCGGTACCAGCCCAGGCCGCCGCGGACGGCGCCGTCGGTGACCATCTCCGCGCGGTAGCGCTCGATCATGTCCCGGGTCATCCCCATCCCGGCCAGTGCCCGGGCGGGTAGCGGCCCGGACGAGGTGAGGACCAGCTCCGGCAGCAGCGGCAGTTGGAAGAAGCCCATGTACCAGGACCGCAGCAGCTGGTCGGAGACCACCATCGACTTGAGGAACGCCGCCGGGTGCGGGACCGAGACCGCGGTCAGCGAACGGACACGCTCGGGGTGGTTGCCGGCGAGGCCCCACGCGACGGCGGCGCCCCAGTCGTGCCCCACCACGTGGGCGTCGGCCAGACCGGCCGCGTCGAGCAGCGCGATCACGTCGCCGACCAGCTCCGAGATCCGGTACGCGCGCCGGCCGCGGGGCCGGGCGGAGGCGCAGTAGCCGCGCTGGTCGAGCGCGATCGTCCGCAGTCCGTCGGCATGCAGCAGCGGCGTGACGCGGTCCCAGCTGGTGGCGCGCTGCGGGAAGCCGTGCAGAAGAACGACCGGCTCGCCGTCCGCCGGTCCCGAGTCGACGGCGCGCAGTTCCATGCCGCCACGCTCGACGTAGATCTCCTTCGGTCGTGACTCAGCCACGGACGTACCCCCTCCGGACGGCCCGCTCGAGGATCCCGAGCGTGGCTTTGAGCGCCGACGCGTCGAGCACCGGCAGGACACCCGAGTCGCGCCACTCCGGGTGCGCCTCGGACCAGTCGTAGTAGCTGACGACCTCGGTGGCGGAACCCGCGTCGACCGGGGTGAGACGGTACCCGTACGTGTGGCCGATCGGGGGCTCGATGGCGCCGTCGATGGTCCAGGCGATCTCCGCGCCGGGATCGAAGCGGGTGATGATCACGGTGACGTCGTAGTGCCCGAGGTCGTAGTCGCCGAGCGACTCGCGGTCCATGTGGACCACGAACCGATCGTCGACCGCGGTGACCTGCGCGCCCTCGGCCGACTGGAGCATCCCGGAGGAGTCGATCGCCACGTGCCCGTCCGGATCGCACAACACCGCGAACACCTCCTGCGGAGGAGCGGGGATGACCCGCCGGGCCTCGAGCCGGTACCCGGGATTCGCATCGCCGTGGGACGAGCCGTGCTGTTCGCTGTCCGTCATGTCGGCGACGCTACCCCGGGCACCGGCCCGTCGGAGACCGTCCCTCAGACCCGCGCGGGGTCCGGCCGGTCCCACGCCCGGTGCGCGGCCAGCAGTGGCGTCAGCGCGGGGAGCACGTCCGCCGCCGCGCCGACCTCGACCACTCCCGGGGTGGAGGAGGTGATCTCGAACTCGCCGTACCGGTCGATCGGGACGAGGGTGGCGAGGGCCTTCTTGTGCCGGTACATCTCGCTGATGAGGATGTCGGAGTGCGGGTCGGCGGGGAGGTCGACGACGACGAGGGCGTCGAACTCCACCGAACGCTGTGTCCGATAGGTTCGCGAGATCGTCACCTTGGGGGCGTCGTCGGCGTCCGGGTCATCGCCGCCGAGTGTGCCGCCCGTGGCGGCGATCACCAGAGGCACCATCCCGGCCCCGAACACGGCCTGCTGGATCTCCGCGACAGCGGCCACGTCGGAGTCGGCGCTGACGAGGATACCGATCTGCCGCCCGTCGGTCGGCCACTCACGACCGACCTGCGACAGCGCCGGGCTGGTCACGACCTCGGCGACCGGCACCTCGGCCGGTGCCGGCAGGCCCAGCCCCTGCGCGACGGTGGTGGCGAGGCCATGGTCGATATGCGCGAGCTGTTCGACCTGTCGGATCTTGACGGCCTCCTCGTAGCATTTGCCCAGTTCGAAGGTGTACGCAGCCGCGGTGTGCTCCCTCTCGACCTCTGTGAGGCTCGCCCAGAACAAGGTGGCCTGGGAGAAGTGGTCGTCGAAGCTGGCCGGCGCCCGACGCTCGATCTGGGCGTCGGCGATCTCCTGGGCCACCTCCACGAGGGCGCCGTCGGCGGTGCCGGCCAGGAAGGGACAGCCGCCGTCGAGACTGTTGGGCCGGTAGGGGGCCACTCCCACGTGGTCGGCGGTCTGGTGCATGCCGTCGCGGAGCATGTCGTTGACCGGCGCGTGCGGACGGTTGATGGGGATCTGCCCGAAGTTCGGGCCGCCCAGGCGCGAGAGCTGCGTGTCCAGGTAGGAGAACAGGCGGCCCTGCAGGAGCGGGTCGTTGGTCACGTCGATTCCCGGGACCAGGTGGCCGGGGTGGAAGGCCACCTGCTCGGTCTCGGCGAAGTAGTTCTTGGGGTTGGCGCCCAGCGTCATGGTGCCGATCACCTGCACCGGCGCCAGCTCCTCGGGCACGATCTTGGTCGGGTCGAGCAGGTCGATGCCGTGGAACATCTCGCTCACCCCGTCGGAGTCCACGGTGTCGGGGAACACCTGGATGCCCAGGTCCCAGCTCGGGTGGGCGCCGGCCTCGATCGCGTCGGCCAGGTCGCGGCGGTGGAAGTCGGGGTCCATGCCGCCGGCGAGCTGGGCCTCCTCCCAGAGCTGTGAGTGCACGCCGAGGTGGGGCTTCCAGTGGAACTTGACCAGACTCGTCTCGCCGGCGGCGTTGATGAGGCGGAACGTGTGGACGCCGAAGCCCTCCATCATCCGGAACGAGCGGGGGATGCCGCGGTCCGACATGTTCCACATGGTGTGGAACTGCGCCTCGGTGTGCAGGGAGACGAAGTCCCAGAAGGTGTCGTGCGCGGACTGCGCCTGGGGGATCTCGCGGTCCGGGTGCGGTTTACCGGCGTGGACGACATCCGGGAACTTGATGGCGTCCTGGATGAAGAACACCGGGATGTTGTTGCCCACCAGGTCCCACGTGCCCTCGTCGGTGTAGAACTTGGTGGCGAATCCCCGGGTGTCGCGGACGGTGTCGGCGGACCCGCGCGAGCCGAGCACGGTGGAGAAGCGGACGAAGACCTCGGTCTCCTTACCCTCCGCGAACAGGCCCGCACGGCACACGCTGGCGGCGGCGCCGTTGGCCGTGAACACCCCGTGGGCGCCGGCACCGCGGGCGTGGACCACGCGCTCGGGGATCCGCTCGTGGTCGAAGTGCATGATCTTCTCGCGCAGGTGATGGTCCTGCAGGAGGGTCGGTCCGCGACGGCCCGCCTTCTGCGAGTGGTCGGTCTCGGACAACCGAGCGCCCTGGGCGGTGGTGAGGTACGCGCCCTGCTGACGCTGCGCGTCCTCGCTGTCCTTGGACGGCGCGCCCGTGGGGCTGTGCGGGGTGGCCCCCTTCTGGTCCGGCTTGGGCGGCAGCGGGTTGGTGGGTTCGGTCGGCTCGTCGACGCTCGGCGGCTCGGAGCCGGGCGCGCCGGGGACGACGTCGTCGCGGGGCGAGAGGGCGTCGGTGAGGTCGTCAGCGACCTTCTCGGCCTTGTCGACGAGCTTCTCGGCGGCATTTCGGGGGTCGGGCTTCTTGGCGGACACGATGCTCCTTCGCTGAGCCGACCCGCTCACGCGGCAGGGACGGTTCTCGTCGTGGTCGTGTGTACGCCGGGCCGGTGCAGGCCCGGTGGCCAGTCACTGTGCCACTCCTGCCGCGGCGCGCAACCAGTCGCGGACGGACTGTGGGAGGCGTATTCTGCGTCGGCCCCGCCGACACGCCCCCGGGGCGGGCCGCTGGTAATAGGGTCGGTGAGGTGCCGACCCCGTCCCTGTCCGACCCGCATGGCTCACCCGCGGAACCTGCGCCGCCGCCCCGCTCCTGGCTGCATCTCGCGGTCGCGGGACTGATGTTCCTGTTGCCCTTGCTGGTGTTCGTGAGCCTGGCCTCCGACGTGGTGACCTTCGGTGCGTTGCCCTACGACCGTTCGATCATGGTGTGGCTTAACGAGCGCGCGTCGCCGGTGGTGACGACGACGATGATGGCGGCCACCGAACTGGGCGGTCTCGTGGTGGTGCCGATCATCGCGGTCGTCTGGGCCGGGCTGCTGTGGCGGGGTGGTCGTCGCCGGGATGCGGCCCTGCTCGCGGCCGCGGTCATCGGGTCGGCCCTGCTCAACACGGCGTTGAAGGCGGTCTTCCAACGGGACCGGCCGGACTTCTGGGAGCACCTGGTGGTGGAGCACTCGTACTCGTTCCCGAGCGGTCACGCCATGGCGTCGATGTCGCTCGCGGCGTCCCTCGTCGTGATCGCCTGGTCGACCCGGTGGCGGTGGGCCGCGATCGTCGTGGGGGCGGTGTACGTGCTCGTGGTGGGTCTCTCGCGCATCTATCTGGGCGTGCATTTCCCGAGCGACATCCTCGCCGGCTGGTGCGTGGCGGTGCTGTGGGTGACGGTCGTCGTGATGGTGCTGGACGGTGCGTCCCGTCGGCGTAGGGCGGGCCGCCCCGGGCCGTGGGTCGGACCGGTCGGCGGGTCGCCCGAGGGAGTGGGACCGGCCGGGGGCGCGGCGCCGTGACGTGGGTGCAGGCGGCCGCCGACCCCCCGCTCAGCGGCCCGCTCCTCGGGGTTCCCGGTCTCATCGCGGTGTGGGCGGCGCTCGTCGTGGGCGCGGTGGTGCTCGGCGCGCTCGGCTCGACGGGCGGCGGAGCCCGCCGGTGGTGGTCCCGGGTGCTGCCGCTGTCGGTCCTCATCGCGGCCGTCGTCACGCTCGTCGGTGCGCTGCTCGTGGAGAAGGTGCTGCGGCCGTTCCCCGACGCGATCCCGCCCGGGGTCTACCTGTGGATCGGGGTGGGTCTGCTCGGTGTGCTGCTGGGGGTCCGCGGCGCCGCGGTGGAGGCACGGGCTCGCCGACCGTGGCGGGCGGTCGCCGCGGTCGTGGCCCTGCTGCTCGTCGTGGTGGCGGCGGCCGGGCACGTCAACCGTGTCTACGCCGAGTTCTCCTCGGTCGGCACGCTGCTGGGCCTGCGGGAGTACCGGACCATGTTGCTCGAGCAGGTCACCGGCCGCACGGCGGCGACGGTCGGTGGGGACCTCGGGCCGGGGGTCACGCTCGAGTCCGTGTGGACACCGCCGTCGGGGATGCCGGGGACCGGCGCGGTGGTCGAGACCCCGATCCCGGGGACCGCCTCGGGATTCGAGGCCCGCCCGGCCCAGGTCTATCTGCCGCCCGCCTATTTCACCGAGCCGCGGCCGCTTCTGCCGGTCCTGGTGCTCATGGCCGGGCAGCCCGGCGGCCCCGAGGACTGGGTCCGTTCGGGCCGCCTACCGGTGGTGGCCGACGAGTTCGCCGCCGACCACGCCGGACTCGCCCCGGTGATCGTGGTGGCCGACCCGATCGGATCGTCGCTGGCCAACACACTGTGCGTGGACTCGCCGCAGGGAAACGCGCACACCTACCTCGCCCGGGACGTTCCCGGGTGGATCCGCGCCACCCTGCAGGTGGATGAGGACCCGGGGGCCTGGGCGATCGGCGGGCTGTCCTTCGGCGGGACGTGTGCTCTCCAGCTCGCGCTCACCGAGCCGGAGGTCTACCCGAACTTCCTCGCCATGTCCGCCCAGGCGGAGCCGACCGTCGGCACGCGCGCCGAGACCGTCGCCCGCTTCTTCGGCGGCGACGCCGAGGCGTTCCGGGCCGCGAACCCCGCCGACCTGCTCGCGAGCCGGCCGTTCCCCGGCCTCGCCGGCGCGTTCGTCGTGGGCTCCGACGACGCCGAGTACGGGCCGGGCGTGCGCGCGCTCCACGACGCCACGATGCGGGCCGGTGCGGACGTCCGCTACGCCGAACTGCCCGGAGGGCACAGCTACGCCGTGTGGTCCGAAGGCCTGCGCCTGGAGCTGCCGTGGCTGGCGCGGCGAATGGGGCTCATCGCCTGAGCGCCCCGCCTAAGCTGCTCTTCATGACCACAGAGGCCCCCGTTCGCATCGCGCGTGACCACCTGCCGTACCCGGTCCGTCTGGCCGCGGCCTGGTCGGTGTGCCTGCTGCTCATCGCCGCCGGCGCGTGGCTCATCGGGGAGGGCATCGGCCGGCTGGCGTTGATCGTCGGCCCGGTGGCGATCGCGGTGCTGTTGGCCGCCATGCTCAGGCCCCTCGTCAATCGGATTCCGGACCGGGTGCCGCGGGTGATGGCAGCCGTCGTCGTCGTCGTCGGGGTCCTCGCCGCGGTGGTCACCGCGCTCGCCCTGGTCGCCTCCCAGCTCGCCTCGGGGGTCCCCCGGATGCGCGATCGGATCGCCTCCGGCACCGACCTGGCGATCCGGTGGCTCGAGGACGGGCCGCTCCATCTCACCGCCGACCGCCTCGAGCAGGCCGTGCATCAGGCCCGCGGCTGGCTCACCCACCACTCCGACCTGCTGGCCACGGGCGCGGTCCACGTCGGCCACACCGCGGTGGAGTCCGTCGCAAGCGCACTCATCTGCCTGGTCTCGCTGTTCTTCTTCCTCTATCAGGGAGAGAAGCTGTGGATGTTCTTCGTCCGCTGGATGCCGGCCGCGAGCCGTGAGCACTTCGACATCGCGTTCCGCCACGGCTGGACCAGTCTGGGCGCCTACACCCGCACGCAGCTCGCGGTGGCCGCGATCAACGCCGCCGGGGTGGGCATCGGCGCGGTGATCCTGCGGGTGCCGTTCGTCATCCCGATCGTCGTGGTGGTGTTCCTAGCCTCGTTCGTGCCGATCGTGGGCACCCTCGTCGGCGGGATGGTCCCCACGGTGCTGGCGCTGGTCGAGCGGGGGCTGGGCGTCGCACTGATCATGCTCGCGATCGTTGTGGTGGTGCACCTGACCGAGTCGCACGTGCTTCAGCCGCTGCTCATGGGTCACGCGGTGGCGTTGCACCCGCTCGCGGTGATCCTCGTGGTGGCGGGCGGTACGTACCTGTTCGGCATCCTCGGTGCGTTGTTCGCGGTGCCCATCACCGCGATGGCCAACTCGATCGTCAGGTACCTGGCCAACCGGGACACCGGGCCGGGTGTGTTGCCGTCGTTGGGGGACCTGTCCGGGCCCGATCACCCGCACGACCACGAGCACGAGCACGACGACGACGAGGCCCCCACCCCCGGCACGGACACCGGGGCGGATTCGGGTGCGGATTCGGGCCCGGGGCCCGCGGGCCGCTGACGGGGCGGGCCGGGGTGCGGGCCGTGGAGGTGGTGCGCTCGAGCGTCGTCGATGCCCCACGGGAGCAGGTGTGGGCCCGGGTCGTCACGGTGGCCGGCGTGGCCCACGAGTTCGGCCCGCTGCTGACCATGCGTTTCCCGGCGGCGCTCGAGGGCCGGTCGATCGCGGACGTGCCCTTGGGCCGGCCGCTCGGGCGGGCGTGGATCCGGCTGGCCGGGCTGCTGCCGGTGGAGTTCGACGATCTGGTGATCGTCGAACTCGAGGAGCCGTGGTTCTTCCGTGAGCGCTCCCGCCTGGGCTCGTGCCGGGTGTGGGAGCACCATCGTGCACTCGAGGAACTCCCGGGCGGCTCGACCCGCGTCACCGACACCCTGCGGGCCGAGCCCCGCGCGCTGCTGCCCGGGCCGGTCGTGCGCGCGATCGTGGGCGCGTTGTTCTCACACCGGCATCGCCGGCTGGTTCGGGCGTTCGGTCCGACGGCCTGATCCTGCGCCACCTATCCGATCGCGCGCCGCCTATGGGACCCGATAGGCGGCGTGACATCCGATAGGTGACGCTGCATGGTGCTGACCTGCGGGAACTTCTCAGCTCGACCAGGCCCGGAGTGTGATGGGGAGAACTGCATGGCGGCCCGCGAACGGGGCAGAATGGGTTCCAGGCAGTCCTTGCGACGAGATACGGCGCGGAGTGCCTCCCTCAAGGGAGTGTGACCATGCAGACCACGATGATTCACGGCCGAGAACTGGCTTATCGAGAGGCGGGCGCCGGTGAGGGCAAGCCGACGGTGCTGCTCATCCACGGGATGGCCGGAAGCTCGAACACCTGGCGGGAGATGATTCCCCGCCTCGAACACCACTTCCATGTCATCGCCCCGGACCTGCCGGGCCACGGTGAGAGCTCGCTCGAGTTCGACGACTACTCGCTCGGCTCCATGGCCTCGGCGCTGCGGGACCTGCTGGTGGTCAAGGGCGTCACCCGGTGCACGATCATCGGACAGTCGCTCGGTGGCGGTGTCGCCCTGCAGTTCGTCTACCAGTACCCGGAGTTCTGTGAGCGGATCGCGCTGATCGACAGCGGCGGCCTGGGCAAGGAGGTCAGCTGGATCCTGCGGATGCTGGCCGTGCCCGGTGCCGGATTCCTGCTCTCCGGCGCCGCGGCGCCGGTGTTCGTCAACGCCGGCAAGTCCGTACGCCGCTTCCTCCAGGACAAGGGCGTCCGCGCCGCCGCGATGGACGAGTCGTGGGCGGCGTTCGAGTCCCTGGGCCGGCCCGGGCACCGGCGGGCGTTCTTCAAGACGCTGCGCGCGGTGGTCGACAACACGGGCCAGGCCGTGTCCGCCGCCAACCGGTTCCACCTGGCCGGGCAGCTACCGGTCCAGCTGATCTGGGGCGACCGCGACCCGATCATCCCCGTCTCCCACGGGCACGCCACGCACGAGGCGATCCCGGGCAGCCGCCTGGCGATCATCCCCGGCGTCGGCCACTACCCGCACGTCGAGGACCCGGCAGCGGTCGAGCGGGTTCTCCTGGACTTCATGACCTCCACCGAGCCCGGATACATCGGCCACGAGGCGCTCGGAAAGCTGGTCTCGGCGGGCGCGCCGCAGCGCTGAGTCCGGCTCGCCTCTGCCCGCCCGGCCCCGCCCACCGGCGGTCCTCCGACCGGCCGGGGTGCGCGTCCTCTTTGCCGGGGAATCGTTGACTTACGCGCCCTCTATGGACCAGGAACGGCGCGTAACCGTGTGATGCATGGTGTCGGGCTGGTGTCGGAGGTCGGGGATACTCTCATGTTGAGTCCGTGACAACTGGAGGATGCTGGCAGATGGCTAAGGGATCGTCGAAGGCCGCGCGAGTGGACGACAGTGGCGGTGAGGTCGGTGGCTCGTCGGATTCCCGCAGCCGACCCCAACAGGTCAGCGACCTGAATCGGCGCTATCAGGCGTGGACGGTCCCCAAGTGGAACGATGTACCGCTCGATCGCGCACGCAACGAGCTGGAGATGCTCCTGACCGCCGAGATCAAGGAGAACCTCGACACCAACCAAGCCCGGCTCGACGAGCTCGTAGCGATCAGGGATATCGACGACCACAGGGTATCGAGCCCCGCCCGGTGGTTCGAACTCCCCGGAGAGCGTGATGACCGGCTGAAGCGGTGGGTGAAGGCCGGGCGTCGTGAACGTCGCCTGCGCCGACTGAAGGTCGTCTCGGCGATGCTGCTGTTAATCGCTTACTGCGTCGGGATCGTAGCCGCAGGAATCCTGCTCCCGATTCCTGCGGAGCTCGTGTTGATCGGGCTCGCAGCCCCGGTGGTGATCGTCGTGCTGGCGGTGGCCCAGCGGTTCCTGCTGCCAGGGCCCCCGCCTCCGCGGGTTGAGCTCGAGCCTCTGACGCCCGAGGCGCTCATGATGCAGCGGTTCCTCGACCTCGCCGACGGGATCTCCGCGACAGAGGCCTGGCGATCTGATGTCGCAGGCAGGTTGGATCTGGACCTCGAGCAGCATGACATCGGCGACCAGCTCCGTCAGATGGAGGAACTGGGCACGTCGATCGCGAGTCTCACGGGAAGCGAGGACAAAATTCTGGCCCACGCGCTGACCACGCAACGGGCCAGGCTCAGCTCGGTGAGGATGTCGATGGTGGACCGGCTCGCAGTGCTGGACCGCTACAGGATGTCGCTTGAGCAGGTCGACATTGACACTGAACGAGCCGCGAAGTTCGGCAGGGTCGACGAGATCAGCAGCGCGATGGACATGCTGGAGGTCGGCAGGGCCTCCTCCGAGTTTTCGATCGGCCACACCACCCGGGTATCGGATCAGTTGGACCAGTCCATCCGTATTTCCCGCCAGATGCTCGAGGAACTCCGCGGGCACCACTGAGCCCCGGCAGCCGTGAACTCACGCCTGCCGGGGCTCAATGAGAGATCCGCCGGGCGGCGATCACCTCACCGAAGAGGTCAGGCCACCGGCTCGGCGTCGCCCGCGTCGTCACCCTCGGGGGCGCCGCTCAGCGAGTCGAACCCGTCCAGGAGGCCGGCCGAGCCGGTGTCGACGGCGTCGTCGGGCAGCTCGGCCTCGATGCCGCGCAGGATATCGAGCGCGCCACCGATGTCACCGCTCATCGCGGCCTCGATCGCAGCGTCGGCGTTGGCCTCGCACTCCTCGCCCTCGAGGCCGGGGACGAAGCTACCCGCCGAGCCGAGGAAGTCGTAGGCCGAGATGGTGCCGCAGAGCTGCATGGCGATGTCGGAGACCTCCTCGGGGGTGTCGACCTCGTCGTCGTTCCCGTTCTCTCCGTCACCGGGCTCGTCGTCGTTCTGGGTCGTCTCGACCTGCACGCCCTGGGGGGCGCCGGTGTCGTCATCGAGAGTGTCGACGTCCTGGGCGGCGGCCAGGCCCGCACCGGCGAAGGACAGGGCGGCGGCGGAGCCGATCACGGCAATGGTCTTCTTCATCGTGCGTTACCTTCCGTCGGGGCCACCAGGGAGCATCCCCGGGGGTATGGCGGCGACCGTATCGGCCATCGCGCCGCGGTGCAGTGACCGTACTCACATCCGAGGCGGCCCTGACCGGGCGTGCAGCGGCCGTGGACAGCGCGAATGCCCGCCCGGGGAATTCTTCTTCACCGACCCACCCGGCGGCCCATCTGTTTGCCGGACCGCGCATCGTGGGGGATTCTTAGCGCATGAGTGGAACCGCCGAGATCTATGACGCCGTCCTCGACCCGGGCAAGCTCGACCTGCTCCGGTCGTGGGTTCGCCACCAGTCGTGGTTCGACGGTGACCCGGAGCGCCTCGAGCAGGTGACCGCGTACCGGTTCGTCGACCCGGCCGGCGAGGTCGGCATGGAGTCGTTCCTGCTGTCCGACGGCGAGAACACCTTCCATGTCCCCGTGACCTACCGCGGTGCCGAGCTGGACGGTGCCGCCGACTCCCTGGTCGGCACGATGGAGCATTCGGTCCTCGGTCGTCGCTGGGTGTACGACGCGCCCGCCGACCCCGTCTACAAGACGGAGGTGCGCCGGGTGATCAGTCACCGCGACACCGCTGCCGACCACGTGCAGATGGAGGACGGCGCGATCACCCCGTCGCCGGTCAACATCCGCGGCGGTGGCGACGGCCCGGCCGAGGGCGTGGACGCCCCGCAGGTCATCCGTGTGATCTCCGAGGAGAACAACGCCGAGGCGGACCGCCCGCTCATCGGTTCGCCCGGCACGCTCAGCGGGACCTGGCAGGACGTGGACGGTTCCCATACGGCGGTCCTCGTCGTCGTCGACTGATCGGCGACTCCTCGCGCGGCGCCGCACCGCTCGGACCGGGCCGCGCCGCCAGGCCACGCCGCGCGCAATGAAGAACACCGCCCACCCGCGTTCTGCGGGTGGGCGGTGTCGTCCGGCTCTGGGCCGGGGTGCGGTGCGAGCCGCGAATAGGCAGGTCAGGCGCTCTTGATGGCCGAGATCTCGATCTCGAGGGTGACCTTCTCCGAGACCAGCACGCCGCCGGTCTCGAGCGCGGCGTTCCAGCTCAGGCCGAAGTCGCTGCGCTGGATGACGGTCGAGCCCTCGAAGCCGGCGCGCTGGTTGCCGAACGGGTCGGTGGCGGTGCCCTCGTAGGTGAAGGGAACCGTGACGGACTTGGTGGTGTCCTTGATGGTGAGGTCGCCGGTCACGTCGACGCCGCCGTCGCCGTTCGGGGCGATCTTGGTGGAGTTGAAGGTGATCTCCGGGTAGGTCTCCATGTCGAAGAAGTCGTTCGACTTGAGGTGGCCGTCGCGGTCGGCGTTGCGGGTGTCGATCGAGGAGGCGTTGATCGTGACCTTGGCCTCGGCGCCGCTGATGCCGCTCTCCGGCACGGTGACGGTGCCCGTGAAGTCGTTGAACGAGCCGCGCACCTTGGTGATCATCGCGTGGCGGGTGACGAAGCCCAGACGGGTGTGGGTGTCGTCGAGGGTCCAGGTGCCGGTGAGGTCGTTGAGCTGAGCGGTCATGGTGACTCCTTGTGGGGTTGACCCCGGCTGTGGAGCCGGGCAACTTCTTGTTGTTGTGTCACCAACAGTAGGACTGATTGGGTGACGTGTCAACAAGTGGAGTTGTGGTGTGCCTCACACCGTACGCGCGCCGGGTCCCGGTCTCAGCCCACGTGCCGCCGCAGGAAGTGGACGGCGTGCCGCACCGCGCGGTCGTGGCAGGGGCGCCCGGCGAACAGGTCGAAGTGGTCGCCCGGGTAGTGCCGCACCTCGGCGCGCGCGGCGAACGCGGCCGTCGCGGCGGCGTGCGGTGGGGCGCTCCGGTCCAGGTCGGCGATCTGGACGAGCAGGGGGACGACGACGAGGTCGTCCGCATGCCGGGCGGGCCGGAACGAGCCCAGCTCGGTGCCGATCGAGGCGCCCACCTCGTTGCGCCAGGTCGGGCCCGCGACGGACGTGTAGGCCTCCTCGTAGCCCTCGAGGGAGAGCAGCGCGGTCGAGCCGGGCGGGCCGGCCAGCGGGACCATGGGTTCGGGGCGGCCCGTCGCGGCGACGGCCTTCGCGGCGAGCGCGGTGCCCGTGGCCCGCAGGAGGGCGGCGGGCTTGTGTTGCTTCGCGGCCGCCATGGCCGCGGCACGGCCGTCGACCAGCGGGATCATGGAGATCACGGCGGCGATGTCCTCGCGTCCGCGGGCCACCTCGAGGACGTGCCCGCCGGCCAGCGAGCAGCCCCACAGTACGATCCGCTCCGGGTCCACGCCGGGCTGGGCGGCCGCCGCGGCGATCGCGGCGCGGTAGTCCTCCTGCTGGCGCGCGGGCGAGACGACCTGGCGGGGCCCGCCGTCCGAGCGACCGAAGCCGCGGTAGTCAAAGGCGAGGGCGGCGTACCCGGCGGCGGCGAACGCCTCGGCGAACGGCATCAGCCCCGAGTCGGCGGTGCCGCCCAGGCCGTGGGCCAGCACGACGCAGGGGCGCGGGCCGCCGCCGGGTTCGGGCCCGTCGTCGACCCGGCCGGCCGGAACGGAGGCGGGCAGGAACCAGCCGCGGCAGTCCGCGGCCTCGCGGCCGGTGCCGGACCGGAACGTGACATCGACGGGGCTGGTCATTCGGCGCTTCCGGCGGTCAAGGCGGCAACCGTCGCGCCGGAGGGGTCGACGGCCGGGTCGATACGGCCGTAGACGGTGCGGACCCACATGTCCGTGGTGATGGTCAGGAGCGCATCCCGTGGCGCCTCCGGCTCGTAGACGACGCGCTCGAGGATCTGCTGATTGAGCTGCATCAGGCCTTCGGCCAGGCTCTGGGCATCGGCACCCTCGGGGGCGCGGCCGGCTGCGCGTTCGGCGCGGATGAAGTCGGCGACCGGCTCGGCGTTATAGCGGCGTCCGGCATCCCACATCTCGCGCGTCGGCTCGTGCTTGGTGCGCGCGGTGAGCAGGGCGCGGTAGATGTGGTCGACCTCCAGCACCCGGTCGATGAGCCGGGTGAGCCCGGCGGACACGCGTCGGCGGAAGTCGCCCTCGCCGCCCACGATGATGTCGATGGCCTCGCCGGCCTCCTTGTTCACCACCACCAGCAGCATGGACACCGCAGCGGCCTTGGAGTCGAAGTAGAAGTAGAACGCCGATCGGGTGATGCCCGCCGCCTCGGTGAGGTCGGCGACCGAGATGTCGTCGAGCGCGGTGGTCTTCAGGCGCTCGTCGAGGGCGGAGAGGATGTCCTCGCGGCGCCGGTCGCCGCGGGGGGAGGTGCTGCCCGACGGGGCCGCGGGGTTCATGCCGTCACCCGCGCCGAGGCGGTGGCGCGGCGTGCCCGAGCGCGCTCAAGTCCGCGGGGGATCTCCGCGGTGCGCATGTCGTGTTCGTACAGGAAGTAGTCGACCTGCTGCTGGTGCCGGGGGGTGTCCAGCATGTGGCCGATGTACTTCTTCTCGTCCTCGACGATCACGCGGCGCATCTCCTCGATATCCGGGGTGGCGTACAGGCCGGCGGCCCACGCTGCCACCAGTCTGGCCTGCGCCTCGACGAACGGGAACAGGGTGGGCGTCGACTGGGCGAAGCCCACGAATACGAGGTCGTCGATGCCGGGGGAGAACATCCGCTTGTACAGCGGGATGTGGTTGTGGGCGTCCGCGCTGAGGAACTCGCGGTCGAAGAACGGGAACGTGGTGTTGTAGCCGGTGGCCTGAATCATCACGTCGAAATCTCCGCTGGTGCCGTCGGCGAAGTGCACGGTCCGGCCGTCGAGGCGTGCGATGTCCCCCTTGGCGGCGACGTCCCCCGAGCCCAGGCGCAGAGGTAGCTCGACCGACTGCGTGGGGTGCGCCTCGAAGAACTTGTGGTTGGGCTTGGGCAGGCCGTATGACTCCGGGGTGCCCGCCGACATGGGCTGCATCGCCTGGATGACCTTGCGCTGCCACGAGTACGGGATGTACGGCAGCGTGGCGAAGTACTTGTCGGCCGGCTTTCCGGCGATGTACTTCGGCACGATCCACGCGCTCGAGCGGGTGGACAGCACCACCTCGTTGCGCATGACCTTGGACGAGAGTTCCACCGCGATGTCCGCCGCGCTGTTGCCGATCCCCACCACGAGGATCTTCTTGTCCATCAGGTGCAGCGGGTCCCACGGGTCGATATAGGCGTGCGAGTGGATCGTCTCGCCGGTGAACTCGCCCGGGAAGTCGGCGAAGCGCGGATCCCAGTGGTGCCCGTTGCCCACCACCAGCAGGTCGAATCGGCGGGTGTGGCGGCCACCGGCCTCGCCCGCGGCGGATCCGGTGCGCTCGAGCGTGAGCTCCCAGCCGCCGTCGGCCAGGCGCTCGGCGTGCGCGACGCGGGTCTCGAACTCGATCGAGCCCAGCAGGTCGAACGCGTCCGCGAAGTCGTCCAGATACTGCTTGATCTGGGTGTGGTGCGGGAAGTCCGGGAACTCCTCCGGCATCGGGAAGTCACGGAAGCTCAGCTGGTGCTTGGAGGTGTCGATGTGCAGCGACCGGTACGCGCTGGAGCTGCCGTTGGGGTTGTTGAAGGCCCAGTTGCCGCCGATCCGGTCCGACGCCTCGAAGCACACGGCCTCGATCCCGTAATCCTTGAGCATCTTCAGCGAGGTCAGCCCGCTGATGCCCGCACCGATCACGGCGACGGAAGGGGTGGATGTCATAGAAAACCTCTTCGGCAGGGATGCCCGAGCGCGAACAAATGCTCGGCAACTATGGCATATATCACATTATGGCCGTTGTTGACGAGCGTTAACAACCTACATTCTGCACGGGAACGGCCCGAGGGTGCGGCTGAAGCGCAGGTATCGGCGCCATGCGACGGACGGGCCGGTGGCATCAATCTGGTTGACGCATCACCTAGGGTGGCGGTATGAACTCCTCCGCCTCCGCTCACGGTTCCGCCGGTACCACCTCGTCGTCGTCATCGTCGTCGCCCACCTCGGTCCCGGTGCCCCCCGCACACGGCGTCGCCCCGGGGCAGGTCGCCCTCGGTCTCGACACCTTCGGCGACATCACCGTCGACTCGGGCGGTCGCCCCGTCCACCACGCGCAGGTCCTGCGCGACGTGGTGGAGCAGGGCGTCCTCGCCGACCGGGTGGGCGTCGACGCGTTCGGGATCGGCGAACACCACCGGCCCGACTTCGCCGTCTCCGCCCCCGACGTGGTGCTGGCCGGCATCGCCACCCGTACCGAGCGCATCACCCTCGGCTCGGCCGTGACCGTGCTGTCCAGCGACGACCCCATCCGCGTCTTCCAGCGCTTCTCCACCATCGACGCCCTCTCGAACGGCCGCGCCGAGGTGGTGCTGGGCCGCGGCTCGTTCACCGAATCCTTCCCGCTCTTCGGCCTCGACCTACAGCAGTACGAGCAGCTGTTCAGCGAGAAGCTCGACCTGTTCTCGGCGCTGCTGCCGGAGGAACCCGTCACGTGGTCCGGCGAACTGCGGCCGCCGCTCGTGCAGCAGCGCGTCTACCCCGAGACCGAAGGCGGCCTGGCGTCCTGGATCGCGGTGGGCGGCAGTCCCGAGTCCGTGGTGCGCGCGGCCCGCTACCGGCAGCCGCTCATGCTGGCGATCATCGGCGGATCCGCCGGCCGGTTCGCGCCGTTCGCCGACCTCTACCGCGAGGCCAACGCCCAGCTCGCCGGCGCCGACGCGCCGCGGTTGCCGATCGCCGTCCACTCGCCCGGCTTCATCGCCGAGACCGACGCCAAGGCCGCCGAACTCGCGATGCCGCACTGGCTGACCAACCGCAACCAGATCGGCCGCGGGCGCGGGTGGGGAGACGCCGGTGAGGCCGACTTCCACCGCGAGGCCCGCTCCGGCGCCTTGTACGTCGGCTCGCCCGAGACGGTCGCGCAGAAGATCGCCACCACCGTGCGCACGCTCGGTCTGGACCGCTTCGACCTCAAGTACGCCTCCGGCCCCACCCCGCACGAGGACCTCATGACCTCCATCGACCTCTACGGACGTAAGGTCATCCCGCGTGTCCGGGAGCTTCTGACTGAGGCCGGGTTCACACCCGGGGTACCCCAGGCCGTCTCGAGGCTCTGACGGGTTTACGGTGTGCGCATGCTGTTCGCGTTCTCCGTAGCCCCTACCACGACCGCTGACGAGACCGCCTCCATGAGCGAGGCGGTGGCCGAAGCCGTGCGCGTCGTCCGCGACTCGGGCCTGCCCCACGAGACCACTTCGATGTTCACCACCATCGAGGGCGAGTGGGACGAGGTCATGCCGGTGATCCGCGCCGCGACCGACGCCGTCCTGGCCATCTCGCCGCGGGTCAGCCTGGTGCTCAAGGCGGACCTGCGGCCGGGGCGCAGCGGGGAGATCGCGGGCAAGGTCGAGAGGGTCGAGCGTCGGCTCGCGGGCTCGGACGACGCCTCCGGGGGCGGCGAGGCCGGCGCTTCCGGCGCCGGGGGTGGCGGGGCTTCCGGGCCCGACGACGACGAGGCAGCCCGCCGATGACCTCCGGTGGCTCCGCCGAGCACTCGTTCGGGCACTCGCTCGCGCAGTCGCCCGACACTGCTGGCCAGCGCCCTGTGGGTGAGGTCGCGACCGAGACGGGTGCGCGGCGCAGGCGGAGCGGGCAGACCATCGCGTACACGGTGACCACGCTGGCCGGCGGGATAGGTGCGCTGGTCGTGCTCGGAGGCACGGTGTTCTCGGAGGACGCGTCCGTGGTCGATTTCCTGCTGTGGGGCGCGCTCGCGGCGTTGCTCTTCGCCTCGGCCGCCCACCAGTGGTGGTTCGCCGGTGCCGCCGAAGATCGTTCGCAGCGCATCGTCGCCGGCATCTCGTCCGCGGAGGTGGAGGCCACCGCGCAGCAGGCGGCAGGAGAAGTCGACACCGTCCGCCGGCTGCGGGTGGCGCATCCGGGCCTGGGCCTGCGTGACGCCTACGAGCTCATGCAGGCGCACAAACGGGGAGACAAGCAGGAGCAGCCGCGCGATAACGCCTGATCCGCCGGGTCGATCCAGACCTTTCGGGCCGCAGCCTGGACAGGCCAACTGCCGCGCGACCGCCGTCGGCCGTCAGCAGCCGCCCGCCCCACCGAGTGCCTGCGACACCAGCGCGTGCGTACGCGGGTCCACTGACATCCCGGCATGGCTCGTCGGCCCGCCGCCGCACGCGTCCTCGGAGACAACGGTCCGGACGCCCGGCCCCGCGACGAAGCTGCGCTCGGGCGGCAGCAGCTCGTCGCCGCGCGTCGCGATGATCGTGTAGTCGACCCCCGGCAGATACGGGCTGCCCTCGAGGCCGTTCCACGCCACGAGCATCGGGCTGTGCGGCGCCAGCTCGGCGAGTCCGCGCAGGTTGGCGGCCCACAGTCCGGCGACCGCGGTCTCGGACGGGAGGCCGTCGGGGACGAGCCCGCCATGGTTGCCACCCCAGAAACCGCCGACCGACACCACGCGCCCGACAGCACCCGGTCGCAGCATCTTGGTGGTGTAGCCGGCGATCGCCGCGCCCTGCGAGTAACCCACCAGGTCGACCTGCTCGGCCCCGGTCACCGCCCGGACGTGGTCGATCACCCCGGCGAGCTGCGGGCCAGAGGCCCCGACGATCGAGTCGAGCCCGCCCCGCTCCGGCTTGGCGGCGTACGCGCCGAGCGTCGGAGCGATCACGCAGAAGCCCTGCTGCTGCAGCGGTACGCCGAAACGCGGCATGGTGTTGGGGCCGTTGTCGAAGGTGCCGTGCACGAGGATGACCGGCCGCGGATGCGCGGGCGTCGGCCGGCAGTTGACCGGCGTGTCCACGACGGCGGGCGGGCCCGGCGCGCCGAGCGGGCCGTTGGCGCCGTTGAGGGCAGCGGTCACGTGGTGGCCGAACTCCTCGGACTCCTCGAGCGCGCGCACCTGTTCCCCGATCGCACCTTCCTCCAGCGATTGCGCGGTCGCGACGCCCACCCCGGGCCCGGCCACGAGCGGGATCGCGAGCGCGGCGGCGGCGATCAGACCGGCCAGCCGGGAGCGAGAGGGAAGCGAGGCGCAACGGCGGGGGAACAACATGACGGCTCCGAGGGGGAGAAGTGAGGCTGAACACAGTATGCGAGCCGCTCGCGCGAAAGTGAACAGACGCGGCCTGAGAATCTGCCTGGTCGATCGGCCACCCGCCGCGGCCCTCGCGCGCGCAGCCCCTTCGGACGCCCCGCCACCTCACGGAAATGCCGCCGGACGCGACTACCTCCTGAACGGCCCCGCGCGGGCCACCGGACGAGGAGGGGAGAATCGGGCCCATGAGGTCAGCCTTCGACGCGGCGGTACAGCGCCATGGCCCCACCGTCCTGCGGGTCTGCCGCGCGGTACTGGGCCCCGGCGCCGACGCCGACGACGCCTGGTCCGAGACCTTCCTCTCGGCACTGCGCGCGTGGCCCGACCTGCCGGACGACACGAACGTCGAGGCCTGGCTGGTCCGGGTCGCGCACCGACGGGCCGTGGATGTCGTCCGGGCATCCGCGCGTGCGGATGCCCCGGGCGGGGGCGCCGACGACCTCGCGCTCCTCGACGCGCGTGGCGTGGGAGGAAATGACGACGACGACAACCCCGCCGCCACCGTCGACGATCACGAGATCTGGACCATCGTCTCGGCCCTGCCGGCCCGGCAGCGGGTCTGTGTGGCCTACAGGTATCTGGGCGGTCTCCGGTATTCCGAGATAGCGGCATTGACGGGGGGTTCGGAGGCGGCGGCCAGGCGCGCCGCGTCGGACGGGGTGGCCGCCCTGCGCAGGATGATGGTGAAGGAGCAGGAATCATGACCGATCACGACACCGACCGCACGGCCGGGCGCGCAGTCGAGCGCCTGCGGGGCGCCCCGGCCGACATCGCCGATCTGCGCGATCGACTGGCCGCCGAGGCCGTGCGCGGTGACCTGGTGGATGTGGCCTACCGGGTGGTCGACTCGCCGATCGGCGGGCTCCTCCTGGCGGCGACCACCGACGGTCTGGTGTACGTGGCGTTCGAGGTCGAGAACACCGACGAGGTCCTTGACATGCTCGCGACCCGCGTGGGTCCCCGCGTGCTGCGTACCGACGCGCCGGGCGCGGACGGCTTCCCGGCGGTCCTCGACGCGGCCGCGGCCCAACTCGACGAGTACCTCACCGGCGACCGCCGCGACTTCGACCTGCCTCTGGACACCCGCCTGGCCACCGGCTTCCGCGGGCAGGTTCAGCGTCATCTCGCCGACGTCACCTACGGCCGGACCGCCACCTACAAGCAACTCGCAGCGGAACTCGACCGGCCCGGCGCCGTCCGGGCGGTGGGCACCGCGTGCGCCACCAACCCGCTCCCGCTGGTGTGGCCGTGCCATCGGATCCTGCGCTCCGACGGCGGGCTCGGCGGGTACCGCGGCGGCGTCGAGGCGAAGCAGCGGCTCCTCGCGATGGAATCTGCCGCGTGACCGCTGCAGCCGTGACCGCGCTGTTCGCGGTGTGGGTGGTGGCCGTCATCTCGCCGGGGCCCGACGTCGTCGTCGTCCTCCAGCGATCCCTCGCCGGACGGCGACAGGGGGTGGCCACCGCGGGGGGCATCGTCGCCGGACTGTCGGTGTGGCTCGTGGCCGCGTTCGCCGGCGTCGCGGCGCTCGTTCGCGTGTACCCGCAGGTCATGGTGGCACTCCAGGTCTCCGGGGGGCTGCTGTTGGCCACCCTCGGCGTGCTCGGACTGCGCGGCTGGTGGCGATCTCGTGCGATCCCGTCAGCGCCGCCCGCCCCGTCAGCGCCGCCCGGCCCGCTCGCGCTCGACCTGCTGCCGCGGGCCGACTTCATGCGCGGACTGCTCACCAACCTCGCCAACCCCAAGGCGCTCGTGTTCTTCGGCGCCGTGCTCACGCCGTTCCTGCGCGGCGAGGTCTCGGTGGTGGCGTCGGTGGGGATCGTCGCGGGGCTGATCGCCGTCGCGCTGGCCTGGTTCGGCGGGCTCGCGCTGGTCGCGTCGCACCGGGTGGTCAACGAGCGTGTCGGCAGGCTGCTGCCGTGGGTCGACCTGGTGGCCAGCGTTCTGTTCGTCGGCGTGGGGGTGGCCTTCGTGGTCGCCGCGCTCGCCTGATCGGGAGGCGGGCTAAGTTCTCCTGCATGGATTCTCACGTCGACCACCGCAGCTGGCTGCGCGCAGCCCTCGCGGTGTTCGCCGTGGGGTGGGGCGCCAACCAGTTCGCGCCGTTGCTGTTCCTGTACCGCACCGACCAGGGGCTCTCACAGTCCGACGTCACCGCGATGTTCAGCGTGTACATCGTCGGACTGCTGCCCACGCTGCTGGTGGCGGGCCGCTGGTCGGACCGCAACGGGCGGCGCGTGCTCATGCGTCCGGTGCTGGTGCTGTCGCTGGTCGCGACCGTCTGCATGTTCTTCGGGCCCCAGGACCCGCTGTGGCTCTACGCCGGCCGGTTCCTGGCCGGGCTCGCCTCCGGTGCCGCGTTCGGGGCAGGCAGTGCCTGGGTGCGCGAGCTCTCGGCCGGGGACCCGCCGGGCACGGGCGCGCGGCGGGCCGCCATCGCCCTGACGGGCGGGTTCGGGCTCGGCGGATTGGTCGCCGGGTTGATCGGCCAGTGGGTGCCCGCGCCGATGATCTCGCCGTACGTGCCGCACCTCGTCCTGGGGGCCGTCGCGCTGGTGGCGGCCTGGAACGCTGCCGATCCGTACCAGCCTTCGGGGCAGACCGCGCCGTCGCCGCTTCTCCCCGCCAGCGCCGGCAGGCGCCGCTTCCTGCTGGGCGTGGCGCCGTGGGCGTGGCTGGTGTTCGGCTGCGCCAGCATGTCGTTCGCGGTGCTGGCCGACCTGCTCGGCGGCGACGCCTGGGGCATGCCCACCGCGTACGCGGGCGTGATGGTGGGCGTGACGCTGGGGTCCGGCGTGCTGATCCAGCCGGTGATCCGCCGACTCGCCGAGACCGCGCCCGCGTCCCGCCCGCCGATCGTCGGGCTCGCGGCCGCCTCGCTCGGTATGGCCGCCGGCGCGATCCTGGCCGCCGCCTCGGGCCTGCCGGGCCGTGCGCTGTGGCTGTTGCCCGTCGCGGTGCTGCTGGGCATCGGGTACGGAACGCTTCTGGTCGCGGGGCTGGTGGAGGTCGAACTGCAGGCCGGCCCGCGCGATCACGCCGGGCTCGTGGCCGTGTTCTACGTGATCGCCTACCTGGGGATGGGCACCCCGTACGTGCTGGCCGAGCTCTCGCGATTCGGCGGGCCGGTGCCGTGGATCGCCGCGATCGCGGTGGTGTGCGCGCTGCTGATCCCGCTGACGGCCCGCCAACTCCGCTGACCGCCGGTCCCGGTGCACCCCGCCGCCCCGCCGCCCCGCCGCCTCGCCACCTCATTGATAAGAGCGTTCGGCGCAGGTGCTTCTGGGTGGTCTCAGGGAGCTAGTGCAACACCCTGGCTGGATCGGGGTATGTGGTGGC
>NZ_JBSHCV010000015.1:0-82823 GCF_053615975.1 Dietzia sp. NPDC055877 | reverse complement strand
GCCCTCGGAGGCCAGCCACCGGTCACCCGACTGACCAACCTCCCTGGACATCACAGCTAGCCGGTGCGCGTAAATACCGTGAAGTTGGGGAGATTTGCAGGTCTCGGCGCTTGAGCGGGGTTCGGTTGATCTTTAGATCTCCAGCACGTTCGCGCCGACGTTCTTGAAACGGTCGATGTATCTGTAGACGGTGGCGCGGCTGACGCGTGCTTCACGTGCGATTTCAGTGACGGTGTATCGACGGTTTCCGTGTTCGTCCTTGGCGTACAAGAGCTCCATGATGACTTTCTGTTTCTTGGAGAACTTGATTTGGGGCCGTCCGGGGCGCTTGCCGTTGTCTGCCGACTTGGCTATGCCGGTTCGGATGCGGTGGGAGCGTCCGATGGTGTTGACATCATCGAGAGCGAGGATTGTTCGAAGGAAGATGCGTTCGGCATCAAGCTCGGTGTGGAGTTGTTTGTCGAGGATGTGCAGGTGGGCATTGCGGGCGTCGATGGCGGTGACGTGGTCGACGAGGGCGGTGGCGTGGCGTGCGAAGCGGTCGAGGCTGGTCACAACGAGGGTGTCGCCAGGGTTGAGGTTCTCGAGCGCGGTGGCCAGTTGTGGTTGGGCGGCGCCGGTTTCGCGGGCGTCGTCGAGGAAGATCTGCTGGCAGTTGGTGGCGGCTAGGGCCTCGTTCTGGTGTTCAGGATCGGTATCGGTGGGATAGATTCGCCCGTATCCGATCCGCATGAGGGTGAATATAGCAACCCGCGCTCCCCGACCCCTTGCAGTTCAGGGGCCGGGGAGCGGAGGTGCTCAGGCTGCGGACGGGTAGGTGTCCTCGTGCAGAGCGTGGGCCTGGGCGAGGGCCTGGTTCAGGGCGTTGATGTCGTCCATCAGGTCCCAGTCGCAGATGTGGTCCTCGATGCAGGATGCGCCTGTGGTGATGAGGTCCCAGCCGGTGCGCACGAAGCGGGCGTCGAGGCGTTCCTCGTCGAGGAAGACTTCCGGTGCGCGCCCCAGGCGGGCGTCGGTGATGAGCGAGACGGCCTGTGCGCGCGTGTGGTGGTTGCCGTCGACCAGCCGCGGCTCGAGTCTGGGCTTGCTGCCTCGCTCGACGGCGGTCGCGAGGGTGTCCAGCTGGAGGTAACTGGCTGCGGTGTCGTCCCCGTCGAACCCGTGTCCCACGATGAGCAGCTCTTCGATCGGCCGGACTGCTCCGTTAATCAGGGTCCACGCCTCGTCGCGTTCCCCCATGTCGAGCATGATCGCCCCCAGGTGGACCAGGCTGCTCGCGCGCATGAGGTAGGTGGCCAGGGCCAGGAACTGATCTCGCTCGCAGGTGGTCGCCCATTTGCTGACGGTCGACTCGTTGATGATGTCGACCAGGGCCACCTTGACGATGCCGGCGACGTCCGCCAGAGCCATGCGGTCGGTAGCAGCGTCGATGACGGCGTTGCTGAGGGCTTCGGTGATGTTGTGGTCATTCATTGGGTTCTCTTTTCTCTCGGTTTCATGGAGCAGTGGCCGGGGCCGCCTGCACTGTGGTGTCGGCGGCCCCGGATGCTGTGGTGTGGTGTGGTGCGGTGGGCGTGGGGTTACGCCGCGAGCTGGTGGCCTCGAGGGGTCGCGACCTTGTGGAAGGTCTCGGATCCGAGCCAGTGGCACCAGCCGGGCTTGCCATTGCCCTGGCGGATCCATAGGCCCGCGCTTTGCCCTTCCCATCGGGCGAGCTCGATGTGCGCTCCGGGCTTGGATACCGCCCGATCTACTGCGGGCTGCAGGTCGCGATCGGCTGAGAACACCACCACCGAGTCCACCTTCGGATCGCTGGCCTGATCCATGACCTGCAGCCCGAGCTCCATATCGACGCCCTTCTCGATCCCGCTCTCCCAATGGTTTTCGAAGGCGATGACCTGAACCCGCTTGTCGCGCTGCCAGAAACGGATGTTCTGATCCGCGATCATCCTGGCCCTGGGGTTTTGCGCCCGGTTATGGACGCCGATCACGACCGTGACCGATACGACCCGAGAGGGACGATTGCGCTGAGCTGCGATCTCGTCGGCGAGTTTGCCGAAGTCGAGCACATACCGGTCGATCTGGTCCCCGAAGTCCAGCACCTGATCCGCACCGCGGAGTGCGTTCCATCCGTCGATGACGACGGCCACGTTCTGAGGCAGAGAGATGACGTTGTTGTTCTGGTTCATTTCATGTCCTTTCAATGACATATTGAGATCATTCTGTTCAATGTGTTGTGAATGGGAAACTCATCGCGTTAAACCATTGCCCGGAAGCAATCTTCATATCCCTGTTGAATTATCTCCAACGCCTCGGGCCGCACCCTATCGGGCCGCCCACCGTCACCCACTCACAAGAATGACCATACTCAGAAAGAGCCGTCGCGCAACTGCCCCACCGCGCTCAACACGCTGCGAAAATGCCAGTTTTGGACATAGTTTACGGACGCATCCAACTGCGTCTATGGCGTCGTCTGAGCGCTCGCCGGGGTGTAGTTTTTCCGGGAAATAATGGACTTAATCCCCGAATTATTGCGCCTTCAAAGATGGGCATTTTGCATCTTGATTTTTAAATGTTTCTCGAATACTTTAAACGAAGTTAATATCTTTCCTTTATGGGTCGGCAACCATGGAGTAATAAGAGTCGAAATGCCGCGCGGGCCCCCTATCTGCAGCTTTGTTTGGCAGAGCCCGGTCACCACCCCCCTCGAGGCCTCGCGCGATTCGTGCCCGGTGGGGGTCACGAGGGGCCGCCCGGCAACGGCTGGACGCTCGAGCGCGATCTCGCGGGAGCCTGCCAAGGCGCCAGATGCAGGACCGCAACCCCGCCACGGACGCCCCCCAGTTAGATCAGTTTTATCTAACGTAAATTCTCGGATTGAGTGGCTCCCGGTGCCACTGAGTCCGATTTCGCCTTCGTTCGGAAGACGTAGACCCCCTCCGAGGAGCGGGTTCAAGGAGGACTCCGCCACAGATCGCAGTCGCCAATCAACGAGCTGCTACGCCCCACCGAGAGCTGCAGACCACATTGAGAGCGGAATCAGTTGGGGTGCCGATAGAACGCTTCCCGTCGTGATCGCTGGTCGGCGTCGAATCGACGGTGTCGCTGTTACTGTTCCGGCATGTGTGGTCGCTACTCAGTAGCCGTATCTGGTGCTGAGCTTGTCGACGCCCTGGATCTCGACGGGACTGAGCCGGGTTTCGAGTGGGCACCGGCCTATTCGGTTGCTCCTCGTACTCGGGCGCCGGTGGTTCGAGATCGTCTGGTCGGTGATTATCGGGTGCGTGAGGCGTTCCTGCCCACGTGGGGCCTGCGCCCGTCGTGGGCCAAGGAGAAGGGGCCACGACCGATCAACGCCCGCCTCGAGGGGGTGGCCACCAACGGCATGTTCCGCTCGGCGTTCTCCACGGCGCGGGCCTTGGTGCCGATGACCGGGTACTTCGAGTGGCAAGAGGCAGTTGAGGACGACAAGAAGGTGAAGAATCCCAGCTACGTCCATGCCCCTGGCGACGAGCTCCTGCTCGCGGCCGGCCTACTCGCCTTTCATCGAGAAACCGACGAGGACGAGTGGCGGCCAACGTTTACGATCATCACCCGCACCGGCGAAGACGCCGCGGGCGAGGTCCACGACCGGATGCCGGTGTTCCTCTCCCCCACCGCGTGGGACACCTGGCTCGACCCGGACAAGATCGGCAAAGACCACGCCCCGGGACTGCTCGATCTACTCGACGTTGAATCCCGGGCAGTCGCAGCAACGCTGCGGACCCGCCCGGTGTCCCGGGCGATCAACAACGTCCGCACCCTGGACCGGCACGATGCCGACCTAATCAAACCGGTTACTGGCAGGGGTGCTGGTCACTGACCGCGCGACCCGCTCGGTAGCGGGGTTTTCCGTCGGCTCCATGGCGGTGGCGGAGCGGGTCGCGGGCAGCTCGCCGTAGGTCCCGGAGCAGGTCGGCAGCGCGTTCCTCGCCGAGCTCGGTAACGGCGGTCCTGTAGGCGCCCTGGCCGGACCAGTCAAGGTCAGGCAGGCCAGTCACGGCGCGGTGCCAGCGCAGCAGCTCGAGAAAGAAGGCCTCCCCTACTTGGTCGGCTGCCTGCCGAATGGGGCCGTGCAGCTCGTCCATGCGAGGCACTGTAGGCACTGTCTCCGACAGTGGGCCGGTCAATGCAGGTTGCGATCGGCAATGAAGTCCGCCGCCACGCGACGACTATTGCTGCCGGGGTGCAGTCCAGGGCGGCGGCGATCTCCTCGAACTGGTCAGGAGAGATGGTCGGGAGCGTCGCAAGGTGCAGCAAGTAGGTAGTGAGATAACTCGCGGTTCGGACTGCTGACATTGGCCATGTAGATCTTCCGACGTTCATCCGCTCACACGCATTGTGACACATGAGTGCTATAGCGCCGTAGCGCTATAGTGCTCTACTGACTCGAGTCGTCCAAATATCGCTCCAGCGCCTTGATTACGACTTCGTTGGCGCGAACCCCCTCATCGAGAGCGCGGAGCTTTAGCCGCTTGGCCAAGCTCTCGGAGCAGTGAGCACAACGGCCACGAGAACGCCGAATACCTTGTGCACCGGAAAGAACAGAATCGGAGCTGTCGCGAAAAGCGTGGCAACTGCTGCGGCGGGCTTGGCCAGGTGCCTTGTGGGCCATGCACCTATTCCTGCGCAGACTGTGGCAGTGAAATAGGCCGTCCCGGCGCCGAGGACCCAAGCCCTGTCCTCGGTGCCAGGTTGTGCACCGACAACGAGGAACACGACTGCAGGGACGACGAACCACGCTGATGCAACGGCGAGCATCGACCGACCCAGACGAAGCCTTGCCAGCGGAATTTCCCGACTGGAGCCCCACCACACCGCCAGAGCGAAAATGACGACGGTGAACAGTGCCCACGAAGCGGCACCGGGCACCGCGCATCCCAGCCCATCCGGAGTGACACCGTAGGTCGCGCGATACTGCTCGTGAATCCGTTGACAGACGGCGGCCCCGGCTAGGACTCCGGGAATGGCCCCCACGAGCCACGCCAGGAGTCCGATAACGGCGAGCTGAGCCCAGTGCGCCGCAAGAGAATCCTGCGGCTGGTCTTCCGCCATAGCTTCTCCTCGTCGTTTTCTCGTCGTCCCGACGCCCTCGCTGTGCTCGACGGGAGCGTACGCCCTCGGGCCGTTTCACCGCCTGATGCATTGAAAGGGCGACTACCACAGGCTTGACCCGGATTGAGCGCAAGAGTTTGCATCGCGAGGTCACCGTCCCGCAGCCAAGGCGTCGCAGACACTCCGGCTGCACCGCCCGACGCCCCAACGATCGCCAGCCATCGACCGGTCCCGCACCGGCCGCCCATACAACTAGAACGTTCCCCGTCGAGGCCCTTCGATAGTATGACCCGCCACCCTGTCCGAAAGGAACGCCGGCAACCCTCGCCACAGGCACCGCCGCAAAGCGCCCGAAGATCCCCGCCAGTTACCGGTGAAAGTCACAACGACGGCGTGACGCCATCCGTCCCGCATGGGTGTACTTATCTGAAGCGAACGGATTCTCTGAGAGAACGAGGAGCCGCACCAGACTCAGCCCAGTAAGAACGTCGGTGGGGATCGCTTGAATCCTGGCCGTAGGGGCAGTCCAAAATAGTCTCGGATGCGTGAGCCCTCTCAGCACCAGCGCTTCTTGGATCGTCCCCTTGGCTCGGATCCTGCCGACCTCGCGACAACTCGCAACTGACACTCTCGTGACAACGCCCTGCTGGGTCAGCACGAGATTGACACACTGTTAAGCAACCGACAGTTCCGGCATTTTCGCTCGGCGGCCGAGTAACATCCGCTTCATCACCTGAGTAGGCGCCTGACCTGCAAAGACCGGGATGGAGCGAGGAATTGACCACGACTGCGCCGGCCCCTGGCTGGTATCCGTACGGCCCGGCCGAGAGTGCGGCGGAGTGGGACGGTCGGGCCTGGACCGGTCACCACGTGGCGGACCCGGCGGTTCCTTCCTCCCGGCCCACCGCCGGCCGCTGGAGTTCCTCACCCGGCCGTGGTTCTGGCTGATCGTCGCGGGCGTCGTGATCACGGCGGCCGCCGGGGCGATGTGGAACTCCGGCGAATCCGCGTGGTGGATCGCCCCGGTAGCGGTCGGTCTCATCCTGGCCCTCTCGGGGATCGTGCTCCTGTTCCGCCCGCGGCTGCGGTTCGCCGAGGTGGCGGACCTTCCCGTGATCATCGGGGCCGACGTGGTCTCCGGGCTCATCGGGCTGGCGGTGGCGTTCCTACTTGAGGGGCAGACTCGAACCACATCTGCGGATGCCGTTCGCGCTCGATCTGTGGCTCTCGGGGCCCATCGAGGAGACCTGCAAGATCGCCGTCCCCGTGCTGCTGTTGGTGTTCGCCCGCACGCGGTTCGGAGATCCCCGCGCCGGCGTGCTGATGGTATTGGTCAGCGCAGCGGTGTTCGGGGTCGGCGAGGGTCTGCAGTACGTCAGCGGGGGCAGCGGCGCCAACAGTCACCTGCTGCAGTCGCTTGTCCGCCCGCTCGCGGAGATCTCCCATCCGTTGTAGGCCGCCATCGCCGCCGGCGCGATCTGGTTGGCAGCCCATCGGTCGGGCCGGGTGTTGACCTGGGCCGGGCTGGTCGGGTGGCTCGTCGCCGCGGGACTGCACTCGCTGCACGACGGCCTGTTCTCGTCGCAGCAGCGGGGAACCGAGAACCTCACCACGGACCGCGACCTGTCCATGACCGACGTCGCCGTGAGCGCCCTCGTGGGCAAATCATCGCCGCGGTGATCACGTTCCTCGTCCTCCGCCACGTTCTGCGGGAGCTCACGCCGCCGACCGCTGTCGACACCGCCCCGCGGTCGTGGCGTCCCCGGCTCGCGCCCTGGGGTGTGCCTGCGGCGACCCGTGAGCGGTGGGCGTCAGAGGATCCGGTGTCGTCGTCATCCCGGATGGAATAAGTTCGGGCGCAGGGCGACTCACCCGCCCTCCCGGAACCCACCCCACAGGAGTGCTCGTGTCCCTCGCCACCGACCACCGCAAGCCCTCTCTCCGCACGATCGCCGTCGGCCCCTCCGCACTCCCGCGGACGCTCTCCGCCGTGGCCGCCGCTGCCGCGGTGACCGTCGCGCTGCCACTCACCGCGTGTGCGCAGAGCATGATCCCGGGCGGTGGACCCGTCGGGTCCAGCACCGACTCTCTCGGATCCCTGGCCCCGGAGCGCCCCCTGTCCCCCGGCCCGGAGGTCGAGGTCGATGTGCTGGCCGACGGATTCACGATCCCGTGGGACGTGGCCCGCGATCCGAGTGGCGTCGTCGTCACCGGAGAGCGTGGCTCGGGCGCGCTGTACGCGATCCGTCCCGGCGGCGATAAGTCGGCCATCCAGGCCGACCTCGGTCCGGTGTTCAACGAGGCCGAGAGCGGGCTGATGGGGATCGCGTTGGCTGCGGACTTCGAGACCAGCCGCGAGCTCTACACGTGTCACTCCTCGGCCGACCACAACGACAACCGGGTCACCGCCTGGACCGCGACGAGCGACTGGTCTGCGATCGAGTCGCCGCGGGTGGTCGTCGACGGCATCCCGCTCAGCGAGGGCGGATTCCATTCCGGCTGCCGCATCCTGCCCATGGCCGACGGCTCGCTGTACATCGGCACGGGCGACACGTTCTCCGGCCCGGGCCCGCAGGATCCGGACTCGCTCGCCGGGAAGATCCTGCACGTCAACGGCGACGGCTCGCCCGCCGCGGACACCATCAGTGACGACTCCCCCGTTCTGACGATCGGCCACCGCAACGTGCAGGGACTCGCCGCACAGCCCGGCACCGATCGCATCTACTCCGCGGAGCACGGCCCGAATGTCGACGACGAGGTCAATCTTGTGCAGCCACGCGGCAACTACGGGTGGAACCCGAACCGCGGCGGCGAATACAACCAGGACGTCCCCATGACCGACACCGGCGCATTCCCGGATGCGGTGTCGGCGGTCTGGAGCTCGGGCGCCCCGACGCTGGCGCCGGGCGGGATGACGTTCCTCGACGACCCCGCGTGGGGCGAGTGGAACGGCGCGATCGCGGTAGCGATGCTCAAGACCAGCCAGATCGTCCTGATGAAGCTGTCCCCGGACGGCAACTCGGTCACCGAGATGGCGACGCTCCTGCGCGACGTCCACGGCCGGATGCGGTCCATCACCCCGGAACCGGGCGGCTCGCTGCTGGTGACCACCTCCAACGGCGGCGGCAACGACGAGGTCCTGCGGATCAGCCCCGCCGCCGCCGAGTAACCGCGGCAGGCCTACAGCCGTAGGACCTCGCGGGCGGCGTCGGCCAACGCGACCGCGTAGCCGGCGCCGTGCCCCGCCGAGTGGGTGGCCAGCGGATGCAGCTGGTGCAGCGGCACGCGGTCGCGCCAGCCCTCCGTCAAGGGGCGTGCCTGGTCATATCCGTGCAGTATCCGGTCCAGGTGCGGCGCGCCGAACAGGGCGAGCATCGCCAGATCGGTTTCGCGATGGCCGCCGTGGGCGGCGGGGTCGATGAGCACCGCCTCCCCGTCCGGCGTCCACAGCACGTTTCCCGTCCACAGGTCGCCGTGGAGGCGGGCGGGACGGTCGGCCGGGTCGTCGAGCTCGCCGGAGGCCACGCGGTCGCAGGCCCGCTCCACCACCGCCAGCTCGGCGCCGCCGAGCACTCCGAGATCCACGGCGATCCGGACGAACGGGCGGACCCGCTGCTCGGCATAGAACTCACCCCACGAGTCTGTGGGCACGCATTCCTGGGGTCGGTTGCCGATGAAACACCGGCCCGCCCAGTCTCCGGCCGGTGCGCCCCATCCGGCGGCGCCGGCATCATGCATCGCCGCCAGTGACCGGCCGAACCGCAGGGCTCCGTCCGAACTCGCGCGACCGTCGGGGATCCGCTCGAGCACGATCTCGTCGTCGTCGACTCCCCACACCTCGACCACGCGGGGCCCGCCGGGCGCCGCGGCGAGCCACCGCAGTCCCGCGGCCTCGTGGCGGAAGAAGTCGGAACCGTGATCTGAGCCGCGTTTGACGAACGGCTGCGATGCGCGGCCGCTCATCCCGCCGCCTCGCGCTCGGGACGCGTGGCGCGATCAGGGCCCGCCGAGGGGCCGAGGAGTGGCCCGGCGAGCACAGCGACGAGCACGCCCCCGACGATCATCGGCGTGACGGTCCACCGCATCCCGGCGTACTCGGCGATCTGCCCGACCAGCGGCGGGGCCAGCAGGAAGCCGAGGCGCATGACCCAGTTGAGGACGGCCAGGCCGGCGCCGTCGGGTAGGCCGGGAACCGAATCGGCGCCGACCATCGCGCCGGGGATGATCGTCGCGATGCCCCAGCCGGCCACGGCGAACCCGGCCAGCAGCACGGCCACCATCGCGGGTCCGTCGAGCGCGAACGAGCCGGTCAGCGCCGCGCCCGCGCCCAGCACCACGCAGACGCCACCCATCCGGCCCACGCGGACGGCGCCGAAGCCTTCGACGAGCCTGTCGCCGGTGAGCCGGCCGATCAGCTGCGCGCCCTGCACCGCGATGAAGCCGAGCCCGGCCACGCCCGCGCCGACCGCGGCGACGTCCCGCAGGTACAGCGCCGACCAGGTCTGGGCGAAGTCCTCGACGATCTCGGCACAGCACGCGAAGAGACCCAACGCCACCAGTAGCAACAACGCGCGGCCGCCCGGCAGCCGCCGCCGCACGACGGGGTCGACCGACTGGGCGGGTGAGGGCGTTGCCCCGTGCGCTGCGGCATCGTGCGATGCGGCGTCGTGCCTGGTGGAGGCGGTATCGGTGTCATGTGCCCGGTCGAGGTCGCGCCCGTACTCGTCCTCCGCGACGGGCGGGCCCAGCCGCATCGGATACGCCGCAGCCGCCGCGGCCGCGCACACGATCGCGGCGCCGATCATCTGCACCTGCACCGGCGCGCCGAACCCGGCCGACAGCGATCCGCCGGCCGCCCCGAGCACCGCGCCCAGCGACCACACCGCATGGAACCGGTTGATCAGCGACCGCCCGTGCCGCAGCTGCACCCGGATGCCGTGCGCGTTCATCGACACGTCGGTGATGGCGTCGCACACCCCGAACAGCAACAACAGCCCGGCGAACACCGCGACGACCGGCGAGAAGCCGACCAGCGCCGCCACCACCGAGGCGGCGATCATCGTGCCCACGGCCACCGCCCCGTCGGAGCGCTGTCGCATGAGAACGGGCGTCAACAGCCCGCCGAACAACGCGCCGGCCGGGTAGCAGGCCATGGCCAACCCGAACAGCGCCGGGCTGAGCTCGAGGGCGTCCTTGAGATCGGGCAGCCGGGGCACGATGGCGCCGAAGATCGCGCCGTTGGCAGCGAACAGCAGCGCGGTGGCCGCGATCGGGCGGTGGGCGGCGTCGGTGGAGACGGCGTCGTCGTCGTAGTTGCGGTCGTGGTCGGCTCCGGCGGTGCTGCCGGCTCCGCGGTCTCCCGGCGGGCTCGTCGAGGTCACGCCCGCCACCCTAATCCGCATCGCACACTGCGGCACTCGCCCCGCCGACCGTGCCGACGACCGTGCTGGCCGGTCGGGCGCGAGCCGGACGGACGGCGCCGGTAGCGTTGGGCGGGTATCGGGCGAAGGGCGGGCAGGAATGGACATGTACCAGGTCACGGCGGGCGTAGAGGTCGACGACGACGGGCGCCGCGTGGTGTGCAGTGTGCCGCTGCCGGTCCCGCCCCCGGTCGTGTTCGACGCGGTGGCCACCGGCGAGGGCATCAGTTCGTGGTTCGTCCCGTGCGCGCTCGAGCCGCAGGTGGGCGGCCGGATCGTCCAGTTCGCCGACCCTGGCGCGCCCGACCCCACGACCGGGCCGGAGGCGGCCGCCGAGGCCATGCTCACCGCGACCGTCGGCGAGATCACCGACTACACGCCGCCCGCCGACAGCGTGCCCGGCCGCTTCGCGTACGCCGAGCGCGACTGGATGGGCGAGGGTGTGCCGGTGCCGCCGTGGGAGACCTCGTGCGAGATCACCTCCGACGGCGAGGGCGGCTCCGTGCTGACGCTGCGGTCGGGATTCGATTCGGACGGCCAGCTCGCGGTGGAGTCGGTCGACGGCAGCGTCGCCGGCTGGTCCCAGTCACTGACCGTCCTGGCGCATCGCCTGACCCACCGCCCCGCCGACGGGGTGGCGACCGTCGACGCGGCCACCGATCCGGTCGCGATGACGGTGCCGGAGTTGTGGGCGCGGGTGAACGCGCAGCTCGTGGCACCTGCGGCGGGAGCCGGCGGTGGAGGTTCGGCGAGCACCGGCGCCGTGGCCCGGTGGGGCGAGGTCGGCGGCATCGTGGCGACGGAAGCGACCGCGTCGATGGCGTTGATCCTTTCCGCTCCGGTCGACGGGATGCTGGAGCTGTTCGCGTTCCCCGCGGGCGAGACGCACGAGGACGCGGCGGACCGGGCGGCGCTGGCGGTGCGGCTGTACGAGTACGTCGATGCCCCCGGCGGGGACGGCGCCCCGCTGGGTGCGGCGGCCGTCGACGTGGAACCGACATGGGACGCGACGCGCTGGCGGACCTGGCTCGAGGCGCTCATCGATGGGTAATTCCTGAGCCGGGTCAGTATCGTGGCGGGGAGCACGATCGACGTACATCTACGAGAAGTGAGATCGCCCATGGCGGATTCCAACGACACCGTGACCATCGCGACAGGCGAGGGCGCGTCCGGCTCCAGGCTGCTGGGTATCGGCGCCTACCGCCCGGAGCGGGTGGTGAGCAACGAGGAGATCTGCGAGCACATCGACTCGACCTCCGAGTGGATCTACGAGCGCTCGGGCATCCTCAACCGGCGGTTCGCGGGTCCCGATGAGTCCGTCATCTACATGTCCGGCGAGGCCGCCAAGAAGGCCGTGGAGTCCGCGGGCGTCGATCCCGAGCTGATCGACCTGGTGATCCTGTGCACGTCAACGTACGAGGCCCAGGTCCCGCACGCGGCCCCCAAGGTCGCTATGGCGATCGGCCGTAACGGCATCCCGGCGTTCGACATCACGGCCGGCTGCGCGGGCTTCGGCTACGGCCTGGCGGTGGCCACCAACGTCATCCGCGGCGGCGGCGCCCGCTACGCGGTGGTCGTGGGCGTCGAGCGGATGAGCGATGGCCTCGACATGACCGATCGCAACACGGCGTTCATCTTCGGCGACGGCGCGGGAGCAGTCGTGGTGGGCCCGTCCGACGAGGGCAACGACGTCGGCCCGGTCGTCTGGGGCTCGGACGGCGAGCAGGCCGACGCGATCACCCAGACCAAGGACTGGAAGACCCTCATCGCCGACGCCAAGCAGGGCGCCACCGATCAGCCGTACGTCACGATGGACGGCTCGCGGGTCTTCCGGTGGGCCGCGGTGCAGATCGCCAAGGCCTCGGCCCGCACACTCGAGGCGTCCGGCGTGACCGCCGAGCAGATCCAGGCGTTCATCCCCCACCAGGCCAACGGCCGCATCAACTCGGCCATGGCCAAGCATCTCGGCCTGCCGGAGTCGGTGGCGATCGCCAATGACATCGAGCAGACGGGCAACACCTCGGCCGCCTCGGTTCCGCTCGCGATGGAGACCATGCTCCGCGAGGGTCAGGCCGAGCCCGGCCAGATCGCGCTGCTGATCGGCTTCGGCGCAGGCCTGTCCTACGCGGGTCAGGTCGTGCGTCTGCCCGCGAAGCCGCCCGCCAACTGACGCGCAGCCCGGCCCCTCGCGGCCCCTTGCAGCCCTCCGGCTGTCGGCCCCGGTTCCCAGTGGTGAACCGGGGCCTTCGCTTTCGCCCCGACATGGACAAAGTTGCCCCACCCGTCCAGTGGGCATTCGTGCGAAAGTGTGGCTATGTTCACATCTCCCTCACCGCGGTCGGCTCGCCTACTGGCGTCCGGTGCCGCTGCCGTCGCCGTATCCGCCCTGACCGTGTCGATGGTCGCGATGGCCCCCACCGTCGCCGCCGCTCCCCCGATTCCGGCGGCACCGCCGGCGACAGGCTCGACGGCCGAGCAGTTCGGCGGCTCATCGCAGGCGCTCGGTGAGAACATCGCGGGCCAGGTCAGCAGCTCCGGCCTCGGACCGGCCGTGACCTCGGGGGACGGCTCGGGCCCGGCCCGCTACGTGGCGCTCGGCGACTCGTACGCGGCGGTCGGCCGCATCGTCCCGGGCGCGTGGAGCGCCGGCCCGGTCACCTGCGTCCGGACCGACGACGCCTACCCGAATGTCGTGGCCCGCGAGCTGGGGGTCGGCACGTTCGTCAACGCCTCGTGCGGCGGGGCGGTGACCGACGATCTGTGGGCCCCGGACAAGGGTGTCCCGGCGCAGTTCGACGCGCTGACCGAGGACACCGACCTGGTCTCGCTGTCGATCGGCGGCAACGACGTGGGCTTCGGCGCAGTGCTCGTGGCGTGCGCGGTCCGCACCAACACGGCCGCGCCGTTCCTGCCGGTGATCGACGCCGTGACGGGTCCCGTCGCCGAGGACTTCGACACCACCACCGGCTGCGCGGACGTGATCGACCGGCAGGCCACCGCGGCCCTCGCCGAGCTCGACACCCACCTGGACGAGGTCTATGCGGAGATCGCGCGCCGCTCCCCCGACGCCCGGGTCGTGACGACCGGTTACCTGGCGGCCATGCCGGAGGACGACGCGACCATCGCCTCGTCGCCGGCGTGCGAGCCGCTCATGGCCGCGACCCGGGACGAGCGCGACAAGGTGCGCACGTTCCAGAACGATCTCAACGACGTGGTTCAGGCCGCCGCCGAACGCAACGGCGCGACCGTGGTCATCCCGGACGAGCCCGGCCACTCCATGTGCGCGCCGGCCGACACCCGCCGCGTCGACCTGCTCGGTGTCGAGACCGGCGCCGCGCCGGTGCATCCGACGACCGTCGGGCACGCCCACGTCGCCGACCGGGTCCTGGCGGGGCTGGAGGCGTAGCCGTCGGGGGAGCGACGAGCCCGACGAACCCGACGACAACGACGACGACGACGACGAGGTAGACGATTCCGGTTAGCACGGCCATTATCCGCCCCACCTGCCACACCAGTCCCGAGGCGAAGCGTTTCGCCTTTGACGGGGCTCCGGCGGGAGCACACTGTGAGCATGCTCACACCTCGTCGTCGTCCCTTCCCATCGCCCTCTATCTCCCCCCGCCGCACCGCGTCTCGCCTGACGGGCGCGCTCGCCGTGGGCGCGGCCCTCACGCTGGCCGTCGCACCGATCTCGGCCGCGCAGTCCACCGCCGAGGCGGACGGCACGATCGCCGTCAGCTCGCTCGGCTCCACCACCGACGCCCCCGGCAGCTCCACGGGCTCGCTCGGCCCGTTCGGCTCGCTGGCCGCGCCCGCGTACGGCGAATACGTCGCGTTGGGTGACTCCTATGCGGCGTTGGGCGACAATCGCGAGCCGGCCGGCGGCCCGGCGGGGTGCGCGCGGAGCCTGGCGAACTACCCGCATCAGCTGGCGTCCTACCCCGCGGTCGGCGACCTCACCGACTCGACCTGTGGCGGAGCGGAGGTGCCGGACATCCTCACCGTGACGCAGGTTGAGGGCGCGCCGCCGCAGATCACCACGCTCGCACCCGACACCGACCTGGTCACCCTGTCGATCGGCGGCAACGATGTCGGTTTCGGCAAGATCGTCGAGTGCATCATGTCCGGCACCGTCGGCACCCCTGTCGACTGTCGAGCAGCAATGGGCGCGACAGTCGCGGCCGCCATCTCGGCGACGTTCGGCGAAGACGGCTCGGTCGATGACGTCTACGACGGCATTGCCGAAACCTCACCGAGCGCCACGGTCGTCGCGACCCAGTACCTGCCGCTCATGCCCGCTTCCGACGAGGACGGCTGCGAACTCACCGATGCGATCGGCGAGGCAAATCTCGACTGGGCCCGCGAGATCACCGAGGACATCAACGATGCGGTCGACACGGCCGCCGAGCGCAACGGTCACGTCTCGGTGATGCCCACCTCAGATGTCGACCGCAGTGCGTGCGCCCCCGCAGACCAGCGCTGGACGTCATTTGCGGGAACTCCGGACTACACCGCGCCGTTCCACCCCACAGCCCTGGGCCAGGAGGCCATGGCAGCGGCGATCGCAGCTGCTCTCTGACTCCAGCTGGCGTCAGAGCGCAGCCGCTAACGGCCGGGACATCAGCCCTCGAAGAGCCCCTGCCCCACGTACCCGCCCTCGGGCGCCCCGGGCGGGATCGCGAACACCGCCGACCCGATGGGGATCGTCCACGTGTTGAGGGCGTCCTGCTCGGCGAGCCGCTGCTGCACCGGGATATAGGTGCGCACCGGATCGGCCATGTAGGCGGTGAACAGCAGTCCGGTGTTGCTGATCTCGCCGCCTTCCGGCGGGTCGTCGTAGTTGTACGGCCGCCGGAGCATGGCCTCACCCCGGTTCAACTGCCGGGCCCGGGCCATGTGTGACTCGGGCGGGATCACCGGCAGCCCCACGTCGTCGATGGCCTCGAAATCAGCGGGGTCATGCTCGGCGGTGCCGGTGAGCGGCGCCCCCGTGTCGAGCGTGCGGCCGACGGACAGTTCGCGGGAGTTGCGGTCGATCTCCTCCCAGGTGTCCATCGTCATGCGGATACGCCGCAGCACGAGTGCCGAACCGCCCCGCATCCACCGCTGATCGCTGCCGTCGGAGTAGAGGATCTGGTCGAAGTCCGTGTCCCCCTCCGGCGTCGGGTTGACGGTGCCGTCGATCTGCCCGAACAGGTTGCGCTGCGTCCGCCCGGACGGGTCGGTGCCCACGGCCTTACGGAAGCCGCGCTGGGCCCACTTCTGCCGCGCCACCCCCCGCACCCCGGAGGCCAGGATGCGGGCGGCGTGCGCGACGATCAGCGGGTCGTCGGCGCAGATCTGCAGCAGCAGATCGCCTTCCGACCAGCGGTCCTCGAGCTGATCTATCTGCGGGAATGCCGGCAACTGTTGCAGCCACTCGGGTCGCTTGTCCGGCATCCCGATCGCGTCGAAGAAGCCGGGCCCGAGTCCGATGGTCACGGTGAGCCGTGCCGGGTCCACGGCCAGTTCGGGTTCGAGGTCGGCCAGTCCGGGGCGCCCCTGGGTGAGCCGCGCCGCGTCCTGGGACCAGGCGCGTAGGACGCCCTGGACCTCGGTACGGGTGGCGCCGGGAACGATGTCGAACCCTACGAAGGCGGCATGCGATTGCGGTGCCGTGGTGATGCCCGCCTGCCGGGGACCGTAGAACGGTTCCGAGGCCGAGCCGACCACGCGGGAGTCGGCCACCGTCTTCCAGGTGACCGCCTCGTCGTCGTCGACGACACCGCGCCCCGTGTATCCGGCGAGGGCGCCGGCGGCGCCACCCCCCACGACCGCCGCGACGCCGCCGGTGAGCACCGACCGCCTGGACAGACCGCGAGAGGTGCGGTCAGCCATCGTGGTTCGCGCCCTCCCCGCCGCCGTGGCTGCCGTGGTTGTCGCCGACGTACTCCTCTTCGCCGCCCTTGAAGTCGCGGGCGGTGAGGGTGATGTCCTGCTCGGTGCCGTCGTCGAACGTCAGGACCATCGGGATCTCCTGGCCGGTGGTGATGGGCCCGGTGAGGTCCATGAACATGAAGTGGTCCTTGCCGGGCTCGAGGAACAGCTCCCCGCCGGCGGGCAGGACGAATCCGCCCTCCTTCTCTTGCATCATCATGCCGCTGCCGCCGGGGACCGTCTCGTGCATCTCGACGCGTTCGCTGACGGGTGAGGTGACGCCAGTGATGCGGATCTCGACGTCCCCGGTGTTGCGGAGCGTGCCGAACGCGCCGCTCATCTCGGTGTCGGTGGCCTTGGCCCAGCCGTTCTCGAAGATCACGACGGCGGCCTCGGACTCGCCGCCGTCGTTGGGCTGGCTGGTGGCGGCGGGCTCGTTGGTGGCCGAGTCGGTGGCGGTGGCGCCGGTGGTTCCGGTGTCCTCCGAGCAGGCGGCGAGGCCCAGGGCGAGCGCGAGGGCGGCCGCGGCGGCCACGGTACGGGTGGTGCGGTTGGTACGCATGTGTGTCCTTTGGTGACAGGGGTGATCGCCCGGCCGCATGTGGGCGGGCGTGGTGGCGTCGGATCACACGAAGGCGGGCGGCGCCCGGGTTCCCCCGCCTGTCAGGAGGTACCGCCCGCGCGGGACGTAGGCGTCGTAGGAGGACAACAGGGGTACGACGACGACAAGGCGGACACCCGCCAGCATCGGCCGCACCCGGGCCGCGACCCACGCGAGCGTCCCGGACAGGGCCGCCACCACGGCGAGCGTCAGGAGCACGGCGGCCGCGTGGGCGCCGAGCATCTGCGGGGTGAGCAGTGTCGCCCACGTGATCGGCTCCGCCGAGCCGGCCGCACCGCCAACGACGCCGCCGTCCATCGCGGCGCGGATCGCAGCCGGGTCGGTGACGTGGTGGCCGAGCGTTTCCGTCTGCCCGCCCGGGTGCGAGTGCGAGTGCCCCGAGGACAACACGAGGTGGACGAGCGCCTGCCCGGCCAGCAGGCCGCCGGCCGCGGTGAGCAGCGGCGGCCGTCGACGGGCGAGGGCCGCGGTGACGGCTCCGATGCCGGCGCTGGCGACCCCCACCATGAGCACGTCGCCCGAGGTGGGAGGGATCGCCGCGGCCCCGGCGGCCAGTCCGTGGGCGCTGATGCCGAAGACGCCGCTGACCACGGCGACGATGATCCCCACGACCGCGGTCACCACAGGGGGGACCTCGGTGCGCAGGCGATCGGCGGACATGACCTGATTCTAATGCGACTCGGTGGTGGTGACGATTCGCGCGCGTTCCTCGGTCGAGAGGCCGGCCTCGAGGCGTTCGAGCATGTGGGGGCGCATCTCGGGCAGGTCGTCGACCGCGAACCATCGGACGTCGGTGTTCTCACCATCTGCCGGGTGGGGATCGCCGGAGAAATAGGTGCAGGCGAAGGTGTGATCGATGTACTGGGCCCGGTCGCCGTTGGCGTAGGTGACCATGCGGGAGACGCCGATCGAGGCGACCCTGTCCACGCGGATGGTGACGTCGGCTTCCTCCCGCGCTTCACGCACCGCGGTGTCCGCGGGATGCTCGCCCGGGTCGACGATTCCGGTGACGGGGGTCCACCAGCCGTTGTCGCTGCGCCGGACCAACAGGACCCGCCGGTGATCGGCGCTGCGGATGACGGCGGTCGCGCCAGACAGCCAGAGCGGCGCGGTGCCCACGTACTCACGGAGCTTCAGGACGAAGTCGGGGGTCGACATGCCCTGAGGGTAGGCGGGAGGTACGACAGATCCCCCGCCGACCATGTGGTCAACGGGGGATCGCGTAGAGCTTGATCAGTTCATCGGCCGGTCAGACCGACCTGCGAACCGGGAGCTCAGCGAACCGGCTGCTGCTCGGGCTCGCACTCGTCCTGCTCCATGGAGCCATTGTTCTTGAGGAAGTCGATGCCCTCCTGCGGCAGGTTGCAGACCGCCCCGACGTCAACGCCCGGAAGCGGCGGCAGGTTGACGCCACCGTTGACGGCGACGCCGATCGCGATGCCGGCACCGGCCAGCGAGCCGAGCGCCAGGAGCGTCCCGGCGTCGAGCTCGCCACCGCTGCCGGGGGTCTCGTCATTGCCCGTGCCGGGCACCGGGGGCTCCTCGCCGTCGGTGCCCTCACTTCCCTCGGAGCCGCTGCCGCCCTCCGACGAACCGGAGAAGATGTCCTCGAGCGAGCCGAAGAGGCTGTCCTCCTCGTTCTCCTCGCCGTCATCCGAACCCGAGGACAGGCTGCCCAGCATGTCGGTCAGCGAGCCGAAGAAGTCGTTCTCGTCGGTGTTGTCGTCGCCCTCAGGGGTGGAGCTGCCCAGCGAACCGGAGTCAATGTCGTCGGAGTCGTTATCGCCCCCGGCCTCATCGCCAGAGCTGCCGTTCGAGCCCTCGCCCGAGCCGGTGTCCGGAGTCTCCGTATCGGTCGCATCAGAAGAACCCGCGAACATCTCCTCGAGCGAACCGAAGAAATCGGACTCGTCGCCGCTCTCGGGCTCAAGCGAATCAGTGAGACTACCCAGCGAGCCCGTGCCGTCGGTGCCCGCGTCACCGTCGGTCTCATCACCGTTCGAGCCCTCGCCGTTCGAGCCCTCACTCGAGCCGGAATCCTCGGTCAGATCACCGAGCGAGCTGGTGCCCGGCGCCGGGAGCGTTTCGATGTCATCCGCCGAACCCGTGACGTCACCCAGCGAACCCAGCGAACCGGTGTCCGGCTCCAGATCCGGCAGGTCGCCCACCTCGATCGAGCCGAGTGCCAGACCCAGGTCAACGCCGAGGTCTGCTGAACCGAGGTTCGCAGCGACCCCGAGGCCGAGCTCGGCGCTCTGCGCATTGGCGACACCCGGCAGCGAGCCGAGCGCGAGTCCGGAGGCCGCGATGACGGCGATCATCCGCTTCTGGTTCTTCATAGGAATTGCCTTCCTTGACGTTGGGAGACGACCCGGTAACCGGAATCGTGTCGGCTTTCTCATCGAGCGAATTTCGCAACGCGTTACGTCCAAAATGACTCACACATATGCGGAGCCCAGCCGCATAGACCCGGACACGACGAGAAATGTGGATGACTCACGCAGTGCAACTGCATCTTTCACTGAACCAACCGTCGAAGAGCGAACCTGATAGATAAGTGTCAATTAACCAATCAAGTGCTGAGCGAAACCCAGATCCCGGGCTCCGCGCCTGAGAAATCAATGCGACAACCGCCATCCGGCGGCAGGCCGAGTGCGCCTCGCGCGAAGTTGAGGATAACCTCGCATTGCAGCCGACAGTCAGGAGCGTCATGCCAGCGAAAGCCACGTCCGGAGTCCAGTTCCCCGCCGACCCTTCCGGGTCCCGCTCGACGGGCACACTGGCCAAGCAGGTGGTGGCCGACGCGCTCGCCACCGTGGACCCGTCGGCCGCCGAACGCGTCCACCGCATCAAGGACTGGCGCAAGGGCTACATCGAGCCGTTCACCGAGCTCGTCGCGGCAGGTGTCCACGACGCCGGCAACTGGGACGGTGTCGCCAGGGCCGCCCTCGACTCACTGCAGTCCCGCATGGTCGGCGCCCACGACGTCGACGGGGAGACCGTCGAGACCCCGATGGCGGACTACCTCGCCGTCGTCGCCGCCACCTCCACCCCGGGCACCGAGACGATCACCGGCACCGCCGAGCCCGAACGAACCCTGTCGATCCCCTACCGCGGTGAGAATCTCTCCGGCGCCGCGCTGAGCGACCTGCTCGACCGATGGGTCGCCGACGGCGTCGTGGAACCCAGCTGCGCGGCCGCCCTGCGCCTGGTGCAGGACAACCCCGACTGGCTGTCCCTGCCCGGTCGCGCCATGCTCGTCCTGGGCCTCGGCTCCGAGATGGGCCCGGCCCGCCAACTGCTGCGCTGGGGCGCCGACGTGATGGGCGTCGACCTGCCCTCCAGTCCCGCGTGGGAGCGCTTCCGCAGTGGCGCCGATCAGTTCGCGGGGCGCCTCCACATCCCCACCGACGCTGACGGCCGACCCGGGATCAACCTGCTCACCGAGCTGCCCGAGCTCGCCGCCTGGGCCCGCGACGCCGCCCCCGCCCCGCTGACGGTGGGCAGCTACTTCTACGCGGACGGCGGGACCCACGTGCAACTGTCCTCGGCGGCGGACGCCCTCGTCGTCGACCTCT
This sequence comes from Dietzia sp. NPDC055877, assembly GCF_053615975.1. Classification (NCBI taxonomy): domain Bacteria; kingdom Bacillati; phylum Actinomycetota; class Actinomycetes; order Mycobacteriales; family Dietziaceae; genus Dietzia; species Dietzia sp. NPDC055877. Next base: position 62,193 of record NZ_JBSHCV010000015.1, on the reverse strand, counting down.
TGTCCGATTCCACCGCCACCGCGCTGGCCTACCTCGCCACCCCGATGGACACCTTTGTCGTTCCCGCCGACGTGCGGGAGGCCTCCGACGCCGCACTTGCCGACCGCAGGGCCATCGACGTCAAGAAGATCGTCGGCGCCCTCACCCGCGGCCGCCTGTTCCACCGCAACTACGCCGCCGGCAGCGGACCGGCCGTCCACGACGCGCTCGTCCCTCAGCAGGGCCCCAACTACACGCTCGCCAAGCGCGTCCAGCGCTGGCGCGCCACCACCGCCTTCGCCGACGGCCACACCGTCTCCGTCAACGTCGCCCCCGCCACCGACACCTACTCGGTGACCAAGAACAAGATCCTCGCCAGCACCTACAAGGGCGCGGGCGCGTTCGGCATCGAGATCTTCGAGTCCGACACCTCCTCGGCGATGCTCGCGGCGCTCATGGTCCACGACCTCAACGTGGGCCGACCCGAGGTCGACGTGCAGTGGCAGCACGAGTCGTCCGGCGCCGCCTCGGGCGGACTGTGGCGGCAGCCGTACCTGCCCCGGACCGCACTCCCGGTCGCGGCACTGCTCGGTACCGTGAAGAGGTAGCGCTCGCCACTCGCCGACAGTAAGGACGCAGCCATGCCGAACCCGTTCTCCAAGGGCTGGAACTACCTCAAGGCCTCGCTCGACAAGACGGTCGACGACAACGCCGACCCCAAGGTGCTCGTCCGCCAGGCGATGCAGGGCGCCCGGGACCAGCACAAGGCCGTGGCCGACCAGGCCGCCGCGGTGATCGGCAACGCCAAGCAGCTCGAGATCGCCATGGGCACCAAGGCCCGGCAGCTCGACGAGGTACAGGGGCAGATCCGGCAGATGCTGCAGCTGGCCGAGAAGGCGCGCGCGGAGGGCGACCAGGCGCGGGCCGGTCAGCTGGAGACGCAGGCCGAGCAGATGGCCGGACGGCTCGTGACGCTGGAGTCGGACCTGGAGCACACGCGGCAGTTGCACGGTCAGGCGACTCATGCGGCCGAGCAGGCCAAGCAGGCGGTCGGCGAGTCCGAGCGGAAGCTGCGGGAGACCCTGGCGCAGGAGGACCAGCTGCTGCTGCAGGCCACGCAGGCCGAGATGCAGCATCGCACCACCGAGTCGCTCACCTCGATGGAGGGCGTCGGCGGCGGTAACTCGCCGACGTTCGACGAGATCCGCAACAAGATCGAGAGCCGGTACACCACCGCGCTCGGCAAGCAGGAGCTCGCCGAGGCCACCGGCGGCCCGTCCACCGCGCAGCTCGACGCCGCCGCCCTCACCCGGGAATCGGAGGGCCGCTCCAAGCTCGACCAGATCCGCGCGTCGATGGGCCTCGAGTCGGGCGGTGCGGCGGGCGCGGGCCGCCAACTGACGGAGGGCGACGACGACAACGCCGCCAGCTCCGCCCCCGGCGACGCCCGGCCGGCCGACACCGGCGGCGCCGGAGGCACCGACAGCGCCGAGGGCGGGCAGTCGGGCCCGACGCTGCCCCGCGACACGCGCCAGTAGTCGCCCGCGAGTCGCTCGCGCGTCGCTCGTGCGGATGCGGTTGAGGGCCATGCCCAGGGAGTTTCAGGACATTCACTTGGCACGCTCAGTGGTTTATCATCAGCCAGTGGCCTCCGCGTGGTGGCTCAGCGGGTCGTTGAGCGGGGTCGCTTCCCTTCCCGCGCAACCAAGGTGACCCCGTGAACTTGAGATCCCTTCCGGCCTCCGCAGCACGCCGCGCACTCGTCCCCGCGGTGGCACTGACCCTGGTCTGCGGCGCGGCGGCGCCCGCGGCGGCACAGGCGGGCTCCGGCGATCCCGCATCGCTCGACCCGGGCTCGATCGGCAACATCGGTTCGGTCAACAACCTGGGCGGCAGCGTCGACCCGTCGAGCGCCGCGGCCGGTTCCGCGACCGTCGGCTCCACCGGCTCGACCGGCACCGACTCGCTCGTCGGCCTCGGCACCCTGCCCCCGATGGGCACCGGCTCGCAGAACACCACGGCCACCCCGCCGATCGGCATGGAGTCCGAGCCCGTCGAGGTCACCGAGGTGCGCGATATCGAGATCGGCGACCCGATGGTCGCCGGCGGCGATCCGCGCTTCGAGCGCTGGTGGGTCGCCTCCAAGTCCATGAACCGCGTCCTGCCGGTCGAGATCTGGCGCGCCGCCTCGGACGCTCCGGCGCCGATGCTCTACCTCCTCGACGGCGTGGACTCGCCCTCGCCGAGCGGCTGGCTGCTGCCCGGACGGATCCAGGAGGTGTTCGCGGGGGAGCACGTCACCCTGGTCATGCCGGCCCGGGCAGACGGCTCGCTGCACGCGGACTGGCAGCACGACGACCCGGTACTGAGCCGCAACAAGTGGCAGACGTTCCTCACCCAGGAGCTGCCGCCGCTGCTGGAGTCCGGCGAACACGCGATCCCGTTCACAGGCAAGCGCGGCGTGGCCGGCCTGTCGATGGGCGCCGCCAGTGCGGTCACCACCGCGGAGCGCAGCCCCGGGATGTATCAGGCGGTCGGCGCGATCGCCGGCTGCTACACGGCCCGCGACGACCTGGGTTTCCTGCTCGCCAAGATCGTGGCCGAGACGCGTGGCGGCAACATCGCCAACATGTGGGGCCAGCGCAACGACCCCGCCTACCTGGAGAACGACGGCCTGCTCCACGCCGAGAAGCTCCGCGACAAGGCGCTCTACTTCGCGACCGCGACCGGCATGCCCGACGCCGCCGAGTGGCAGCGCAACGACCACGACCTGCTGCGCTTCAGCCAGGGCGCCGGTCTGGAGATCGCCACCCACGCCTGCACCGTCGACATGGACGAGCGCCTGAAGGAGCTGGGAATCGGTGCGCGCGTCGACTACCTGCCGACCGGGATGCACAACTGGGACAACTTCAGCCGCTTCCTCGCGCCCATGCGCGATACGGTGATGCCGGCGCTGCGCTAGAGCATCCGGCCGACGCGGAGTCGCTCTCACCCAGAGGAGACGCCATGCCCACCCCACCCACGGCCTCCGGCTCCCTCACCGAGTCGGGGGCCGTCGTGTTCACCCGCCGGCTGCCGATCTCGCGCGAGCGGGCGTGGGTGGCCGTCACCGACCCTGCCCGCACTGCCCGGTGGATCGGCCCGTGGTCGGGCGATCCGGCCAGCGGCACCGTCGAGTTGACGATGACCGTCGAGGAGGGCTCCCCCACGTCGACCGTGGAGGTGCGGCGGTGTGAGGAACCGGTGGTCGTCGTCACCACCGGTCCCGGCGGATGGGTGCTCACGGTGCGCGTCGAGGGCGACGACGACGACGAGTCCGTCATCTCCCTGGAACAGGATATTCCGGACGCCGAGTCCGCCGCCTCGATCGGTCCCGGGTGGGACTTCTACCTGGACCGGCTGGTCGAGGCCGAGGCGGGCCGGGATCCGGACGCGCTCCGATTCGACCCCGACTATTACCCAGGTCTGGCCGGCTACTACAGGGAGTTGTTCAGCGGCCGAGGTTGATGTCGTACCCCCTTGCTACCTTGATTCCAGTCGAACACAGAAGCGACTGAATCAGAGCGTGGAGGGGGTGGCGTGGATGGGAATTGACCAGACGTCGGAACCCGGTTCGGACACCAGGATCCCGGAGGCGAGCAAGGCGGTTCTCGAGGCCCTCCGGGCGGAGAATCGTGCCGCCGCCGCCCGCTTGCGTGCGTGTTACGCGCTACTCGACATCTGTGACGATGTGGAGTTCCAGCGGGCTATCGACGCCGGCTACGACCCGATGGGCGAGGAGCCGCAGGACTATGCACTGATCGATCCCTTTGACATCGCCTGCGCCGAGATCGTGGCCGCGTACGGCGTACATACCCACAGGGCGCGGGCGCTGATCAGGCTGTCGATCACGCTCGTCGACAACTTCCCCGCCCTACTGGAGGCCATGGAGAGCGGCCGCCTCGACGAGGACACGGCCAAGATGCTCGCGCGCCAGATGCGGGTCGTGGAACCGAGGTTCAGGTCCGCCGTGCAGAAGGCCGTGGCCGACTGGCTCCTGGGCGCGATCGACGCGGGGCAGCGGCCCGGCCGAGATCGGATTCTCAGCCAGACGGATCGCATCATCGAGGAGTCCGACCCGGACGGCGTCCTCGCCAGACGCCGGCGCGCGATCACCGAGCGGAACGTTCAGGTCCGTCGCAGCAGTGACGGCATGGCCCAACTCCATGCCTATCTGACGTCGGCGGAGGCGGCGGCACTGTACGAGGCGCTGCAGATGTCGGCGCGCGATCAGATCAAGAAGGAGAAGGACTCCCGCGGCGAGTCGACCCGGTACGTGGACGCGGGGGTATGCGACAACTCGTCCGGCCGGCGCATCGGCGAACGCCGCGCCGACGCCTTGGTCGACGCGATCCTCAGGCCGGAGCACGGCGCCGATCCCGGCTCTGCCCCTGAGCCGGACAGCGTCGCGGGCGAGCGCCTCGCGGGCGAGACTCCCCGGGCCCAGCTCCGGCCACACATCACCGTGCTCACCGAACTCGGCCCGGGCGGCGAGCCCGCCGTCTACATGCCCCGGGGCGGGCCGGCCACGATCGATGCCCTCATGGAGCTGCTGTCGCGCTGTGTCGGCGCCACCATCTCGGTCCCGGACCCCACGCCCGGGTCGGCTGACTCGCGCACGGCCGCCCGGCGCTATCGGATCAGTGCCGAACTGGCGCGCCGCATCCGGCTACGGGACGGTACCTGTCGGCACCCCGGGTGCTCGGTGCCGGCCGACGACTGCGATGTTGACCACGTCCGTCCCTTCAATCACTCTGATTCCGGCTCCGGCGGGTTGACCGTCGAGTTCAATCTCATGTGCCTGTGTCGGCGGCACCACCGCTTCAAAACCTTCCACGGGTGGAGGTACCAACTGGCGCGCGACGGCACACTGACCGTCACCACCAGCACTGGTCACACCCTCACCACCGAGCCGGACGGGCCGCTGGCGCGATGGCGCCAACGGCCGGACGAGGGGGCCTCCTCTGACGCCGGGCCACCGCGGCCGTGGCTCAGCCCTGAGCCGAAACCGACCTACTGGTTCCAGCGCATGCAACGCCAGGTCGCGGCACGTCGAGAGAACATCGCCGCCAGGCGTGTCCCCGAGCCCGGCGACCCCGGCTACGACCCGCCACCGTTCTGACCGAGGCGGGCCGCCGGCTCAGCGGTGCTTGAGAAGGACCGCCCGGATGCCCTCGTGGAATCCGTCACGCAGACGCACGCGCTGGGCCTCGGTGAGCGTGAACTCGTTGAGCATCTGGCAGGCGAACTGCAGCAATGGCCTGTCGATCGCCGGCGGAAGCACCCCGCCCGACAGGAGATGCGCGTCGTCGCGCTGCTCCTCGGTGGCGGCATGCTCGTACCACCAGGTGGCGTACTGCTGTCCCACGTCGAAGGGGGTCTGCTCACCGGAGGAGGTCCACACCTCCTCGGGCAGAGGTACGAACTTCGACCGCAGCGGACGACGATGCGGGGCCATCATCGACGGGCTCGGCCGCGCGGAGCCATTGGCCGTCGGCTCATCCGACGCGGGCGCAGCCGCGGCCGGCGACTCGGCCCGGGGCGCCGGCGGCACCTGGCCTGGCTTCGGCACTGCCGGCCGATCGGCCGGATCGGCCAGATCGGCAGGGCTGGCAGGGCTGGCAGGGCCGGCAGGGTCGGCAGGGTCCTCGCGGTGGGCGTCATCGACAATGGCCGCGCACTCCTCCTCGTCGGCCGCGAGCTCCTCGGCCTCGGCCGCGAGCTCCTCGTCGGCCACGGTCTGGCGCGTCTCGTCCGCCACGGTGGTCGCGGCGGCGCGGTCGGACCGCAACTGCACGTCGACCATGTCCACGGTCTCCTCCGCCTCCGGATCGCGGGTCTCCTCGCCGGGATGCGCAGGGCGCGGGGCCGCGGTGCGCACCTTCGGCGGGATCGGCCCCTCGAGGACTCGGATCTGCATGGCGTCGTGGAAGTCCGTGCGGGGATCGAGCACGGTCGTGGTGTCACAGGCGTGGCGCAGCGCGGACGAGATGGAATCCCAGCCGAATCCGACGAGGTGCATGCGCACGCCCGCGTCGACGGCCACCCGGACGCCCGGGATCATGTCGGCGTCGCCGGTGACCAGGACCATGTCGGAACAGTGCCCCTTGTACGCGGCCTGGATCATATCCGCGACCAGCAGGGTGTCGACGGCCTTCTGCGTCCGGCGCTCACCCCACTCGATCAGCTGACCGGCCCGCAACTGCACGCCCTCGATGACGCGCAGTGTCCGTTGATAGCGGTGTGGTCCTGAATCCGGGATGCCGTCGTACCAGTTCTGGCGCTGGACCGGCTGATCCACCAGACCGTGCGCGACCTGATCTAAACGGTGCACGACCGTGGCCAGAGAGATCTCCAGCTGACCGCGCGCCCCCTCCTCCCACGAGTTATAGAAACTTGCCAGTAGGTAAGACGTATCGACGAGGATCAGAGTTCGTTGAAGCATGATGATCACGACCTGTTCTGGTTGTCATTCGTTGACTTCCAGCATGCCGCAGGGCGCACGGACCCGCAGGGGTCGCTACCGAACAACGTCAGGAGTCTCTCGATGTCACAACCCTTCGCCACGCCGACCGACCTCAGTGGAAGGGTCGTGCTGGTCACCGGCGCCGCCCGCGGACAGGGCCGCGCCCACTGCGAGGCCTTCGCCGCTGCCGGCTGCGACGTGATCGCCCTCGACCTGTGCCGCGACATCGAGTCCGTGCCCTACCCGATGGCGAACCCGGCGGACCTGGAGGCCACCGCCGAGGCCGTGCGTGCGCTCGGACGGCGCTGCGTGACGGGCGAGGTCGACGTGCGGGACATGCCGGGGATGCGCGAGGCCGTCGACGCCGGTGTCGCCGAGTTGGGGGGCCTGGACTTCGTGGTCGCCAACGCCGGCGTCTCGCCTCAGCCCATCCCCTCGTGGGAGCGGACCGAGGAGGAGTGGGACTCCACCCTCGACATCAACCTCAAGGGCACCTGGGTCACCACCACCGTGGCGATTCCCCACATCCTGGCCACCGGCCGGGGCGGAGCGGTCATCCTCATCAGCTCGATGGTCGCGTTGCGCGGCGGCTCCTTCACCGCCAGCTACGCGACCTCGAAGTGGGGCGTCCGGGGCCTGGCCAAGGCCCTCGCCGGGGAACTGGGCTTCTCCAACGTGCGGTGCAACTCCATCCACCCCGGCAACGTACGCACGCCGATGATCGAGAACCCGTCGATGATCGCCATGATGTCCGGCGGACAGGGCACGACGCTCGAGGACACCGTCGAGACCTTCGCGGGCATGACCCAGATGCCGCAGCCGTGGGTCGAACCCGAGGCGATCGCCTCGATGGCCCTCTACCTGTGCAGTGATGCCGGCGCCGGCATCACCGGGGCCTCGATCCCCGTCGACCTGGGCGGAAGCGAGAAGTTCGGGCGCTGACTCACTGCGCTCGCCAGACACGAGAACGGCCCGGCCCCCGTCGAGGGAGCCGGGCCGCCTGCGCGGTGTTGTCTTGCGCTGTGTTGTCTTGCGCTGTGCGGGCTATCAGCCCTGCGGGGTCGTCGGCCGCGGGACGCTGATGGTCGATCCCGTGGCGCTCCACACCATGGTCCAGAAGATGTCCACCACGGGCTGGATGGCCTGCAGGAAAATGTCGTTCGCGTTGCTCATGTTGGTCCCCTCGTCAGTGTCTCTTCCCGGCGGCGTGCAACCGAGTACGTCCGGTATGTCGCCGCCAACCCGCCCGACGTTACACAACCGTGATATCCGTGGCGACTCCCACACTTTTCGCACTGGTCACGGCTGTGCCGCCCCGCCCTCACCCTGCGGTGGACTACCGCCCCGGAGTGTGACTCACCCGACAAAGCTAACCTACGGCACCGTAACTTACGGTACCGTAGCTTCATGGCAATCACCGACATCCCAGAGTTCGCACATCTCAGCGAGGATGACATCGAAGCGCTCGGCGCGGAGCTGGAGCAGATCCGTCAGGACATCATCGGCTCCCTGGGTGAGCGAGATGCCACCTACATCCGCAACACCATCCGCTTCCAGCGCGGCCTCGAGGTCGGCGCCCGGGCGCTGCTGATGGTGGGCTCACGCAACAAGACCGCGTGGGCGATCGGCGCGGGCGCGCTCGGCGTGGCCAAGATCGTCGAGAACATGGAACTCGGGCACAACATCATGCACGGGCAGTGGGATTGGATGAACGATCCCGAGATCCACTCCACCACCTGGGAGTGGGACAACGTGGGCACGTCCGAGCACTGGAAGCAGACCCACAACTACATGCACCACAAGTACACGAACATCATCGGCATGGACGACGATGTGGGGTACGGACTCCTCCGCGTGACCCGCGACCAGCGCTGGCACCCCTTCTACTACGGCAACCTGGCCTACAACACCGCCCTGGCGTTGCTGTTCCAGTGGGGCGTGGGGATCCAGTACCTGGAGCTGGGCAAGGTCGTGAAGGGCCGCGACGACCGCGAGGAGACCAAGCGCAACGTCGCCCTGTTCCTGCGCAAGGCCGGCCGCCAGCTCGCGAAGGACTACGTGTTCTACCCGGCACTGTCGGGCAAGGGCTGGAAGTCCACCATGACCGCCAACCTGGTGGCCAACGGCATCCGCAACGTGTGGACCAACGCCGTGATCTTCTGCGGCCACTTCCCCGACGGCGCCGAGAAGTTCACCAAGAAGGACCTCGCGAACGAGACGCGGGCCGAGTGGTACCTGCGCCAGATGCTCGGCTCCGCGAACCTCACCGGCGGCCCGGTCATCGACTTCATGTCCGGCAACCTGTCGTACCAGATCGAGCACCACCTCTACCCGGACATGTCGTCCAACCGCCTGGCGGAGGCGTCCGTACGGGTGCGCGAGGTGTGCGACAAGTACGACCTGCCGTATGTGGCCGGCTCGCTTCCGGTGCAGTACCTCAAGGCGTGGCGCACCATCGCCAAGATGTCACTGCCCAACCACATGCTCAAGGACACCGCCGACGACGCACCCGAGACCCACTCGGAGCGGATGTTCGAGGGGCTCCCCGAGCCGAAGCCGACCGCCGGGAACGGCAAGCGCGCCGGACTCAAGACGGCGCTACGCCAGCAGCGCGCCCGCCGTCGCGCGAAGAAGTACGTGCCGGTCTCCTGACCTGAATCGCACGCCGCCACGCCCTCGACACCTGATCAGGTGTCGAGGGCGTCCGTGATTTCGACGCCCCAGTTGTAGAACCGGCGATAGGCTGACCCCGGAAGTCGGCCGTACCAGTCCAGCACCAGTCACACACGACGACGGGAGTACCCATGGAGGACCGGCGAATGCTGATCGCCGACTCGGCGATCGAGGTCGTGGCGAGGGACGGCATCCGGGCGCTCACACACCGGGCCGTCGACTCCGAGGCGGGCCTCCCCTCCGGCTCGACCTCGTACTACTGCCGCACCCGGGCACAATTGGTCGGTCTCACCGTCGACCGGGTCACCTCGCTGCTGCGGGGATTCGTCGAGGTCTCGGGAATCCAGGAGCTGGCGTCCACGAACGCCGACGACGTGCTGGGGGTGCTCTCCCGCATGATCGAGGCCCTGCTCGCCGACTACCGCGGCGAGCTGGCCGCGCGGTCCGCGCTCATCATCGAGCTCTCCGGCAAGGAGGACACCACCGATCTCGTGTCCTCACTGCTGGACCCCAGCGACCTGACCAACGCGCTCGACGCCACCGGGATGCGTGAGCCGGCAGTCGCCGCGATGGACCTCCTCGCCGTCTTCGAGGGCCTGATCTGGGAGCGCACCGTCGGCCGCCTCGCCGGCCAGGCCGTCGACCGCGCGCACGACTCCGAGCTGCTCAGCGCCGCGCTCGCACGCCACGAGCACCGCGGCCCCCGCAACCTGTTCGGCCTGCGCCGCTAGCCAGGCGCCGCCAGCCCCACAGCACCATCCCGAGCCCCCGACGCCCTGCCCCCAGGCCGTCGGGGGCTCGCCTGTCTGCACGTGAGCCTCGTCGCGTAGCCCTGCACCGCCTCCGAGATTTTGTATACTAAACGAGTGCCACGGCCCTCACTCACCACCCCGACCGTTCGCGACGCGATCCGCGACCGCATCCTCTCCGGCGATTACGCGCCGGGATCCCGCCTGATAGAGCAGCGGATCGCCGCCCAACTCGAGGTGTCGCGGGTCCCCGTCCGGGACGCCCTGCGCGACCTCCTCGCCGAGGGACTCACCCGCGAGCGACCGGCCGGCGGGATGGAGGTACGGCACTACTCCGAGGCCGAGGTCGACGAGCTGATCGTCCTGAACGAAGTCCTCGAAACGGTGCTGGTCGTCCGCCTCGCGGAAGAGGCGGACGAACTCGTCGTCGTCGCCCTCCACACGGCCACCTCGGAGGCCGGCGCGGCGATCGAGGCCGGGGACACCACCCGCGCGATCGCCCTCAACGCCCGCTTCCACGACGTCCTGTTGGACCAGGCGAGCGGGAGCATCACCCACGAACTCCTCAACACCATCCGGCCACGCCTGGCCTGGGTGCACCGACAACACGGCGACGCCGCGGTGCTCCACGCCGAGCACGTGGCGATCGTCAACGCGATCGCCGCCGGCGATACCACCGCGGCGGCCGCGCTCATCCACTCCCACTCCGCCTCCAGCCGGCAGGCAGTCCACGACCTGAAGGACCCCACATGACCCGTCACCGCCCGCGAGGAGCTGGAACCACCGTCGGCGTGACCGCCCTGGCCCTGCTCCTCACCGCCTGCGCCACCGATACCTCGACCGATGCCGCCCCCACGCCCGAGGCGGCCCCCACCACGGTCGTCACCGAGACCGCGACGCCCGCCACCGCGCCCACCCTCAGCCCCGAGGAACAGCAGCGGCTCGACACCGAGCTCATCGCCGCCGCGTGGGCCGACGACGTGCCCGCCGCGCGTGAGCTCATCGCCCGCGGTGCCGATGTGAACGCGACCGACGACACTGTGCAGAGCGCCTACCTCATCGCCACCTCGGAGGGGTACACCGAACTGCTCGACCTGGCCCTCGCCAACGGTGCCGACATGACCTCGCTGGACTCCTACGACGGCACCGGCCTCATTCGCGCCGCCGAACGCGGGCACGCCGATATCATCGGACGTCTCATCCGCCACGGCGTGGACATCGACCACGTCAACAACCTCGGCTGGACCGGGCTGCACGAGGCGCTCATCTTTGCCGACCAGGCCGGAGGCCCCGCGCGCGGTGACAGCACCGACTTCGTGGACAGCGTGCGCGTGATCGTCGCCGCCGGGGGTGACCTCACGATCCCCGCGCAGCAGGACGGCACCACCCCGCTCGAACTGGCGCGCAGCCACGGGCTGACGTCGCAGGCGAGCCTGATCGAGCAGGCCGTGGCCGCCGACCGCGCCGACGCGCCAGGCCGCGACGCCGACACTGAACTGCTGCAGGCCGCAGCGAGCGGTGACCCTGACGCTGCGGCGCTCGCGCTGCGCCGGGGCGCGGACATCGAGACCCGCGACGCGCAGGGCCAGACCCCGCTGGTCGTGGCCACCAAGAGCACCCATCCGCGCGTCGCCGCGCTCCTGCTCTACCTGGGCGCCGACCCGGACGCGCAGGACGACATCCAGGACTCGGCGTTCCTGTACGCCGGCGCCGAGGGCCTGGACGAGATCCTCACCCTGACCCTGGCGCACGGCGCGGACGTGACCAGCACCAACCGCTTCGGCGGCACCGCGCTCATTCCCGCCGGCGAGGGCGGCTACGCGAGCACCGCACAGATCCTGGTGGATGCCGGGGTGCCCGTGAACCACGTCAACGACCTCGGCTGGACCGCCCTGCACGAGGCGATCATCTACGGTGACGGCACCGGCGGCCATCTCGAGACGATCCGCATCCTGCTGGCCGGCGGCGCGGATCCGACCCTGCCCGACGGCGACGGCACCTCGCCGCGCGACCTGGCCGCCGGGCGCGGCCAGGGGCAGGTCGTCGCCCTGCTCGAGGAGGGACCGTGACCGAACACGACAAGTATGACGACGACGACATCACCCACCTGCGCCGCTGTGTGGAGTTGGCGGCGGAGGCGGTCGACGCCGGGGACGAACCGTTCGGGTCGCTCCTGGTCGACGCCGCCGGGCGGATCCGGTTTTCCGACCGCAACCGCATCTCCGGCGGCGACGCCACCCGGCACCCCGAGTTCGCGATCGCGCGGTGGGCCGCCGAGAACCTCACCCCCGACGAGCGCGCGGCGGCGACCGTCTACACCTCGGGCGAGCACTGCCCGATGTGCAGCGCAGCGCACGCCCTCGTGGGGCTCGGTCGCATCGTGTTCGCCTCCAGCGGTGCGCAGTACGCGGCGTGGATGGCCGAGCTCGGCGTGAACCCGGGACCGGTGGCCGGTCTGCCGATCACGCAGGTCGCGCCGGACGTCCCCGTTGCCGGCCCTGTGCCTGAGCTGGCCGACGAGGTACGCCGGCTCCACGAGCGGGCTGCACGGAGTGCTGCTAGTCCGTGATCGCCTCGAGCGGCCCGGTCTTGGCCGCCCGGTGCGCCGGCCACAGTGAGGCCAGCACACCGACGAACGCCGAGCACACCAGCACGATGCCGATCATCCCCCACGGGATGGTGGTCATCTGCAGCCCGCTGGACGCCAGCACGGTCACGAACGCCCAGCCCAGGTAGACGCCCACCGCAGCACCGATCAGCGCGCCGAACACGGCGATCTGCGTGGACTCGAGATTGACCGTTCGCCGCACCTGCGACCGTTGCATGCCGACGGCGCGGAGCATCCCGATCTCGGTGCGCCGCTCGATCACCGACAGCGCCAGCGTGTTGACGATGCCCAGCACCGCGACCACCAGGGCCAGCCCCAGCAGGGCGTAGATGATCGTGAGCAACTGGTCGACCCCGCCGGTCTGCTGGTCGATATACTCCTGCTTGCTCTGCACCATCGCGATGGGGGTGTCGGCCAGTTCCGCGGTGACCGCCTCCCGGGCCTGGTCCGAGGTGAATCCCTCCGCCGGAGAGACCAGCACGTTGAACGTGGTCCGCAGGTTCTCCGGCACCAGGCGCTCATACACGTCCCTACCGGTGTAGAACTGGCCCAGCACCTGCGAGTCCTCGTAGACGCCGGTGACGCGCAGGGTGGATTCGCTGCCGTCGGGCCCGACGAGCGGCACGGTGCTGCCGTACGTCCAGCCCTTGTCGCGGGCCACGGAGCGGGAGACGACGAGCGAGTCCTCGGCCGGCTGGAGCGAGCCGTCCACGACGGTCGCGTCGATCATCTCCTCGACCGGGCCGCCCGCGGCGGAGATGAGTTGCTGCTCCCCGCCGAGTACGCCGAACCCGAACGCCAGGTACGCGACCTCGCCGACCTCGTCGACGGCGGAGATCCGCTCCTCGATGGCGCCGGGCAGCGGCACCGGCGGCCCCTGCGAGGCGACGCCCTGGACGACGACGTCCGCCTTGATGTCCTGGTCGATGATGCCGCTGATGCTCTCCTTGGTGGTGGCGCCGAGGGTGCCGAACGCCGCGACCAGGGTGAGCCCGAGGGTGAGCGCGAACGCGGTCGCCGCGGTGCGGCGGGTGTTGCGCCCGGCGTTGGTCGCGGCCAGCCGACCGACCGCACCGAAGGGCGCGCCGATGATTCGGCCGATACCGCCGGCGATGGGCCGCGCGAGGGCGGGCATCACCAGGAAGCTGCCGACAATCAGGGCCGCAGCGCCGACGCCGACGGTGATCGCGCCGGACTTGGTGGTGTCCTGCCACGTGCCGATGAGCGCGAGCGCGACACCCGCGACGACCGCGAGGACGCCGACGTACGTGCGCATGCCGCCGCCGGCCTCGGTGGCGACGGAGCCGACGCGCATACCCTGCACGGGGGCGACGCGTCCGGCCCGCCGGGCGGGGGCCCAGGCGGAGAACAGGGTGACGACGAAACCCAGCACCAGCGGCGTGACCACCGACGAGGTGGCGAGCGCCAGGTCGCCGGCCGGGATGCCCAGGTCCAGGGCGTCGAGCACCATGAAGATCGCCTGCGCCAGCCCGAACCCGGCCACCACACCGATCGCGGATCCGACGATCCCTGTGACGGCGGCCTCGGCCAGCACCGACCGGGTGATCTGACCCCGGGAGGCGCCGATCGCCCGCAGCAGTGCGAGCTCCCGCAGCCGCTGCGCGACCAGCATGGAGAAGGTGTTGTAGATGATGAACGTGCCCACGAGTAGCGCGATCAGGCCGAACGCCACAAAGAAGTAGTTGATGAAGTCCAGCATCGTGCCCAGCTGGTCCGAGAGCCGCTCCTTGACCTCCTCGCCCGTGCTGACGGAGAAGTCGGGGTACTCGGCCGCGATGGCGTCCCGCAGCTCGCCTTGGCCCACGCCCTCCTCGGCGCGGACGGAGACGCTGCTGGCGTTCTCGCCGTCGCTGAACAGCGCGCGGGCCTGCTCGGAGGTGAAGCCGACGCCGACGTAGCCGCCGACGTCGGTGTCGCTGGTGTAGGCGCCGACGACGGTGACGTCGATCATCCCGTTCGAGGTGGTGTACACCTGCGCGGTGTCGCCGATCGCCAGGCCGGCCCCCTCGAGCACGCCCTCGGGCAGAACGACCTCGCCGTCGGCGGCGGGCGTGCGCCCGTCGACCATCTCGTTGCTGCTGCCGACCGCCTGCTCGGGATCGATCCAGGCCAGGCCCTCGGAGGGGGCCCCGCCGGACTGGTACGGGGTGCCGTCGGCGTTGAACAGCACGACCGTCCCGGACACCTCGGGCATGGCCGCGGCGACGCCGGGCATCTCCCCGAGCCGGTCGGCCACCTCGAACGGCACCCCGGCACCGCGCGGATCATCGGGCTCGATCATCACCGACAGGTCGGCGGTGCCCTGCTCGAGCAGCCCGTCGAAGGTGCTCTTGAGCGTGGAGGTGAACACGAGCGAGCCCGTGACGAACGCGGTCCCCAGCACCACGGCCAACACCGACAGCAGCAGCCTCAGCTTGTGCGCGGCGATGTTGCGCAGGGAGACCCGCAGCATCGGCCGCGCATGCCGCGGTGCGTGCTCGTCGGGTCGGGAGTGGCGGGCCTGGTGTTTCGCGGGGGTCATCACCGCTCCTCGAGGTCGCCCATGGCGGCGAGGATCTCGTCCGCGGTGGGGCTCTCGAGTTCGCGCACGAGCCGCCCGTCGGCGAGCAGCAGGACGCGGTCGGCGTAGGTGGCGGCGCGCGGGTCGTGGGTGACGATCACGACGGTCTGCCCGAAGTCGTCGGCCGCGCTGCGCAGGATGGACAGCACCTCGGCGGAGGAGGTGGAGTCCAGGTTGCCGGTGGGCTCGTCGCCGAACAGGATGTCGGGCCGGCCCACGAGTGCGCGGGCGCAGGCGACGCGCTGCTGCTGCCCTCCCGACAGCTCGGACGGCCGGTGCGAGAGCCGGTCGCCGATGCCCAGGCGCCCCACGACCTCGTCGAACCACGCGCGGTCGATGCGGTGGCCGGCGATGTCCTGCGGCAGCGTGATGTTCTCCTCGGCCGTGAGGGTGGGCACGAGATTGAAGGACTGGAA
The DNA here is from genome assembly GCF_053615975.1 of Dietzia sp. NPDC055877. Lineage (NCBI taxonomy): Bacteria > Bacillati > Actinomycetota > Actinomycetes > Mycobacteriales > Dietziaceae > Dietzia > Dietzia sp. NPDC055877. The sequence continues at coordinate 46,682 of NZ_JBSHCV010000015.1, read as the reverse complement.
CACGAAGCCGATCCGGTCGCGCCGCAGTGCGGTGAGCTGCTTGTCCGGAAGGCCCACGATCTCGGTGTCGCCGATGCGTACGGACCCGGAGGTGGGCCGGTCGAGCCCGGCCATGCAGTGCATGAGGGTGGATTTGCCGGAGCCGGACGGCCCCATGATGGCGGTGAACCGGCCCTTGGCGAAGGTGGCGCTGACGTGGTCCAGGGCGCGCACCTCGGTCTCGCCCTCGCCGTAGGTCATGACGAGGTCGGTGGCGATGGCGGCCACGGGCTCCGCGGCGCCGGGCTGCTGGTGGGTCTCGGCCTGGGTGGTCATGTGCTCCCTCGCAAGGTGGTGGTCGACTAAAGCATGCAGCATCCGGGGACCGGGACGGATCAGGGATGGCCCTGGTTTCCACCCTGATCGGGCTCGGGCTCATCGGGCGCGGTCGGCCACTGCTCCAGTGTGCGACGGGTGGTGAACCTGCGCCGCTCGCCGGAGACGGGATCGGTGAACGCGATCGATTCCGCCAGCAGCTGCAGCGGGCGGGTGAAGTCGCCGGGGGTCACCTCGAGCACGTCGGGGTACAGGTCGTCGCCGAGGATCGGCGTACCCAGGGCGTTCATGTGCACGCGGAGCTGGTGGGTGCGGCCGGTGGTGGGCTCGAGGCGGTAGAGGCCCAGTCCGTCACGGGCGTCCAGCAGCGTGATGCGCGTGTGTGCGTCGGCCTCGCCGTCGACCTCGGCGGCCTGGAGGATGCCGCGCGTCTTGACGATCCGGCTGGACCGCTCGCGCACCTCGGGCGTGCCGTCCGGCGCCGGCGCCACGGCGAGGTAGGTCTTGTCGACGCGGCGGGCGGCGAAGAGTTCCTGGTAGGCGCCGCGGTGCGCGGGGTCGGCGGTGAACACCAGCACGCCGGCGGTGAGCCGGTCGAGGCGGTGCGCGGGCGCCAGGTCGCCGAGTCCGTGATGGTCGCGGCGGAGCCGCACCAGTGCGGTCTCGGTGACGTGCCCGGCGCGCGGCGTGGTGGCGAGGAAATGCGGTTTGTCGACGACGACGAGGCGGTCATCCCGGTGCAGCACCACGAGGTCGAAGGGCACCTCGGTCTCGGGCCCGGGGGTCCGGTACATCCACACGTCCATCCCCCGGTGGCGCCTGGTCTCGCCGGTGACGGGGCTGCCGTCGGCGGTGACGACCTCACCCGCGGCCAGTGCAGCCTCGAGCTCGGCGAGCCGGTCGGGGAAGCGGCGCCGCAGTTCCTCGGGGATGCTGCGGGGCCCCTGGCCGGGGTCGGCGAGCCGGATGCGGACCGGGTCGACGCCGTCGCGCAGGGGCAGCGGCCGGCGGCTGCGCCGGGAACCAGAACTGGACATACCCCCGAGCCTAATCCGTGCGTTACACTCACCTGCGCCTCATCTATCACTTCAGCACCAGGAGCAACCATGATCGACGCCGTCGTCGACTTCTTCCTGTTCGGCCCGGGCCGCGCGATCCTGCCCGCGTTCCAGGGCAGCTTCAACCTCGCCTACCCGTCGAACGCCCCGTTCCCCGAGGCGGCGTAACCCCGTTCGCCCACCCTTCGCCAAGCCGCTTCCGCAGGCCGATCCCGGCGGTACGCTGACGGCATGGCTTCCCTCGAGAACACCGTTGTAGTCGGTGTCGACGGCTCTGCTGCGTCCACCGGCGCAGTCGCCTACGCCGCCAACACCGCCGCCACCCGTGGCATCCCGCTGCTGCTCGTCACGAGTTACACCATGCCGGCGGCCATGTTCGCCGAGGGCATGGTGCCGCCCCAGCCCGTCTACGACGAGCTCGAGCGCGAGTGCCACCCGATCATCGAGAGCGCCAGGGCCACCGCACAGAAGATCGCTCCGGAGATCCAGATCGGCCACGCCGTGGTCGAGGGCAACCCCGCACAGGTGCTCATCGACTACTCGCGCAAGGCCAAGCTCATCGTCCTGGGCTCCCGCGGCCTGGGCGGCATCAAGGGCATGGTCCTGGGCTCGGTCTCCGCGGCCGTCGCCAGCCACGCGTTCTGCCCGGTGGTGGTGACCCGCACGGACACCGATCAGCCGGACAGCACCGGCCCCGTCGTGGTGGGTATCGACGGCTCCGAGATCAGTGCCCGGGCCACCGACTGGGCGTTCGCCGAGGCCTCGGCCCGCGGCGCCGAGTTGATCGCCGTCCACACCTGGATGGACCCGCAGGTCCAGGCCGCGGCCGCCGGGATCGCCCTCACGGACGACGACTGGAGCCAACTCGAGGAGCAGCAGCACCAGACGCTGGCCGAACGGCTGGCCGGCTTCGCCGACCGCTTCCCGGACGTGAACGTCACCCGCTACGTGACCCGGGACCGCGCGGTCCGCGCCCTGGTCGAGCAGTCCGAAGGGGCACAGCTCGTCGTCGTCGGATCCCACGGGCGTGGCGGCTTCGCCGGCATGGTCCTGGGCTCGACGTCCCGCGCGCTGCTCCAGGCCGCGCCGTGTCCCGTGATGGTCGTCCGTCCGGAGGCCCACGAATGAGCGGGGACCCCGGCAGCGCCGAGGACATCCGGGTCCGTGAGGACGAGGTCGCCGGCCGCTTCGAGATCCTGGTCGACGACGTGGTGGCCGGGTTCGCCGACTATCAGGACGCGCCCGGGACCGGCACGGCCTCCGGGGTGCGCACCTTCCCGCACACCGTCGTGGCCACCGAGTTCGGCGGTCGCGGTCTGGCCGGCCGGATGATCGGCGAGGCCCTACAGCAGACGAGGGGCAAGGGGCTCCGCGTGAATCCCGCCTGCTCGTTCGTCGCCCGGTACATCGAGAAACACCCGGACTCGGCCGACCTCGCCTGAGCAGCGCCGGGCCCACAGCCGGACACGGCGCGGTAACGGATGAGCGACGTTTAACCGCACAGTGGAGTGGACCGGAAGCGTCCGTGGCCGGATCGTGTTCTCCTGAGTGAGCGGCCCACCCCTGGGCCGAGAACGACTCTCGGAAAGGACAACCACCATGCTGTGGAGCATCATCTCCTGGATCATCGTCGGTGGAATCGCCGGCTGGATCGCGTCCATGATCATGGGCCGGAACGCCCAGATGGGATTCGTCGCCAACGTTGTCGCCGGAATCGTCGGCGCGTTCGTCGTAGGCCTTATCGTCTCGCTGATCACCGGGGGTGGCGGCATGCCGGAGGCCTTCTCGCTGTGGGGCTTCATCGCGGCGATCATCGGCGCGTGTCTGCTGATCTGGGTGGTCGCGGCCGTCAAGGGCCGCGGGCGCACCAAGGTCTGACCCCACCACAACCCTCACGAACCCGTACGATCCAGCGGCCCGGCCTCCCACGCGGAGCCGGGCCGCTGGCCCCCAGGCAGGAAGGCAGGAAGGACTCCGACATGGGATTTCTCGACAAGGGCCTGGCCAAGGCCAAGGAACTCGCAGGCAAGAACCCGGACAAGGTGGACTCGGTCATCGACAAGGCCGGCGACATGTTCGACAGGAAGACCGGCGGTAAGCACGCCCAGCACACGGACCGCGTGCAGGAGAAGGCCGGCGAGTTCCTCACCGGACGCACTGCCGACGCCCCCGAGGTGCCCGACGCGCCGGACGGCACCCCCACCCCCGATCCCGGCCCCGAGCAGGGGGGTCGCCCGCCGGCCTGACCGGCACGGCTCGACACCCTTCGAGCACCCGTTGCCAGATCTTCGGGGCCGGCGCCCGCTCCACGCGGCACCGGCCCTGCGGTGTCGGTGGTCACAGCCGATAGTCTGTAACCCGTGACGAGTACACGGTCGACCAAGCCCGGGCCGCGGGAGCGGCTCCTGGCCACGGCGACCCGTCTGTTCTCCACCGACGGGATCCGGGCCGTGGGCATCGACCGGATCCTGCGCGAGGCGGGCGTGGCCAAGGCCAGCCTCTACAACACGTACGGGTCCAAGGACGAGCTCGTGGTGGCCTACCTACGATCGGTGGCCGAGCGGGACCGGGTGCTGTGGCGACGCCGCGCCGACCGCTCGCCCGATGCCCGGGGCCGCGTCCTGGCCCTGTTCGACATCATCCGCGAGCGGGTCGAGCCCGCCACCCCCGGCTCCTGCCACATCGCGGCCGCGATCGAGTTCCCCAGCCCCGACACCGACGGCGAGCGCTCGATCCGTGCCGCGGTCGCCGACCAGCGCGCCTGGGTCGCCGAGACCCTGCGCGCCGAGCTGGCCGGGATGGGCCTGCAGGACCCGGACAACATCGCCGACCTCGCGGACCGGTTGGCGCTGCTCCACGACGGTGCCGTCACCGCCGCGATGCTGGGCGAGGTCCAGACCACGTCCATGACCGCCCGAAGCATGGCCGAGCTGATCCTGGGCATGATCACCGACCCCATCTGACCCGGGCCGGTCACTGCGCGAGGCGGGGGCCGACCAGCTCGGCCACCTGCTGCGCCGGGCCGGCCTCCTCGTTGACCGTCTGCACCGCCAGCAGCTGGTCGCCCCGGGACAGCACGACCAGCGCGCCGGCCGCGCCCCCGGTGCGGGCGCCGGCCCAGCCACCGTCGGCGGTGGCCTCCTCGGCCGTGTCCTCAGGCGCGGACTCGGCCACCAGCTCGCGCGCCCGCTCGGCGGAGTCGACCGTATAGACGGTGGTCGTGAGGACCACGGAGCCGTCCGTCCCGTAGAAGAAGCAGGCGGCCGGGTCGATACTCTCGTCGATCCGCACCTCGGTGACCGGGGCGGCGCCCGTCTCCGCCGCCTCGGCCACCGACAGGTACGGGCAGTCCGCGGCAGCAGCCGGCTGGACCGGCGGCAGTTCCCGCTCCGGGGCCGGCAGCGGTTCGGTCCTGATGGTGCCGGTCTCCTGATCGGAGCCCGTCCCACCGCATCCGGCGAGCACGGCGAGGAGCGCCACGGAGGCTGACGCGAGGGCGGCGGCGGTGCGAGTGGTCATGCCAGCCAGGATAGGGCGGAGGCCGCTCCGTAACATCGACGGCAGTCGATCACACGAGGTACGGACAGGAGGGCCGAGATGAGCAGCACCGAGTCCTCCGGCCCGCCGGGCATGAGCCGCCGCCGCGCGGTGCGGGTCCGCATCAGCGGCGTGGCGCTCGACCTGGTGCTCGAACGCGGGCTCGACGACGTCACCGTCGACGAGATCGCGCGCGCCGCGAACGTCTCCCGGCGTACGTTCTTCAACTACTTCCCGTCCAAGGTCGCCGCGTGCATCCCCTACGTGCCGCCCGCCGAACCCGAGGCGGTGCAGCTGTTTCTGTCGGACCGGTCGGTGCCCACCATGACGGCGCTGTCGCGGTTGATGTGGAACCAGGTGTCGACGGCCCGGCGCGAGTCCCCCGAGTTCGACCGCTTCCACGACCTCTGGCGGCACGAACCGGGCATCCAGACCGAGATGCACGCGCTGTTCGCGCGGCTGGAGGGCCGGCTCGCCCAGCTGGTGTGCCAGCGGGAGGGTCTGGCCCCCGACTCGGTCGAGGCGGCCACGGTGGCGGCGGCCTCCATCGCGATCCTGCGGGTCGCCGTGGAGCGGTGGCGCACCGACGAATCCGGGGCGCTGCTGGAGAACCTGATCGACGAGTCGTTCGACGCCGTCACCGATGCGGTGATCCTACGGCCCGACGACTCCTGATCCCGGCGCCCGGCAGGCCCCGAGCGCGCGCACGAGCCGCTGCCCCATCCGCCGGTACGCCCGCGCCTCGCGACGTCCGGCGCCGGGCAGGACGTAGGCCGAACCGGGGCGCCACGTGGTGCGGACCGTCGCCGTCACGGCGCCGGTGTCCGGATCCAGATCGACGTGGCAGCGGTGCTCGGCCACCGCGGGGTTGCCCTCGAGGGTGCCGACGACGAGCCCCTGCCGCAGCGACTCGTCGGTCCTGTCGACCACCCGGCAGGGGCCACGCATGGGCCCGTCCAGCAGGTCGACGTCCGACGGCAGGCCCCGGTCTGCCCCGACCAGCCGGAACCCGGCACGGCAGTGGGCGTCCAGGCCGAGGAGGTCGTCGGAGGTGACGTCGAACAGGGCCGTCCCCTCGCCGAGCCGGGACGTCAGGGAGATCTCCGCCCAGCCCTCGGGGGCGTGACATCGACCGGGACCGGCGAGGATCGAACGCTGATAGCCGAGCGCCCGGCCACCCAGCTGCGCCGGTCGGCGGTCTCGCCCGGTGACGGTGTCAGAAATCGGCTCCACGACATGCAGTCTCACCAGACCAGTTGAGCGGACGGCACACTCTCGGTGAACGTCGGACGTCAAGACGGTGACGCCGATCACAGAGTCGGCCCGTCCGGGTGGCGGGCAGGAGCGGAGGCGGGACCCGCGACCCCGCGCCGTAGGATCGGGGACATGCGTTCCTCGCTGCGTTCGACTTCGCCGTCCCCGTCCCGCGGCGTCACCGGAGCGCTGGCCGCCGTGGCCGCGCTGACGCTCGCCGGCTGCTCGGGTCTCGGCGACGAGGCGGAGTCCGGCCCGCCGCGACTCACCCCGAACCTGCAGATGGACGCCGCCGAGGCGATGATCGCGAGCAGCGGTTCCGCCAACGAGCGACTCAACGCCTGCGAGATGCTCGACCTGACGACCGCCGAGGTCATCACGCTCACCGATGCCGAGATGCCCGACGTGGAGCCGACCGGCTCCGGCGACCTGGGCCTGATCTGTACCTACGGTGGCCCGGGCTCGCCCGATCGAGCCGAGGCCGCGACGGGCACAGGTTCCGACGACAATCTCGACGACCCGGACGACTCCGACGGCCTTGATGGCACCGACGACCTGGACGGCACCGACGGTGCCGACGAGACCGACCCCTGGAACCTCGGCGCGACCACCACGACCGCCACCACGGAAGCCCCCGCCCCGCCAGCCTTCGAGCCGGGCATCGTGCCGGACACCTTCGCCGCCGGCGTCGTCGAGCCGCAGGGCGGAGCGGAGGCGGCGCTCGCCGGACAGCCGCTGATGCTCGGCGCGCGCTACGCGTGCTCGGAGGTCCGCGGCACACTGGCCGCCACCGTCGAGGGGGCGCCACCCGCCGCACCCGGCGCACCGGGCCCCGTCTCGCCACCGCTGGCGACCGCCTTCATCGATTGCCTCGCCGCGCCGACCGGCGGCGGCGTGGAGGTGCACACGATCCTCGTCACCGGCGACTACCTGTGGCACATCACGTTGGCCCAGCCGGAGACCGCTCGCAGCCCGGAGGCGGAGGCCGAGGCGCTGGCCGGCCTACACCGGGTCGCCCGTCAGATCCTGGCCTGAGCGGCGCGCACCGCCGGCAGCACGGACCAACGCACCTGGAATGCTGTATTCCATGCTCGGCGACATCGGTCCACCCCTTCTGATCGTCGCGGCGGTGTCCGTCGTCCTCGGCACGGTACTGCAGCGGGTCAGCGGGATGGGGGTCGGGCTCGTGGTGGCGCCGACCCTGTCGCTGATCCTCGGGCCCGTCGCCGGAGTCCTGCTGACCAACGTGACCACCACTTTTTCCGCTGCTTTCATCGCGATCATGCTGCGTCGCGACATCGACTGGCGTCGGTATCGCCGTCTCGCGCCCCTGATCGTCGTGGGGTCCGTGCCCGGCGCACTCCTGGTCGGCGCCGTCGATCGCAGCTGGCTCGAGATCATCATCGGGGCGGCGTTGCTGGGCACGCTTCTCATGACGTCGATCGCGCGCATCCCGCAGGTCAGCGGCCCTTTCCCTGCTGCGGTGGCCGGCACCGCCGGAGGGTTCCTCAACACCGCGGTGGGGGTGGCCGCTCCCGCGATGCTGGTCTACGCGCAGGCGACTGGTTGGAGACAGCGGTCCTTTGCCGCGACCCTTCAACCGATTTTCTGCACCATGGGCGCCACGTCCGTGATCACCAAGATCGGCGTCGGCGCCGCGCCCATTTCCGAGCTCCCACCGATGATCGTCATCGGCCTCATCGTGGCGATGGTGCCGCTCGGCGTCCTCCTGGGAGGAGTCCTGGCCCGGCGGGTCTCCGCAGAGGCGGGCCGCAGGGTTGCCGTCGTGGTGGTCACCGCCGGCGCTGTCCTGCTCCTCGGGCGGGGGCTCGGGCATGCTGCCGGGATCATCTAGCTTCGCGTCTCTCGAGAGTTAGAGGCGGGCTGGAGGCCAACTAGAGAAACGGCGTCGGAGCCCCTCAGCTTCCGACGCCGTTCCCGTATTCGGCGGATCGCGCATCGCGCGCTCACGCCGCCTCGCATGCCTGTCCGGCCGCGGGCCAGCACCCCCCCAGGTGCTCCGGTCCGTATGACCGGCCCCTCAGCGTGAAGTCGTGGTCCCTCAACCAGTCCTTCACCTCGCCACCTCCCTCGGTTGGTGACTGATTGGACTATATGTTGCGCCCACAGCGCGATCAAGCCGGTGAACTGCGATTATTCTACTGACTTTCGGTCAGTAACACCTCTCGCGGCATCTACCTGCACTTCCCTCCGCGTCGATGCCAACAAACGATGGCAGGGTTTCGCGCCGCGCCGGACCGGGCGCCACCGCGCCCGTATCGCCGCAGCGCCCGCGGGATGTACACGGCACCCGGATTCGCGGTAGTGTTACGCAAGTTATCTGAGTGACTGGTGTGATTAGTGTTTCTAAGTACTGAACGCCGGCCGTCTCGGATCGCCTTCCCCGAACACCGCCGCCCGCCCGCGGCACGCGCCCCGAGGAGATCGATGCACCGCCGCACCCGTTCGACCGCCGCCGTCCTTGCCGCCGCCGGTCTCGTCGTCGTCGGACTCTCCCCCGCCGCCTCCGCACAGTCACTCGCCGGCGGCTTCGGCTCCTCCGGCTCGGCCGGCGCGGTCGGCATGGAGACAGCGCCCCTACCCACCTTCCTCATGCCCGGACTGCCCGTCCTGACGGTCCCCGCCCTGGCCCCCCAGCGGCCGTCGATCGAGGCGCAGGTCGCCTCGGTCTACCCCACCCGCGACGAGACCGTCGGCGTGGCGCAACCGGTCATGATCACCTTCGACCGCCCCGTCGCGGACCGCGCGGCCGCCGAGGCGGCGGTGGGGATCCGCACCACGCCCGGCGTCGAGGGCAAGTTCTACTGGGTCGGCGACACGGAGCTGCGCTGGCGGCCGCACGAGTTCTGGCCGGCCGCCACCGCCGTCACCGTCTGGGCGGGCGGCGCGGAACACACCTTCCGTACCGGCGACGCCGTGGTGTCCACCTACGACGACAACACCCACGAGGTCACCGTCACCCGCAACGGCGTGGTCGAGCGCGTCATGAAGGCCTCCGCCGGCCGCGACGCCTACCCCACGCACAACGGCATCTACTACAACGGCTGGCGCGCCCGCGAGGTCCACATGGACTCCGCGACGTGGGGCCTGGCCCAGGATGCCGGCGGCTACGACACCGTGGTCAACGACGGGGTGCGACTGAGCTACGACGGTATCTTCATCCACTCCGCCCCGTGGTCCGTCGCGGACCAGGGCGCGCGCAACGTCTCGCACGGTTGCATCAACATCAGCCCCGAGGACGCGGCCTGGTACTACGAGAACACCGGCAACGGGGATCCGTTCATCGTCATCAATGGCCCGGGCAAGCAGTTCGGCGCCTTCGACGGGCAGGGCGACTGGAACTACTGACGAGCACCGGGCGACCGCTACCGCGGTGGCACCGGCGCCAGGACCCCCAGCACCTGGTCGGCGGCCACACATCGCGGTGGGTGCGCTTCGGCGGGCGCACCTTCCGCCGGGGCGAGCGCGTCGGCCACCAGGTCCGCGGCGCGCGGTGAGGCGAGCACGGTCAGGTGCCCCGAGCGGTCGGCCTCGCACCCGTCCTGCAGGCGCACGACCTGCAGGTCCACCCAGTCCGGGACGATCGGCGCCACGACGGGCCCGGTGAGCTCGTCGTAATCCGAGGACACCGCCACGTACCGCACCCCGCGCGCGAACGGCACGCCCTCATCGCCCAGCCACGCCAGGGTCGCCTCGGCGTCGCGTCGCGTGGTCTCCGCGGACAGCACCCCGAGCATCGCGGTGACGAACTCCGGCGGCCCCTCCCCCGATTTCGCCGGGTCCGCGCCGAGCGTGACCACGGTGTGCACCGCGTCCGCACGGACGGTCGCCGCGACGAACGACGCCACGATCGCCCCCTGCGAGTGCCCCACGAGGTCGACCCGGTCGGCGCCGGTGAGCCCCCGCACGCGGTCGATCTCGGAGGCCAGTTGCGGCGCCGACGCCCCCGTCAACGAGTCGAGTCCTCCCGTCGAGCCCATACCCTCGGGCGCCCCGACGGTGGGCGCCCACACGCAGAAACCCTCCGCGGCCAGCGCCGTGCCGATGGTCGCCCACGAGTTGCCGCCGTTGAGCCCGGTGCCGTGGACGAGGATCACCGGGTGCGGGCGCTCTGCGGTCGGGCGGCAGTCGTCGCGGTTCAGGGCGGGCGGGTCGGCCAGGCCGTGCGTGAGTTGATACGCCGCGCCGTCCCACCACCGCCACGGGACATGGTCGGCGGTGGGTGTCGGCGGTGAGGGTGTCGGGGATGTGGGGGCAGCCGCCGCGAGCCCGGGGGTGACGACGACGAGGGCTGCCGCCGCGAGCAGGTCAGCGATCGCAGAGCGGTTCACGAGCCCGGCAGCGATGGGATCGGTCCCACGTACGGAGCCACTGCCTCGCAACGGGGTTCACGCGGATTGGCCGGGTCGAGGGCGTTGAGAATGAAGTCGGCGGTGCGGCCGTCCGCCGCGATGCCCAGATGCTCGGCGTGGTTCTGCTCGCAACCCTCCTGGATGATCACGTTGGCGGCGTTCGACCCCTCCACGATCCCTGAGGTGAACGGCTGAACCACCTGCTCGTGGACGGTCACCAGGTTGAGGTAGTTCACGCCCGAGGCGTACGGACTGCCACCGGCCCACAGGGTCTCGAGCATGTCCGAACCCGCGGCCATCTGACCGAGCGACGGCGCGATCTCCTCCGCCCGTCCGCGATCCCCGCTGGCCAGCGCGGTGCCGATCGCCCCGGATCCGGTCCCGCGGGAGCCCTCCCACAACGGTGCGATCGACGCGACCGTGTTGATCTTGCCCGGCCGACCGACCTTGGCCACCAGACCCGAGACGAGAGTGCCCTGCGAATGACCGATCAGATCCACTTGCTCGGCTCCGGTCGATTCCAGGACTCGGTCGAGGAACTCACTGACCTGGGGCACCGAGACCTCGGTGATGTCCGCCAGCCCGCCGAGCAGGCTCACCGGCCACGGCTGACCGGGCAGGGCGCCGTAAGTCAGGGTGTAGACGCAATACCCCTCGTTGTGCAGCAGCGGACCGTAGGTGGCCCAGTTTGTCACCGCCCCGCCGGAGGTACCGTGCACCAGCACGACCGGCCTGGGTTTGTCCGGGGTGGGGCGGCACGACCAGTCGTTGGCCCCCGGCAGTTCGGACCCCGGGGCGGTGAGCGCCTGGGCGGCGCCGGTGAAGAACGAGTACGGAACGGGCAGCGGGGCCCGCATCGATGGGTCGGTGGCGGGCTGGGCTGCGGCAGGCTGGGCAGTGGCGGCGCCCGCCCCGGACACTGCGAGCGTCACGGCGGCGAGGAGAGTGCAAGCGGCGCGCAGGATTGTCATGCGCCTATTAAGCCACGGCCGTACGACATCTGACCTGGATAACCGGGACAGCTCACGAACCGCCCGGCGCCCGTTCCACTGTCGACTCACAGCGGGGTTCGCGGGGCGTCGCCGGATCGAGCGAAGCGAGGACCAGGTCTGCCGCACGACCGTCAGCGACGATCGCCGTGTGTTCGGACCGGTTCTCCTCGCAGCCGTCCTGCAGGACCACGTTCGTGGCCAGCGGCCCCTCGACGATCCCGGCGGTGTACGGGGTGACCAACTGGTCGTAGCGCGTCACCACGTTGAGGTAACGCACGCCGGGCGCGTACGGAGTGCCGCCCTCCCACAGCGCCTGGGACGCCGCCGAGTCCGGGCCCATCTGGCTCAACGCGGGCGGCAGGACCCGGTTGACCTGGTCCAGGAGCCCGGGCACGGACTCCAATCCCTCCAGTGCCTCCGATTCCGAGTTGTCCCAGAGGGGCGCGAGCGAGGCCACCGCGTGCACGCGCCCCGGGCGGCCGACCTTGGCCACCAGACCGGAGACGAGGGTGCCCTGCGAGTGGCCCACCAGGTCCACCTGCTCGGCCCCCGTGGCCTCGAGCACGCGATCCACGAACCCGCCGACCTGCGGAACCGACACCTCGAGGATGTCCGCCAGCCCACCGAGTTCGCTGATCGGCCACGGCTGCCCCGGCAGGGCCCCGTAGGTCAGCGCGAACACGCAGTAGCCCTCGTTGTGCAACAGCGGGCCGTAGGTCCCCCAGTTGGTCACGGCCCCACCCGCGGTGCCGTGCACCAGCACCACGGGACGAGGCTTGTCCGCCGAGGGCCGGCAGGACCAGTCGTTGGCGCCGGGCAGCTGACCGCCCGGCGAATTCAGCGCACCCGCGACACCCTCGGCGAACGAAGTCGGCACCGGGATCGGGGCCCGCGCCGCCGGATCCGTAGCCGGGGCAGCCGCGGGGGTCGGGGCCGGGGCCGCGGGGGCGGCTGCCGCGCCGGCGAGCACGAGGAGCGCGGCGGCCACTACCGCCCCTGCGCTGGAGAGGATCTTCATCTGGCCATTAAGCCACGGCCGGTGATCACCGGCAGGTCCTTTGCGTAGACCAGGCCAGGCTCCGCCGCGGCCACGGCCTCGATCGAGTTGACCAGTCGCATGGCGGTGATGAGCATGCCGGAGACGTTGTGGTCGCCGTGGGCATCGTGGTGGGTGAACTCCACCCGCATCTCCGGCTGGCCGGAGATCTCCACGCGGTAGCAACCGTCGCCGTGGTCGGGCCGCGGCCAGTCGGGCGCCTGATCGTGCGCGGTGCGGGTGACATGCTCGAGGATGATGCGGTCCTCGCCGTCGACCTGCCCCACCACCTCGAACCGCAGGGCCGCCTGCGACCCGGCGGGCACCTCACACGCCAGCAGCGACAGGTCACGATCGGCCGCGAGCCGCTCGTGCCGCTCGACCAGCGGCTCGTCCAGGGTCACCTCCAGCGCGGCTGCGAGCTGACGGACCACCGAACCCCAGCCCGCGGCGAGCATGCCCGGCCGCAGCAGCGGTGGCAGGGTCTCCATGGACTGTCCGAATCCGAACAGACGCCGCATGGTCTCGCCCTGGTGATACACGGAGTAGTCCGCGATCTCGCCCACGCGGATCAGGTCGATCCGCCGGGACAGACTCGTCATGACCAGGGGCAGCACATCGTTGGCAAAGCCCGGGTCGATGCCGTTGACGTGCAACGTCGCGCCGCCCTCGCGGCCCGCGTCCGCGAGCGCGGTGATCATCTCTTCGGGGATAGTCCCGTGCGGGTATTGCAACAGCACCGGCCCGGAAGCCACCACGTTGATCCCGGCGCGCAGGAACTCGGCGAAGTCCTCGATCCCGCCCATGAACCGGGTCTCGGTCTCGGCCGTGTAGAGCACCGCGTCCGGCTTCAGTGCGAGCAGCGCCGCGCGGTCATCGGTTGCGACGACCCCGAGGTCGCGGTCCAGCCCGGCCAGCCGTCCGGCGTCGACCCCGACCTTGGCCGGGTCGGAGACGAACACGCCCACCAACTCGAGTTCGGGCCGGGCGTGGATCGCCTCGACCGCCATCCGCCCCAGGTACCCGGTCGACCACTCCACAACGCGAATCGTCATGGGTGGACCCTAACCGCGCACCGCCGCCGGTAGAACCTGTTTCACCTGTTGGGCGACGGCCCGCGCTCGGCCATGTCCTTGGACGAGTGCGGATCGTGGGACTTCCGCCGGCCGCCGACGTGGGATTCGGCGCGCATCCGCTCCGACATCTCCGGGTAGTGCAACTCGAAGGCGGGGCGCTCCGAGCGGATGCGGGGCAGCGTCTCGAAGTTGTGACGCGGCGGCGGGCAGGAGGTGGCCCACTCGAGCGAGTTGCCCGCGCCCCACGGATCGTCGACGGTCACGATCTCGCCGTACCGCCAGCTCTTGATCATGTTCCAGATGAACGGCAGCATCGCGATACCCAGGATGAACGAGCCGACGGTCGAGATCTGGTTGAGGACGGTGAAGTTGTCGCTCGCCAGGTAGTCGGCGTAGCGCCGCGGCATGCCCTGGTTCCCCAGCCAGTGCTGGACCAGGAACGTGGTGTGGAAGCCGATGAACATCAGCCAGAAGTGCAGCTTGCCCAGCCGTTCGTCGTACATCCGCCCGGTGACCTTGGGGAACCAGAAGTAGACGCCGGAGAAGGTGGCGAACACGATCGTCCCGAACAGCGTGTAGTGGAAGTGCGCCACGATGAAGTACGAGTCGTGGATGTGGAAGTCGATCGGCGCGGAGGCCATCATGATGCCGGTCAGGCCGCCGAACAAGAACGTCACCAGGAAGCCCAGCGCGAACAGCATCGGCGTCTCGAAGGTGAGCTTGCCCTTCCACATGGTGCCGATCCAGTTGAAGAACTTCACGCCCGTCGGCACGGCGATGAGATACGACATGAACGAGAAGAACGGCAGCAGAACGGCCCCGGTGGCGAACATGTGGTGCGCCCACACCGCCATCGACAGCGCGGCGATCGCGAGGGTCGCGAACACCAGGCCGGCGTAGCCGAACAGCGGCTTACGCGAGAACACGGGGAAGACCTCGGAGACGATGCCGAAGAACGGCAACGCCACCACGTACACCTCGGGGTGGCCGAAGAACCAGAACAGGTGCTGCCACAGGATGGCCCCGCCGTTGCCTGCCGAGTAGATGCGCCCGCCGAATGTCCGGTCGTAGAAGACGCCCATCGCGGCGGCGGTGAGCAACGGGAAGATGAGCAGGATCAGCACCGAGGTGATGAGCAGGTTCCACGTGAAGATGGGCATCCGGAACATCGTCATGCCCGGGGCACGCAGGCAGACGATGGTGGTGATGAAGTTGACGGCGCCGAGGATGGTGCCGATCCCGCCGATCGCCACCCCGAGGATCCAGAGCTCCGCACCGACGTTCGGCGAGTGGATCTTGTCCGCCAGCGGCATGTACATGGTCCAGCCGAACGCGGCCGCGCCACCGGGCGTGAGGAACCCGGAGAGCGCGATGATCCCGCCGAACGTGAACAGCCAGAAACCGAAGGCGTTCAACCGTGGGAACGCCACGTCCGGGGCGCCGATCTGCAGCGGCATCACGTAGTTGCCGATGCCGATCACGATCGGGGTGGCATAGAACAGCAGCATCACCGTGCCGTGCATGGTGAACAGCTGGTTGTACTGCTCGTTCGCCAGGAACTGCATTCCCGGGAAGAAGAGCTCGGCGCGTAGGAGCAGCGCCATCAGACCGCCGATGAAGAAGAAGATGAAGCACACCACGACGTACATCACGCCGATCTGCTTGTGATCGGTGGTGGTGAGCATCTGCCAGGGCGTCTGCCCCTGGCGCGGAGCGGCAACAGGTGCACCACCCCCGCCGACTGCTCGACTCGACGGGGCAAGCGTTGATGACATGGCACTCCCTTGAGACGACCTGCTGCCGACGCTAGGCGCACGCCTGCGTCTCCGCATTGACCGACGTCAATTTCTCTACTACTGGCCAGACCTCATGCCGGCGGCGATACTCGACACATGCCCAGCTCCCGCCGCGACGGCCTCACCGGCCAGTTCGACCTCGTCGCGGCCCTCGACGCGGAGGGCCGCCAGCAACTGGCGGCCGTCGCGCACACCGTCGAGGTCGAGGCCGGGACGGTACTGCAGACAGTCGGCGGGCCGGCGACCCGACTGCTCCTCGTCACCGCCGGCTCCCTGCACGTGGTGCGCAGCGACAGGGCCGGCCGCCGCCGGATCGTGCGGATCATCGGGCCGGGTGATCACTACGGGTTGGTGGAGCTCGCCCTGGACAGCGCCGCGCGTTACCTCGTCGAAGCCGGCGAGGACTCGACGCTGACCGAGATCCGCTTCGATGACCTGCGGACGATCGCCGACCGCCACCCGGCCCTCCAGCGCGCCATCACCATGGCGCTGGCCCGGAAGACCGCCGAGAGCGAGCACCTGTTGGTCTCGCTCACGTCGGAGGACGTGGCGACCCGGGTGGTGTCCTACCTGCTGTCCCTGCCGCGGCGCCGGGGCGGGGACGGCCGCACCTCGGTGCAGCTGCCGCTGACGCAGATCGACCTCGCCTCGTACCTGGGCACCACCCCGGAGACGCTGAGCCGACGCCTGCGCGAACTCATGGACTCCGGGGCGATCAGCCGCGGGGCGCACCGGGAGTTCACGCTCGACGAGGAACTCCTCGCGCGCTACTGACCGGCCCGGCCACCGCGTGGCGCCCGCCTCACCAGATCACCGGATCACCAGATGCTGACGCGCTCCTCCGGGGCCATCCACATGCCGTCGCCCTCGACCACGCCGAAGGACTCGTGGAAGTCGTCGAGATTCTTGACGACCTGGTTGCAGCGGAACTCCGGCGGCGAGTGGGGGTCCACCGCCAGCCGGCGGGCGGCCTCCTCGGCTCGGGTCTTGGTGCGCCACACGATCGCCCACGAGGCGATGAGCCGCTGGATCCCGGTGAGGCCGTCGATCTCCGGGCCCACGTCGGTGCCCTGCACGGGCTCGCCGTCGACGCTCTGTGCCAGCCGGTAGGCCAGCAGGGCGATCGTCAGCCCGCCGAGGTCACCGATGTTCTCGCCCACCGTGAAGGCACCGTTGACGTGGTCCTTCTCCGGGTCCAGGCCGTCGGGGGTGAGGCCCTCGTACTGGGCGATCAGCTTGTCCACGCGGATGCTGAAGGCGGACCGGTCCGCGTCGGTCCACCAGTCGACGAGGTTCCCCTCGCCGTCGTACTTCGATCCCTGGTCGTCGAAGCCGTGGCCGATCTCGTGCCCGATCACCGCACCGATCGCCCCGTAGTTGGCGGCGTCGTCGGCGTCGGCGTCGAAGAACGGCGGCTGCAGGATCGCGGCGGGGAACACGATCTCGTTCATGACCGGGTTGTAGTAGGCGTTGACCGTCTGCGGCGTCATGTGCCACTCACCGCGGTCGACCGGGCCGCCGAGCTTGCCGAGCTCGTAGTCGTGCTCGAACCGCGCGGAGCGCCGGACGTTGCCGAGGAGGTCGTCGGCCTTCACCTCGAGCGCCGAGTAGTCACGCCACTCGTCGGGGTAGCCGATCTTGGGCACGAACGCCTCGAGCTTGGCCAGCGCCCGCTCCTGGGTTGCGGGGGTCATCCACGGCAGCCGGCTGATCGAGTAGCGGTAGGCGGCGGTGAGGTTGGCGACGAGCTCCTCCATCCGCGCCTTGTGCCCGGGCGGGAAGTGGCGGGACACGTACTCCCTGCCCACCTCCTCACCGAGGGCCGCCTCGACCGCGCCGACGCCGCGCTTCCAGCGCGCCTTGATCTCCTCGGTGCCCGACATCGCGGTGCCGTAGAAGCGGAAGTTCTCGTCCACCAGGTCCGAGGTCAGGTACGGGGCGCGCGAACTGACGACCCGCCAGCGCAGCCACTCGGTCCACGTCTCGAGCGGCTCGCCGGCCCAGAGTTCGGCCACCGCGGTGAGGAAGTCGGGCTGCATGGCCACCAGGCGGCCGAAGGTCTCCTCTGTGCCGCCGACCTCGCGCGCCCACTCGTGCCACGGGAAGCCGGGCGCCAGCGCGGGCAACTCGTCCCAGGTGACGGGGTTGTACGTCTTGTCGGCGTCGCGGCGGGCCACCACGTCCCAGTGCGCGGCGGCGATGCGGGTCTCCAGGGCGACGATCCGCTCGGCACGCGCGCGGGCGTCCCCGGCGCCGGCGAGGCTGGCCAGTTCGAGCATCCGCGCGATGTGCTCGGTGTACTGCTCGCGGATCGGCCCGTACTGCTCCTCCCGGTAGTAGGACTCGTCCGGCAGCCCGATTCCGTTCTGAACCAGGTAGAGGATGTACTCGCTGGAGTTCTTGGCGTCGTTGTTGACGTAGGCCCCAATCAGACCGCCGATGCCGGCCCGCTCGAGGCGTGCCATGGCCAACGCCAGCGAGGTGGCGTCGGTGGCGGCGTCGATCTCCGCCAGGTCGGGGGCGAGCGCCGCCACGCCCGCGGCCTCGACCGCGTCGGTGTCCATGAAGGAGGCGTAGAAGGCGCCGATCTGCGAGTCTACGGCGGCGTCGGTGATGATGTCGCGCACTCGCTCCTCGGACAGGTCACGCAGGGCGAGGAACGCGCCGTCGATGGGACGGTCGGCGGGGATCACGTGGTCGCGGATCCAGGTGCCGTTGACGTGCTGGTACAGGTCGTCCTGGGACCGCACGTCGGTGTTGATGTACCGGAGATCCAGGCCGGAGGGGCGCTGGGTGTCGGTGGTGGGGTTCTCGGTCGCAGTCATGCGACCAGGTTACGGAAACGCGCGGATCTGGCGGGCCGGACTCAGGGCTCAGGACTCAGGGCTCAGGGCTCAGGGCAGACCGTGACGCGCGTTGAAGTCCTTGGCGCCGTTGTAGGCGTCGACCATTCCCCAGACCCAGAAGCCGAACATGATCGGCAGTCCGATGAGGATCACCGACAACAGGGCGCCGATGCAGTAGCCGGCGAAGATGCCGATCCCCTTGCCGGTCGAGCCGTTGAGGAGCGTGCCGAGCCCCGGGATGATCAGCGATGCCACCAGCATGATCGCCGGGTCCTTGCGCGCCACCTGCGGGTACTGGCCGTAGGGCTGGACCGCGCCGTACGCGGGCGTCCCGTAGCCCGGCGTAGCGAATCCCGGGCCGGTCAGGGGCTGCCCGCCGTAGGGCTGGGCTCCGTACTGCTGATCGCCGAACTGCTGGTGCCCGAACGGCTGGTTCCCGAACGGCTGGGCCCCGTACTGCTGGGCTTCGTACTGCTGGGTCCCGAACTGCTGGTTCCCGAGAGGATCCGCGAGGTAGGGGTTCGCACCATAGGGCGCCCCGGCCTGGTCCGTTCCCGGCGACGGATCGTTCCGCCAGTCGCTCGACGGGCTCGAGGTGCCGTCGCCCGCGAACGCATCGAAATCCTCGGGGCGGCGATCGTCAGCGGGGTGGCTCATGGCACCACAGTAGCCCCGAGCTCTGACGCCCGCATGGTCGTCGCGACGGCGGGCCGGTGCTGGTGACGGCCCGCGGGCGGAGGAGTCGTCACACGTCCACGTGGAGGCGATTGTGCTCGGAGGCTGCCCGGTAGGCGTCGACGATTCCCCAGATCCACGTCCCGAACATCACGGCGAGAGCACCGAGGATCACGGCCAGGTTGACGGGCGAGAGATCCACACGCGTGGTGAACAGCGTGAAGAACAGGATTGCGAGAACGGCGAACGGGGTCCCGTAGTGGATGGCCATGATGGTCACTCCTCGCCGGACCTGCCCGTTGATGATCGTCCCCAGGCCGGGAACGAAGAAGGAGGCCACCGCGTATACGAGCGGGTCCCTGCGGGGCTCCGCGGGCCGGTACGGCGCCGCCTGTTCGCGCCAGTGATCGCCGGGGGTGTTCACGGCCAGCAGTCTAGAAGGGACCGCATCAGTGGCGAGCAGTCATCTCCGGGCGCGACCAGATGTCCGCGCAATCCACGCAGGCGTCCTCGGAGACGATCCCGGCACGCTGCAACCGCCCGTAGATCCAGCAACCGAGGCAGAACCCGAGCGCCGCCTCCGCGAGAGCCGCGAGCACCAGCACACCGAGCACCACGGCGCCCGCGGTGGCGAAGCCGGCGAGGAACAAGCCGAACGCGACTCCGGACATCACCAGACCGATGGTCTGCGCGAACCGCTTGGGCGCCCCGGCCACCATCCTCGGCTCGGCACTGACCCTGGGCGCCAGCACGTGCACCGACAGCCGGCCGAACGGCGAATACCGGGGGCCGCCGGCGACGCGGAGCGCGAAGCCCACGAAGAGCGCGCCGGCGAGCCAGGTCTGAACGGGCGCCGACACGATGATCGTGACCACCGCGAGCGTGACGACGAGCGCCGCGGTGCAGCGTGCCGCGTAGTCGTTGACGATCTCGGGGAAGGCGAACGCCTCGCGCAGACTCATCGTGCCGACCTCTCAGACTTTCCGGATAGACCGATCTGTCTATCGCTGGGAACGAGACTACTCCCGACCGTCGAGAAATCCCAGGCCGATGGCGACGGCGACCGCGCCACCACGTCCGGAGAGGTGCGCGGCCGGTCGGACGAAATTGTGCGGATCTAAGGTGGGGCCCGTGGCCCCTCCTCTGCGTCGTCGTTCCGAGAACCCCCGTCCCCCGACCGCCCCGAGCGTTCCGCGGCCCGAGCAGCTCGACGCCCCCGGCTCCGAACTCGAGACCGACGGACTCTGGGACGGGGTCCTGGCCGGCGCCGAGGACGGGCCGGACCTCATGGACGGGCCCGCCGACCTCGGCGGGATGGAGATCCGTGAATCGCTGGTGCAGGGGCTTCGCCTGAGCAGTGCCCGCGCCGACAGCCTGCGCCTCACGGACGTCGAACTCCGCGACTGCGACCTGTCCGGCCTCGTCGCCGACGGCGCCTCGCTGACCCGCGTGCGGTTCGTCGGATGCCGACTGACCGGACTGGTGCTGTCCGCCGCCCGACTCACCGATGTCTCGTTCGAGGACTGCCACGCCGACATGATCAACCTGCGCATGGCCCGGCTCCAGCGGATCCGCCTGTCCGGCACCCGCGGCCGCCAGGCCGACTTCCACGAGGCCCAGGTCTCGGACCTGTCCACCGAGGGCGCGGACCTGCGCGGGACGAACTTCGAGCGCGCGCAGCTCGCCGCCGCCGACCTGCGGGGCGCCGACCTGGAAGATCTTCGCGGGGCCTCGGCGCTGCGCGGCGCGCTCATCTCGCCGGAGCAGGTTCTGGGCGTGGGCCTGGCCCTCATCGGCGAGACCGGGATCCGGGTCGCCTGACCGCCGCGCGGCCGCCCGGGCAGGCGGCTCGACAGGTCAGGGCAGGTGCGAGCCGACCTCGCGCCACTGGTTGGCCGCCCGGTTGATCACGGCCTGCAGTCGCAGCACCTGCTCCCTGTCGGTGAGCACGATGTCCTGCCCGCCCGTACTCAGGCGCAGTTCCGGCGCTCCGCGGCCGGCACCGTCCGCGTCCAGTAGCACGGTTTCGGCGACGACCACCTCGAGGAACGGGTCGTCGTCCGGCCCGTCCACCTCGGTGACGAGGCGCTCACGGTATCGGAGGGTGGTGAGGTCGATGGCATCGGTCATGAGGGGCACTCCCGACTGGTATTGGTTACGTCCTCAAGGTTATGTGCGAATTCCGGCAGATCGCACGGGTGGGGCTGCGTGTTACCGGTTGTTGTGAATCCGTGACACTTGTTTCGGGGCCAAACCAATCCGCGGCCGGGACGGGCGGCCCCTACAACCAGCTGGGAAATAGTTGCGCGAGTTGCTTGTGTGGCGCGTGTTACTCCCGGATACTCGCCCCATGACTCCTGCCGGTCCGCCTGCCCGAGCCACCCTCATCCCTCGCCCATCCCTCACTCGGCTGCTCGTCGCCCTGATCTCGACCGTCCTTCTGACGCTGGGGCTTCTCGTCGTCGTCATCAACAATCCCCGCGCCGACGCGGCGGAACCCCTGGACCCCGTGTTCCACGGCCTCGCGGAGGGTCTCGACTCGTCCAGCTGGCAGCACCCGCACGGCGCCCCCGTGGGCTGGCACCAGGCCGCCGCGGCGGGGCAGACCTTCGCGTTCATCAAGGCCACCGAGGGCACCGGGCCCGCCAACCGCTACTACGAGTCCGACGTCCAGAACGCCCGCTCAGCAGGGATGTTGGTCGGTAGCTACCACATGGCCCGGCCCGGGATGGAGCCCGCGCAGCAGGCCCACGCGTTCGCCGACCGGCTGCAGTCGGTGGGCGGTCCGCAGCTGCCGCCCGTGCTGGATCTCGAAAACGCGGAGGACCTGGATCCCGCCGAGCTCGCCGAGTGGACCCGGGTCTTCCTCGATACGCTCCGCGAGCGGACCGGGCGCACCCCGATCCTCTACACGTACCGGTCCTTCTGGATCGACAAGATGGCCAACACGACGCGCTTCGCCGAGTACCCGCTGTGGCTCGCCGAGTACGAGGTGTCGCAGCCGACCCGGCCCATGATCGGCGGCTGGAGCGAGTGGCTGTTCTGGCAGCGCGCCGAAACGGGCCGCGTGTCCGGTTTCGTCGACCACGTGGACCTCAACGTCTTCGCCGGCACGCGCGCCGATCTGGACGCTTGGGTGGGGCCCGTGGCGCCGGTTCCGCCGCCCCCGACCGAGCCGGCGCCTGCGCC
This sequence comes from Dietzia sp. NPDC055877, assembly GCF_053615975.1. Classification (NCBI taxonomy): domain Bacteria; kingdom Bacillati; phylum Actinomycetota; class Actinomycetes; order Mycobacteriales; family Dietziaceae; genus Dietzia; species Dietzia sp. NPDC055877. Next base: position 24,535 of record NZ_JBSHCV010000015.1, on the reverse strand, counting down.
TGCTCCCGAGCCGGTGGCCGCTCCTGCCCCCGCCGCCGAGCCCGCACCAGCGCCGGTGGCCGCTTCCACACCCGCACCCGCGCCCGCGTCAGCTCCCGAACCCGCGCCCGTCCCGGAAGCGCCGAGTGCCCCGAGCGCATAAGCCGATCCACGGTGCGAGCCCACTCGTGCCACAGCGGCAGCCGACCGCCTACCTGTTCGGCACGCCCGCCGATGACCGCCGGCCCCGCCGCCTCACCGCCGCGCGGATCGCACGCCACCCGATGAGGAACACCGCGGTGACGGTGGCGGCCACGATGATGAAGCTCCAGTGCGGCACCCGACCGTCACCGATGCCTCGGATGACCATGCCCACCACGACCGTCGCCACCCACACGAGCACGCCGGAGCCGACCGAGCCGGGCGCGCGCCGCGTGACCAGCAGGATCAGCCAGCCCACCGCGAGCCCCACGAGGAACGGCCACGCGGTCCCCCACACCTGCGCCGCGCCGAGCCCCTCCGAGTGCGCTCCGCGGCCGAACGTGGAGAACACCACGACCAGCACCGCGTCCAGCGCGACCATCCCCAGCGGAACCACAACGCTCACCGATCCTTCTCGTCGTTGTTCGCGTACTCATCGCGCGGTCGCACATCCGTGTGCGCCTCTCCGCGGTCATCCGGGGCGCTCCTCGTGGGCCGCAGCCGGATCGGGCCGGAGTCGTGCGCTGACGAGGGTCGCCACAGCCGTCCCTTGTGTGGCCACATCGAGGCGGCCGCGGTCGTCGGCGCAGCGGCCTCGGTGCCTCGCGCGGCCCCCGGATCCGACGACGACGAAGCCACCTCCGACGCCGCATCCACCGATGTGGATCGCTCCGGCGACGGGCTGCCCTTGTCCTCGGACTCGATGTCCGGATCCACGTCGGTGACGCCGCGGTAGAAGAGGAAGAACACCACCCAGCCGGCCAGCGCGACCAGGACGAAGCTGACGATGCGGTAGACGAACACGGTCGCGAACGCCTCGTGCGCGCCGAGCCCACCGGCGGTCAGGGCCGTGATGAGCGCGAACTCCACGGTCCCGAGCCCGCCGGGTGTGATCGGCGCGGTGGCGACGATCTTGCCGGTCACGTACGCGATGCACAGGCCGCCGATGCTGTGCTGGGCGCCCACCGCATTCGCGGCCGCCCACAGGCAGCCGATGTCCGCGACCCAGTTCAGCAGCGAGAACGCGAAGGCCTTCGACAGTTGGGTCTTGCTCAGATCGACGGCCTCGGCCTGACTGACGACCCGGCGCACCCCGCCGGCCCCGTGGTCGGCGGGCTTGTTGCGCCGCTCGTTGATCCAGGCCAGGGCCGTCAGCAGGACGCCCTCGATCTTGTCCGGGTTACGGGCGGCCCACTGGACGCCCACGAAGATCGCCGCGAGTCCGAACGCCGAGAGCACCAGCAGGAACGGGTTGGACACCGAGCCGACCAGGAAGAAGCCGACCAGCGCCAGGAGCACGATGCCGACGGTCGACAGCACGCCCGAGATGACGAGCTGCCACGACGCGACCACCCGGGTGGCCCCCCACTGCCGGGTCTTGCGGTAGGTCAGGGTGGTGCCGAAGACCTGCCCGCCCGGGATGCAGGTCGAGAACGCGTTGGACGAGAAGACCAGGCCGACGCTGGCCCAGTAGCCCACCTTGACGCCCGCCGACTGCAACAGCAGTTTCTGCACCGAGCCGTAGCTCGACATCGACAGGTAGGAGAACACGAGAGCGACCGCGATCCAACCCCAGTGTGGGCTGGCCACGGCCTCGAATCCCCGGGCGAAGAACGGCATCTGGCCGCGCAGCCAGTAGAGGATCAACCCCAGGATGGTGAGCGTCGCGATGGTCTTGAACCACGGGTTGGACAGGACCGCCCGGACACGGCGCCACACCTCGCCTGCCGTACCCGTCATCCCGCCACCATAACCACAGTTTCGGACCCGGCTCCGGAGCCCACACCGGGCACCGAGCCGGGCGTCACCCGTCGTACCTCTGCTGGCGTTCCCGCATGAGTCGGGCGATCAGGTCCGCTGCGGGGATCTTCTCCCCGTCGCTGTCGACGGCGGCGACGGGCTCGTCGTCGTACTCCGCGTCGATGACCGGCTCGAACTCGGACTCGGGCTCGGCGACGGCCTCCGGCGCGGGTGCGGGGGCGGGGGCGTGCTCGTAGACGGCAGGCTCGTCGTGGTGACAGCGCTCCTGGGCTGCGGGCTCGTCGTCGTACTCCTCGTCGCGCTCGAGCAGGGCCACCGGCGCTCCCGCCGCCACGCCGGCGCGCGCCGTCGCTGCCCCGGCGGTCACAGGATCAGCCGTGACCGCGCCGGCCGGGGCGGGGCCGCCGGGGAGATACTCGGGCTCGTCCTCGAGTTCCGCCTCGCCCAGGCCGATCCGCTCCTGGATGCGCTTCATCCACTTCGGCGCCCACCAGCAGTCGGGGCCGAGCATCTGCATCACCGCCGGGACGAGCAGCATTCGGATGACGGTGGCGTCGAGGATCAGCGCGGCGATCATGCCGAACGCGATGTACTTCATCATCACGATCTCGGAGAACGCGAACGCCCCGGTCACCACGATGAGGATCAGTGCGGCCGAGGTGATGATGCGGCCGGTGTTGGCCACGCCGCTCCGGATGGCCTCGGCGGTCTTGGCGCCGCGGGCGCGGGCCTCGACCATCCGGGAGACCAGGAAGACCTCGTAGTCGGTGGACAGTCCGTAGATGATCGCCATCAACAGCACCACGACCGGCGAGGTGAGCGGCCCGGGTGTGAAGCCGAGCAGGCTCGCGCCGTGGCCGTCGACGAAGATCCAGGTGAGGATGCCGAGCGTCGCGCCCAGCCCCAGCATGTTCATGAGGGCGGCCTTGATCGGCAGCACCAGGGACCCGAACGCCAGGAACATGAGGATCGTCGTGGCGAGCAGCACGTAGAGCACGAACCACGGCAGTCCCTTGACCAGGGCGTCGACCGAGTCGGACTCCATGGCCGGGTTACCGCCCACGAACACCTCGGTGCCGGCGGGGATCGGGAACGTCTGTAGGAATTCGACCGTCTCGGCGGGGGCGTTCCTGTCGACCAGGCCGGTCTGGAGCACCACCACCTCGCGGCCCTGCGCGTCCTGCTCACCCGAGCGGGCGAACTGGAAGGGCCCGGTCAGGCCGGGTGCCTCGTTGGCGGCGGAGCGGATCTGCGACAGGGAGTTGCCGTCGGAGCCGATCACCACCAGCTTCACCGGGTCGGTGCGGGTGCCGGGGAAGTTCTGGTCGTAGCTCTCCTGCGCCACGCGGGTGGTGTTGTCCGGCGGCAGGTAGGTCTCGTTGATGCCGCCGAACTTGACCCCGGAGAACGGGATGATCAGCGCGACGAGCACCACCACGACCGGCACGGCCACGGCGACGGGGTGCTTCATCGAGAAGTCGGCGACGCGGCCGAACAGGCCGTTCTCGACCTGCTCGCGGGTGCGGTGACGCTGGAAACGCTTGATGCCCAGCGCGTCGACGTGGCGGCCCAGCAGCACCAGCACCGCCGGCAGCAGAGTCACCGAGAGCACGGCCGCCAGGATCACCGCGGCGATCGCGCCGTAGGCCACCGACTTGAGGAAGGCCTGCGGGAACACCAGCAGACCGGACAGGGTCACGCCCACCATGACGGCGGAGAACACGACTGTGCGCCCGGCTGTCGCCACCGACCGGCGCACCGCGACTTCGGGCGGATAGCCCTCGGCCATCTCCTCCCGGAACCGGCTCACCACGAACAGGCCGTAGTCGATCGCCAGGCCCAGGCCGATGAGCGTCACCACGTTCTGGGCGAACGAGTTGACCGGGGTGACCAGCGAGAGCAGGTGCAGGGACCCGAGGGAGCCGAGGATCGTCAGCACGCCCACGGCCACCGGCAGGAACGCGGCCACCACCCCGCCGAACACCACGATGAGCAGGATGAACACCAGCGGCAGCGCGATGAGTTCGGCGCGCACGAGGTCGGCGTCCATGCCGTCCTGGAGCGCCCCGGCCACCGGCTGCAGACCGGCGATGTCCGCTTCGATGCCCTCGACGGGGATCGAGTCCTCGATCACCCGGAAGTTCTCGAGGATCTCCTCTTCCTCACCGGCGATCTGGATGGACGCCACCGCGATCCCGGCGTCCCGGTTGACCAGCGCCGGGGACTGGTTGAACACGAAGCTGGTCACGCCGGTGACCTGGTCGGGGAACTCGGTGCGGATCGACTCCAGCGAGGACCGGATGGGGTCCTGGAACGCCGGATCGTCCACGGAGACGCCCTCGGGGGCGTGGTAGGTGACCACCACGTCGCCCAGCGCGTCGCGCCCGTACGCCTCCTGCTCGAGCTGCTCCGCCGTGGCCCAGCCGCTCTCGGGGTCTTCGAACCCGCCCTGACCGAACGGGTTGCCGAACGCGCTGCCGGCGATGCTGAGGAACGCCATGACCAGAACGGAGCAGACCAGGACCAGGATGCGTCGGCGGGCGACGAACCGCCCGAGTGAGTTGAACACGCGGCAGTACTCCTAACGCGAGGCGAGCAGGGCGGTGAGCGGCCGGAGCGGCTGCAGCCAAGCGCCTTCGTCGGGCAGGTTGTCGAGGCTGACCCGGGGCAGGGGCTCCCGGAACACGCCGGGGATGTCCTCCAGGTCGAGGAAGCTGATGGTCTCGTGCTGGACGGCCCAGGTCGCGTGTTCGCGGAACCCGATCACCGTGACCGGGATGTCGTGGGCGAGGTCCTCGAGCGGCTCGCGGAAGGCCTGCCCGTCGGCGGAGGCCACCACCACACCGGCGAGGCGCCCGGACTCGGCCCGCTTGTCGATGTGCTCGAGCATGTCCTCGTCGACATCCGAGTCTTCGCTCGTCTTGGGCTTGGCGAACACCGCGAAACCCACGTTGCGCAGCGCCTCAACCCACGGCCGGACGTTGTCGGAGGTGCCGGAGACGATGTTGGTGAAGACCGTCGCCTCGGCCTCGAGGGTGTCCTCGGAGCGCGCCGACAGGTCGGCGGTGTGGCCGAGCAGCCAGCGGCCCAGCGCGTCGAAACGCGGACGGAACACGGCGGTGGGCCGCCCGCCGAGGATCGAGCCGAGCCCCATGTCGACGTTCGGGGCGTCCCACACCAGAAGCACCACCCCCGACTCGTCGGGAGCGGTCGCGGCCGCCGTGTCGGGGTTCCGCGTCTCGTCTGATGGGGTCATGGGTCCGCCTCGGTTTTTCGTCGTCGGGGTCTCGGGTCGGGTCGCCGGCCGCAGCCGGGTCAGCCTCTGCGGCGCCAGAGGAACTCGTTGATCACTCGCTCCTCCTGCAGTCCCTTGCCCTCGAACTTCGTCACGGGTCTGTCCAGACTGAACGGTACGTGGCCGACGTCCGTCGCGGTGTCAAGCCGCTCAAGCGCCGGCTCCGCGTCTCCGGTCGGGCCGATCCATTCGGCGTAGTCGACGTGGTCGGTGGCCACGTGCAGCACGCCGCCGGGCCGCAGCCGCGAGGCGATGAGCCCGAACGTGCCGGACTGCAGCAGCCGCCGCTTGTGGTGGCGGGCCTTGGGCCACGGATCCGGGAAGAAGACGCGCACGCCGGTCAGGCTGTCGGGCGCGATCATGTTGGTGAGCACGTCCACGCCGTCGCCGCGGATCATGCGGACGTTCTGCAGGTCCTCGCGCAGGATCATGCCGAGCAGCTGGGCCAGGCCGGGCTGGTAGACCTCGACCGCGATCACGTCGACGTCCGGCTCGACCGCCGCCATCGCCGCCGTCGAGGTGCCGGTTCCGGAGCCGATCTCCACCACGAGCGGCGCCGTGCGACCGAACAGTTCCTGCGGGTCGACGAGCGTGTCGGAGACGTTCTGACCGTAGGTCGGCCAGTGCTCGTCCCAGTTGCGCTGCTGCCCCGGGCGCATGGTGCCGCGCCGGAATCGGTAGGCCGTCACGCGGGGGAACAACCGGGAGCTGTCGTCCGCCGTCGTCTCCCCGTCCGGGGTCTCGTCGGACTCCGGCACGGGGTTCTCGCTCTGGTTCACCCGGCCATCATCCCGTAATGCGCGGTCGGGTTACGAATCCCCCACGGCGAACGCGCGGCCCGGCCCGTCCGGATCCGGGGTCGCGGAGCCGATCCTGCCTGGGGGAAGGTCTTGTCGGGTGGGGCCCGCCGGGCCACCATGTGGGCGTGCCGACCGTGACCCAGGACACCGCCGTCGACGGCGCGGATCGCCCCGCCGCCCCGGATCCGGCCGCGCGTATCCGCCGCCTGCTCACCGCCTCGCCGGACGTCGCGACCCCGGCCGCCGTCCCCGCCACAGCCGCCACCACCGCCCCGCCGGACCCCACCGGCCTGCTCGCCGCGGCGCTCGCGCGGTTCGACGCCCCGGTCGACCTCCGGGTCCGCGGCGGCCTCGGTTCGGGCAGGCGCACCCTGGCCGCCGCCCTGCGCGCCCGCGGGGGTTGGCGCGTGTCGGTCGACGACCTCGACGTGCTCGCCGCGCCCACCGCGCGGCCCGCCGCAGCTCCGGACATCGAGATCCTGTGCCTCCGCACCGCCCCCTGCCGCCACGAGGAGGCGTGGGTACGGCGCCCCCGCCGCCATCCGCTGTTGGTGGTGGCGACGGGTCTATATGAGGACGACGACGACAACGCCGCCCACTCAGTCGACACCCACCACAGCGCAGCCCCACCCCGGTGGGCCCGCGGACTGCCCACCGTGGACGCCCGTGAGCCCGAGCACCGGTCGGTCGACGCCGTCATCGCGTTCGTCGAGCGGGCCATGGACTCCCTGGCCGCCTCCCGCGTGGCCCGGCTCGAGGCCGAACTGGAACGACTCGCGGTCCACGCCGAGGTCGGCGAACTCGCGGAGGCCGCCCTGTGCGCACTCGAGATCTGACGATCGCGGTTCTCGGAGCCCGCGACTCCGCGGCCCCCGCAGTCGCCGCCGCGCTTCGGACCGCGGCACTGCAGGCCACCACGAGCGGCGCGGGCGCCGCGGGCACCTCAGGCACCGCGGGAACCGCAGACTCCGCAGGAGCCGCACACACGGCAGGAGCCGCGGTCCCGCCCGGTGACGGGGCCCCGGGTGGACGCGCGATCCGCGTACTCGTGGACGCCTCCCCGTCCGACAGGCCGGACGCCGCCGTCGTCGTCGTCGACGCCGTCTGCCCGGTCCGCCCCGACGACGTCGAGGTCGCCCGCGGCGTGGCCTCGCGCCTGCCCCTGGCGGTGGCGCTCGCCGGCCGCGCCGACACGTGCACGGCCGAGGCGCTGTCCGAGACCGTCGATGTGACCACGCGCCGGCTCGCCGACGCCGGGGTCCACGCCCCGGTGCACGTTGTCGACGACGGCCCGACCGCGGCGCCGGCCGCCCTCCTCGCCGCACTGCTGGAGGCGGTGCGATCCCGCGAGGCCGGGCCCGGAGCCGGAACCGCGTCCCCCACTGCCACGTCCCCCGTCACCGCGTCTTCCACCACCACGTCTCCCACCGCCACCGTCGACTGGCTGCTCGCCCGGCGCACCGAGACCATCACCACCCGGTCCCAGGCCCTGCGGCAGGACGTCCAGGCGCTGCGGATGGAGATCCTCCAGGACCTGCAGCGCTCGCTCCGCGATCTGGGCGGGCGGGCCCGGGAGGACCTGGCGGCCGCCCCGCGCTCACGCGTCGACACGCTGGTCGCGGGGCTGGCCGCCGACGCCGACGCCGCGGTGGCCGGGGCCGTCGACCGCGCCGACCGGCGGTGCGACACCCTGGTCGTGCGGCACCTCGGCGTGAACGCGCCGACCGCACCGCGGATCCCCGCGCCCACCAGCGGTGTCGAGCCGAGCCGGCCGCCGCGCAGCACCGGCGAGGAGCTGCTCGTGATGCTGATGGGCGCCGCCGGCGGGACCGGCGTGGGGCGGATGCTGCTGTCGCCGTTGGCCGAGGTGCCCGGGATGTCGGCGATGATCGTGCCGCTAGCGCTGCTGTGCGGGCTCGCTCTCGGCTGGACCACGGTGACCGTTCGCCGCACCCAGGCGTTGCGCACCCACACCGTTGCCGCCGTCGGCGACCGGCTCGCGGCGCTACGCGGCGAGGCCGAGCAGGCCCTGGGATCGCGGATCCTCGCGGCCGAGGCGATCATCACCGACGGCTTCGCCCACGACCCCGGGCCACGGGTCGCCGACCTCGAGCGGCGGATCCGGCGACTCCGCTCAGGAGGGAGCACCCCGGCGACGGCGGTCGCTAGTACAGTTGCGGAACCCATCGGCGCGGCCCCCGCGCCGCCCGTCCCTGCAGGGAGCCCCTCCGCATGACCGACCCACTGTTCGGATCGGACGCCTTCGACCAGCGTCCCGCCCCCGACGTCTGCGGACTCGAGGGTGCCCCGCTGGCCGAGGCGTCGTCGCTGGGGTTGCACGTACCGGTGGGCGACAGCGTCCTCGACCTCGGCGCGCCGGAGGCGGACCTCGACGGGGACGGCTTCATGGAGGCGGTCACCCTCGGCGATGATCGGGGCCTGACCGTATATACGGACGCGGACGGCGACGGCACCGTGGACCACGTCTCGACCGTGCGGTTCGACGGCAGTTACGACTCGTGGCGGCTGGCCAACCCCACCGAGGGCGTGCCGTTCGGCGGGTTCACCAACGAGTACCACGACGGCGCCCTCGGGGCGTCTCCCGTGCCCGCCAGGTGGGAACGGATCGACCACGGTCACATCTGACCACCTGAGGGATCCCTCACATTCGGGTGTGGGGAGGGACTCGCGCGACGCGGATCGAGCAGGTTGACGATACTGTGTGAGGAAGACCATGCACCACGCGCGAGGAGCAGTGATGACCAGCACCACCATTCCCGGCCTCGAGGGTCAGGCACCAACAGATCACGCGGAGATGCTCGCGTGGATCACGGAGGTCGCCGAGCTCACCCAGCCGGACCGGGTCGTCTTCGCAGACGGCTCCGACGAAGAGTGGGATCGTCTCACTTCCGTGCTCGTGGACGGGGGCACCTTCGTCAAGCTGAACGAGTCGAAGAAGCCGAACTCGTTCCTCGCGCAGTCCGACCCGAAGGACGTCGCCCGCGTCGAGTCGCGGACGTTCATCTGCTCGGAGAAGGAAGAGGACGCCGGCCCGACCAACAACTGGCGCGACCCGTCCGAGATGCGCGCCCACATGACCGACCTGTTCCGCGGCAGCATGCGCGGACGCACCATGTACGTCGTGCCCTACTGCATGGGCCCGCTGGACGCCGAGGACCCCAAGCTCGGCATCGAGCTCACCGACTCGGCCTACGTCGTGGTCTCCATGAAGATCATGACGCGGATGGGCCAGGCCGCGATGGACAAGATCGGCTCGGACGGCGCGTACGTCAAGGGCCTGCACACCGTGGGTGCGCCGCTCGCCGAGGGCGAGGAGGACGTCGCCTGGCCGTGCAACGAGGAGAAGTACATCACCCACTTCCCGGAGAGCCGGGAGATCTGGTCGTTCGGCTCCGGCTACGGCGGCAACGCCCTGCTCGGCAAGAAGTGCTTCGCCCTGCGCATCGCCTCCGCCATGGCCCGCGACGAGGGCTGGATGGCCGAGCACATGCTCATCCTCAAGCTCACCTCGCCCGAGAACCAGGCGTACTACATCGCCGGAGCGTTCCCCTCGGCGTGCGGCAAGACCAACCTGGCGATGATCCAGCCCACCATCGAGGGCTGGCGCGCCGAGGTCGTGGGTGACGACATCGCGTGGATGCGCTTCGGCGCCGACGGCCGCCTGTACGCAGTCAACCCCGAGTTCGGCTTCTTCGGCGTGGCCCCCGGCACCAACTACTCGTCCAACCCCAACGCCATGAAGACGCTGGAGCCGGGCAACGCGATCTACACCAACGTCGCCCTGACCGACGAGGGTGACGTGTGGTGGGAGGGCCTCGAGGGCACCCCGGACCACCTCATCGACTGGCTCGGCAACGAGTGGACCCCGGAGGGCGACGGCAAGGCCGGCAACGCCGCGCACCCCAACTCGCGCTACTGCGTGCCGATCGACCAGTGCCCCGTCGCCGCACCCGAGTTCAACTCGCCCGAGGGCGTGCCGATCTCGGCGATCCTCTTCGGCGGCCGCCGCGCCGACACCGTCCCGCTGGTGAGCGAGGCCTACTCGTGGAACCACGGCGTCTACATCGGTGCGACCCTGTCTTCCGGGCAGACCGCCGCCGCCGAGGGCCAGGTCGGCGCCGTGCGCCGCGACCCGATGGCCATGCTGCCGTTCCTCGGCTACAACGTCGGTGACTACTTCCAGCACTGGGTCGACATGGGCGCCCGTGGCGGCGACAAGATGCCCAAGATCTTCCTGGTCAACTGGTTCCGTAAGGGCGACGACGGCCGCTTCGTGTGGCCCGGCTTCGGCGAGAACAGCCGCGTGCTCAAGTGGATCGTCGACCGCATCGAGGGTCGCGTCGAGGGCGACGAGACCGCCGCCGGCATCACCGCGCGTGCCGCCGACATCGACATGACCGGCCTGGACACGCCGATCGAGGACGTCGAGGCTGCGCTGGCCGTCAACCCGGAGGAGTGGCGTCGCGAGCTGCCGCTCATCACCGAATGGCTCGAGTTCTGTGGACCCAAGGTCCCGGCCGAGGTCCACGAGGAGTTCGCCGCGCTCAAGGAGCGCCTGGGCTGAGAGCATCGGCTGCGTCGATGACGCGGCCGGCGCTGACGAGGGCGGGCCACACCGATCCGGTGTGGCCCGCCTTCGTATGTGCCGAGCCCTACTCCGCTTGCTCTCCCTGCCGGTTCTCTCCTGCGCCGCGCTTAGCGGACGCGGGGGCAGGTGACAACCGGACCGGAGCTCCTGCGATGAGAATGTGTTCACCCGTCACCAAAATGGGCGCGGCAGGTGCCACAGTTGGGGATTGACGAATCACCAATCGTTCACCGGGAGGGGGGACATGCGAGCCGTCACCTTAGCTCTCGCCGCGATCCCGGTGGTCTTCGGAGGCCTGGGCCTCGCCGCCGTCGTCGGCGTTTTCGACCCCTTCATCGCACCGACCCCCGCCTCCGAGGAGACCCAGATCAGCCTGGACACAGAAGCCGGAACGACGGCCGCGTCCCAGGCCACCGGGACGGTGATCGACGGGCGGCGCCCCCACCTGAGCGTGATCGACGGCCGCGTGAATCTCTTCCTCCCCGCGCCCATGCCCGCCATCCTCTCGCTGCTGCCGATCCCCGCCGTCGACCTGGCGCCGCTCCCCGGGTCCGTAGCTGACGACACACCGGCCGACCCCGGCGAGGCGGGCCCGGCCTCGCAGACCTCTCCCGGCGCCGGCGCACAGTCCGGGTCGGGCACCGCGCCCGACCCGAGCGCCGGCGCCACCCCCGTCTCTCCCGCGGCCGTACAGCCGCCCGCCGCCCACACGCCCCCGGCCGCCCCGCGTGCCCGGCCGCCGGAGCCGCCACAGACCCCCGGGAACGACGATCCCGGCCAGATCGGCGGACCGCGCTTCGACCTCGACACGCTGGCCAGCCGGGCCGGCGGGAGTCCGAACAACGCCGTTCCCCCGCACGCCGGGAAGCCCGGGCGCCCGCCGCATGCCGACACCTCCGGCCGACCGCCGCATGCGAACACCTCCGGCCCGCCGCCCCACGCCTCCGACAACAATCGGCCCGCCCACGCCGCCACCAACGGACGCCCGGATCACGCTGCGGGCGGCGGCCCGGAGTCCGATAACGGGCGCTCAGGTCCGAGGTGAACGCACGCTCCACGTCGCCGACCCCGATCCGCTGGTGGAACTCGGCGCGCCTGCGGATCACCGCGGGCATCACCTTCATCACCGCCGCGGTGTTCGCGGCCATGGTCGTCTTCACGGGTCAGCTGCTCATCCTCAGTGCCGAGCGGGTCACCGACACCCGGCTGAATCGCGAGACCGCGGACTTCACCACCTTCATGACGGCGGGGATTCTCCCGTCGTTCGAGTCCGAGGAGCCCACGGTCGAGCAACTACTGCGTGCCTACCTGGCCCAGCAGTACCCCTCGGCCGAGCTACTGCTCGTCGGCACCGCCGACCAGTCGGGCACCCAGTTCACGCTCTCCCGGTACGGACCCAGCGAAGATCAGCTCTTCCCCCCGGCGGTGCGGTCGCGTATCCAGCGGGTCGGACTGATCGCCGGCGACGACTCCGGCGAGATCGACGGCTCGGTCAGCTGGCGCAAGACGACAGTGGAGAGCCCGGCCGGGCCGGCCAGCCTGGTGGTGGCGGTCAACGACCGCGGATCCTCGTCGGAGACCTGGCGGGTCACCGAGTCCCTGCTCTGGGCGAGCGCCGGAGGCATGATCCTCAGTGCGTTCCTCGCCTGGTGGATCGCCGGCCGGATGATCGTCCCGGTCCGGCGGATCCGCGAGGCCGCCGAGACCATCTCCGCCGCCGACCTCTCCCGGCGGGTTCCGGTCGAGGGGCCGGATGAGATCGTCTCCCTCGCCGATACGGTCAACGAGATGCTGGAGCGGGTCGAGGATGCCTACCGCACCCAGCGGGAGTTCCTCGACGACGCGGGCCACGAGCTGCGCACGCCACTAACCGTGGTGCAGGGCAATCTCGACCTCATGCCCGAGGACCCGGAAGGCCGGGCCGAGGCGGCCCGCGTGATGCAGGACGAACTCTCCCGGATGACCCGGATCGTGGAGGACTTGCTGACACTCGCCCGCGCCGACCGTCCCGACTTCCTGCTCACCTCCCCGACGGAGGTCTCCGAACTCATCCTGGACATCGAGGCGAAGGTCGACGTCCTCGCGGACCGCGATTGGAGCGTGCACCCGTACGCCGAGGGGGTCGCCCGGCTGGACCCGCACCGGATCACGCAGGCGCTGATGCAGTTCTGCTCCAACGCGGTCCGGTTCACCCGCGACGGCGATCGCATCGAGATCGGCTGCCGCATTATCGAGCCCGGCGAGCCCACCCTCCGCGAGTCGATCGTGGAGGGCACGCCGCCGACGGAGAGCGCGGGCGAGCGCGACCGTCGTCGGCTGCTGTGGTGGGTACGCGACCGCGGTGCCGGCATTCCGCCCGGTGAGGAGGAGAGCATCTTCGAGCGGTTCCACACCGCACGCGGCCAACTCCGCGACGGCCGCGGCGGCACCGGGCTGGGCCTGGCGATCGTGTCGACGATCGCCCGCGCCCACGGGGGTCGTGCCTTTGCCTTCAACGCCAGCGGGGGCGGTGCCGCGTTCTGTCTCGTCATCCCCTTCGTCCGCGCTGAGAGCGAGAGGGGAAGTGCCCGAGGATCGGTCGACTTCGACGACCCGGACGACGACTAGGTTTCCCGGATTCGCCACCTTTCCCACTGACCTGGGGACACGATTGCAGGGGAATGACCTACCGGGCCGCACACATGCGATACTCCGTAGTCGAAGAAGGAGGGTTGCATGACGAATATTCTCGTCGTCGAGGATGATGACCTCATCCGTTCGGTCTTGGTCAAGGCGCTCGGCGGTGCGGAGTACACGGCGCTCGAGGCTGTCGATGGGGAGAGCGCTCGCGCCATTTTGTCGACGATTTCCGATATCGACCTCATGCTGCTGGACATCGGTCTCCCGGACACCGACGGTCTGACCCTGCTCCGTGAAGCCCGGTCGCGCGGCTTCAGCGCCCCGGTGATCATCCTGACGGCTCGCGACAGCGTGTCGAACACAGTCGAGGGCCTGGACTCCGGCGCGAACGACTACATGGTCAAGCCGTTCCGCGTCCCCGAACTGCTGGCCCGCATCCGCCTCCGTCTGCGCGAGCACGAGGCGTCCGATGACCCGGGGATCCTCGAGCACGGTGGCATGCGGCTGGACATCCGTACCCGTCGCGTCGAGGTCGACGGCCGCATCCAGGAGCTCACCAACCGCGAGTACTCCTTGCTGGAGATGCTGCTGCGCAACAAGGGTGAAACCATCAGCCGCGAGCAGCTCCTCGAGAGCGTCTGGGGCATGGATTTCGACCCCGGCTCGAACATCGTCAACGTCTACATCCGGTCGCTGCGCCGCAAGATCGGCGAGAACAAGGTGCAGACGGTCCGAGGAGTCGGCTACAGGGTCGAGTGAACGCCCGCCGAGTGACCGGGTGCGTGGGGGTGCACGCAGGAGTACCACAGAGGCATGCGTGCGTTGACCCTCATCCCCGGACAGGCTGACTCGGTAACACTGACCTACGAACCGGACCCGGAGCCCGGTGACGGCGAGCTTCTCGTCCACGGCCTGGCACTCGGTGCCTGCGGGACCGACAAGGAGATCGTCGCCGGACGATACGGGTGGCCGCCCGAGGGACGGGAGCGGCTGGTCCTCGGCCACGAGTCGCTGGGGCGTGTCGAGCGTGCGCCCGAGGGGTCCGGCTTCACGGAGGGTGACCTGGTTGCCGGCGTGGTCCGACGACCGGATCCGGTACCGTGCGGCGCCTGCGCCCGTGGCGAGTTCGATATGTGTCGCAACGGCGAGTACACCGAACGCGGGATCAAACAGCGTGACGGCTTCGGGAGCGAGCGCTGGACCGTCGAGCCGGAGTACGCGATCCGTCTCGACCCTGCCCTCGAGCGCGTCGGCGTCCTGGTCGAGCCGACGAGCGTCGTGGCCAAGGCCTGGGAGCAGGTGGAGGTGATCGGCCGGCGCAGCTGGTTCGAGCCGCAGACCGCCCTGGTCACCGGTGCTGGTCCGATCGGGCTACTGGCCGCGATGATCGGTACGCAGAAGGGGCTCGACGTCCACGTTCTCGATCGTGTCGACAGTGGGCCCAAACCCGAGCTCGTGGCCCGGCTGGGCGCCACCTATCACCACGCCGACGCCGCCGAGGTCATGCGCCGGCTCGAGCCCGACGTCGTCATCGAGGCCACGGGCGCCGGCCGGGTGGTCCTCGACGTCATGTCCGGGACCAGCGGGTACGGCATCGTCTGCCTCACCGGGGTGTCGTCGCCCGGTCGGAGCCTGGAGGTCGACGTCGGCGCGCTCAACCGGGAGATCGTCCTGGAGAACGACGTGGTGGTGGGCTCGGTGAACGCCAACCAGCGCCACTACCGCGCCGCCGCCGACGCGTTGGCCGCCGCCGACACCGAGTGGCTGGACGGACTCATCACCCGGCGTGTCCCGCTGGCGGATTTCGGGCGGGCGTTCACCGCGGAGGACCACGACGTGAAGGTGGTCATCGCGCTCGACGACAGTCAGGGATGACGGGGTCCACCATGATCGAGGACTACGCACTCCTGGGCGACCTGCACTCCGCCGCGCTCGTCCACCGGGCCGGGAGCATCGACTGGCTGTGCCTGCCCCGCTTCGACTCCCCGGCCTGCTTCGCGGCGTTGCTCTCGGACGAGTCGGCCGGTCACTGGACCGTCGCCCCGGTCAGTGGTGGCGAGGCGACCAGTCGGCGGTACCGCGGGGACACGCTCGTCCTGGAGTCGGAGTGGCGGACGCCCGACGGGACTGTCCGCGTATCGGACTGCATGCCGCCACGCGGGGACGCGGCGGACGTGGTCCGCGTGGTCGAGGGGCTCAGCGGGCGGGTGCGGATGCGCTCGACGTTGCGCTTGCGCATGGACTACGGGCACATCGTCCCCTGGGTGCGTCGCACCAACGGCGGGATAGAGGCCGTCGCCGGGCCCGACGCCGCATGGCTGGACACCCCCGTGGAGCTGCACGGCCGCGATATGACGACCGTCGCCGACTTCGATGTCGCGGCCGGCGAACAGGTGCCGTTCGTGCTCACCTACCAGCTCTCGCACCTGCCCCGCCCAGACCGGATCGACGCGGCGGAGGCCGTGCGCCGGACCGAGGACTTCTGGACGGGGTGGATCGGTGACTGTCGCTACTACGGCCGGTGGTCGGAGGCGGTCCGGCGATCGCTCATCACCCTCAAGGCGCTGACGTACGCCCCCACGGGCGGGATCCTCGCCGCGGCCACCACTTCACTCCCGGAGAAACTCGGCGGCTCCCGCAACTGGGACTACCGCTTCTGTTGGCTGCGCGACGCGACGTTCACCCTGCAGGCGCTGCTGGGGACGGGATACGTGCAGGAGGCGCGCGCCTGGCGCGAGTGGCTGGTCCGCGCGATCGCCGGCGACCCCGACAAGCTGCAGATCATGTACGGGCTCGACGGTCGGCGGCGCATCCCCGAGACCGAGATACCGTGGCTGCCCGGGTATCGGGACAGCAGCCCCGTCCGGGTCGGGAACGCCGCCGCCGACCAGCTGCAGCTCGACGTGTGGGGCGAGGTGCTCGACGGTCTGCACCTGGCCCGGGAAGCGGGCATGGAGTCCAGCGACACGGCCTGGGACGTGCAGCGGGCCCTGCTGGACTTCCTCGAGGGGAACTGGGCCGAACCGGACAACGGGCTGTGGGAGATGCGCGGGCCGCGCAGACACTTCGTGCACTCCAAGGTGATGGCCTGGGCCGGTGTGGACCGGGCCGTGCACACCGTCGAGGAACACGGCCTCGACGGCCCTGTCGATCAGTGGCGGCGACTGCGCGACCGCATGCACACGGAGATCTGCCGCAACGGGTTCGATGCGGAGCGCGGCACGTTCACCCAGTTCTACGGGTCGCAGGGGCTGGACGCGTCCCTGTTGCTGCTCCCGCGCGTGGGGTTCCTCCCGTGGTCCGACGAGCGCATCCGGGGGACGGTCGCCGCCGTCGAGCGGGCACTGCTCGACGGCGGCTTCATCATGCGCTACGACCCGGAGGCCGACGGCGGGGTCGACGGCCTCCCCGGCTCGGAGGGGGCGTTCCTGGCGTGCAGCTTCTGGTACGCCGACGCGCTCGCGGGGACGGGGCAGACCGAGCGCGCGCAGGCGATGTTCGAGCGGCTGCTCGCCCTGCGCAACGACGTCGGGCTGCTGTCCGAGGAGTACGACACCCGACTCGGCTGCCAGCTCGGCAACACGCCGCAGGCCTTCAGCATGGTGGGGCTGATCAACACGGCCCGGCAGCTGACCGGCAGTCACACCGCCACCTCGGCCAGCCGCCGGCAACAGCGGCTGCACGGCTGACGGCTCGACGGCTGGGCGGGCGGCTGACGGCTCGACGGCTGGGCGGACGGCTGATCAGGGGCGCTTCGGGGCGGCCTTGATGAACAGCGCGAAGACGATTCCGAGGGACGCGAGGATCCCGCCGATGAGGAACGCCACGTGCGCGCCGTCGAACAGCCCGTCGACGAGCGCCGACCCGGCCTCGATCTCGCCGGCCGCGATCGCGCTCATGACGGTGACGAAGATCGTGGTGCCGATCGCGCCGCCGAGCTGCTGGCCGGTGTTGAAGATGGCCGAGCCGTGGCTGTAGAGCTTGAGCGGGACCTCGCTCAGGGCCGCGGAGAGCAGTCCGGTCATCAGCATGGCCAGGCCGACGGAGAAGATCGTGTGGAACGCGATGATCAGGCCGAGCGCGGTGTCCGGGTCGATGGTGGTGAACAGCCACTGCCCCGCCGCCAGCAGGAGCGCGCCGGGGATCAGCACCGGGCGCGGGCCGTGGCGGTCGAAGACGCGGCCGAAGATCGGGCCGATCACGACCTGGATCAGACCGCCGGGCAGCAGCATCATCCCGATGGTCAGGGTGCTCAGGCCGCTGCCGTTCTGCAGGAAGATCGGCAGGATGACCACGGTGCCGATCAGGGTGCCCATGGCGATCATGATCATCGCGACGCTGAGCGAGAAGGTGCGGTTGGTGAACGGCCGCAGGTTCAGCAGCTCTTTCCCGGTCCGCGCTAGCCGGATCTGACGGTCGACGAACAGGGCCAGGGCGGCCAGGCCGATCGCGGCGCTGACGAGCGGGAGCGCGGGGCTGGGGCTGGACCCCGACCCGCTGGCGCTGTTCGACCAGACGGTCCGCGAGCTGGGCGGCTTGCTGACCGGAGCGTGATCCCCGGGCAACGGCCCGCGGACGGGTCCGGCGCCGCCATCCAGCCGGGGAACGACCCAGCCGGGGCTCGACTCAGCCCTCGGAGGGCTCCCAGCCGAACGGCATGAGCACGCTCTGCAGCTCGCAGTACGCGTCCAGACCCTCGGGCCCGTTCTCGCGGCCGATACCGGAGTTCTTGAACCCGCCGAATGGGGCGGTCGGGTCGAAGGCGTACCAGTTGATGCCCATGGTTCCGGTGCGCACCCGCTGGGCCACGGCGAGCGCGGCGTCCGGGTCCTGCGAGTAGACGGCGCCGGCGAGGCCGAACTCGGAGTCGTTGGCGATCTGCACGGCCTCGTCGACCGAGTCGTAGGGGATCACCTGGATGACCGGCCCGAAGATCTCCTCCTGGGCGATGGTCATGGAGTTGTCGACGTCGCGGAAGACGGTCGGCTGCACGAACGCGCCGTCGGCCACCTCGGCGGGCAGACCCTCGACCTTGCCGCCGCCGTACGCGACGGTCGCACCCTCCTCGACGCCCTTGCGGATGTAGCCCTCGACGCTGGCCTGCTGCTTGTGGTTGGCGAGCGGGCCGAACACGGTGCCCTCGTCGGCCGGGTCGCCGACGGGCATGAGCGAGACGTTCTCGACCAGCGCGTTCACCACCTCGTCGTAGCGCGAGCGCGGCGCGAGGATGCGGTTCTGGGACACGCAGGCCTGGCCCGAGTTCATCAGGGCCGAGAACACCATGGTGCCGCCGGCGGAGGCCAGGTCGGCGTCCTCGAGCACGATCGCGGCGCTCTTGCCGCCCAGCTCGAGCGAGCAGCGGGTGAGGTTCTCGGCGGCGATCTTCGCGATGTGCTTGCCGACGCCGGTCGAGCCGGTGAACGAGATCTTGTCGATCTCCGGGCTGGACACGAGGTGGTCGCCCACCGAGCTGGGGCCGGTCACGACGGACAGCACGCCCTCGGGCAGGCCGGCCTCGCGGAACAGGTCGGCCAGCCACAGCGCGGACAGCGGGGTGGCGGACGACGGCTTGAGCACCACCGAGCTGCCGGACAGCAGCGCGGGGCCGAGCTTGGCGGCGTTGAGGTACAGCGGCACGTTCCAGGCGGTGATGGCGGCGACGACACCGACCGGCTGCCGGGTGACCACGGACGCGCCGAAGTCGCCGTTGCGGACCTCGCTCCACGGGAAGTCGGCGGCCAGCTTCGAGTAGTAGCGCAGCACGCCGAGAGTGGGCGTCACCTGGATCATCGCGGCGGTCGAGGCGGGCGTGCCCATCTCGTCGGACAGGATCCGGCAGACCTCGGCCTGGCGCTCCTCGATCATGTCGGCCACGCGGCCGATGAGGGCGCCGCGCTCGGCGGGCGGGGTCTTGCGCCAGATGCCGGACTCGAACGAGTCGCGCGCCTGGTTGATCATCTCGTCGAGGTCTTCGACCGTGGTCTCGGCGACCCGTCCGACCACGGCGCCCGTGGCCGGGGAGTGGACCTCCAGGACTCCGGTGGTGATGGGATCTGCCCAGCGTGTGCCGGAGAAAAGCTTTTCATGGACGACGACCACGAGGACCTCCGTAGATGGAAAACAGGAACGTGTTCCACACACTGTAGACGAGTGTCCGGCAGTGGGAGGGTGTCTCCATCACGGCCTCGGCACCGATCACCACAGCCTCACCGCCACGTCGCCACCGCGCCGCCTCACCTCGGCTACCGCGCGCGGAGCACCAGCACCAGGTTCGAGACCAGCACCTCGCGCAGGCCCGGCACGCGCACGAGCCACCACGCCCACCGCGGGTGGTAGCGCGGGAACGCGGCCAGGAGGTCGGCCGAGCGGGTGTCGCGCGCCCACGCCAAACCCTCGGCGCAGCCCACCTCGAACAGCGATTCGCCGTAGTAGTTCTTGGGCGGATGGCCGTGCCGTCGTTCGTACATGCGCCGCGCGCGCTCGCCGCCGAGGTAGTGGGTCAGGCCCATCTCGTGGCCGCCGAAAGGGCCGTACCAGAGGGTGTAGGAGACGACGACGAGGCCGCCCTGTCGCGTCACCCGGCACATCTCCTCGGCCATCGTCCAGGGCTCGGGGACGTGCTCGGCCACATTGGAGGAGATGCAGATGTCGACGCTGTCCGATCTGATCGGCAACGCCATGCCGCTCCCCCGGACCGAGCCCGTCTGAGTGATGCCGGCGGCGGCCATCTCTCCGACGTCGGGTTCCACCGAGACGTACCGGGCGCCCTCGGCGGCGTAGGCCTCGGAGAAGTAGCCGGGCCCGCCGCCCACGTCGAGGACGGTCAGCCCGGGAAGCCGCCCGGCCGCATCCGCCGCAGCGGTGCCCGGCGCAGCAGCGGTCACCGCGGCGTCCGCACCGGCAGCCCCGTCGCTGGCCTGCTCCCACAGATCGGCCACCAGCTCGACCGTGTCGCGGGCCAGGCCGGAGTAGAAGACGTCGGGGGCGGACTGCTCCTGCGGGAACGACCGCAGCAGCCCGAGCGACCGGCCGACGGTTGCGCGGCGGGCCACCGAGCGCAGGGCGTCCGAGCTGTGGACGGCGTCTGTGATCACGGCGGTGACGATACCGCTGGCGCCCTCCCCTCCACCCCCCACTCGCCAAGAGCCTTTCGCCCACAAAGCCCGAGAACCACCTGCGCCGAACCCGCTTCTCG
The DNA here is from genome assembly GCF_053615975.1 of Dietzia sp. NPDC055877. Lineage (NCBI taxonomy): Bacteria > Bacillati > Actinomycetota > Actinomycetes > Mycobacteriales > Dietziaceae > Dietzia > Dietzia sp. NPDC055877. The sequence continues at coordinate 4,076 of NZ_JBSHCV010000015.1, read as the reverse complement.
ATGTGGGGATGTGGGGAGGTGGGGGCGGCTGCGGATTGGGCGGGCGGGGCGGGTGCGGGCGGGCGGGGAGCACGGACGGGCCGCTGCGTACAGTGTCCGCGTGTCCCGAATCCTGCTCCTGTGCTGGCGAGACAGCACGCACCCGCAGGGCGGCGGAAGCGAGCGGTATCTCGAACACGTCGCCGACGGCCTGGCCGCCGCCGGCCACACCGTGGTCTTCCGCACCTCCCGGTCCCGGGCCGCGGCCCGCTCCGAGACCAGCACCACCGGGGTTCGGTTCAGCAGGGCCGGCGGCCGCTTCTCCGTCTATCCACGGGCCCTGGCGGCGATGCTCCTGGGTCGTGCCGGTCTGGGACCGCTCGGGGTGCTGCGACGGCCCGACGTCGTCGTCGACACCCAGAACGGCGTCCCCTTCTTCTCCCGCCTGGTCACCCGCTCCCCCGTCGTCCTGCTCGTCCACCACATCCACCGCGAGCAGTGGCCGGTCGCGGGGCGGCTCGTGGCGCCGGTCGGCTGGTGGATCGAGTCGTGGCTCGCGCCGCGGGTGCACGCGCGCAGTCAGTACGTGACTGTCTCGCTGCCGTCGGCCGAGGAACTGGCCGCGCTGGGCGTGGATCCCGCGCGGATCGCGGTGGTGCGCAATGGCCTCGACCCGCTGCCGGTGGGGTTCGCGGGGGCGGACTCGCCGGCTGACGCGACTGCGGAACGACCCGGCCCCGCGCCCGCCGCGCCGCGCCTGGTGGTGCTGTCGCGTCTGGTGCCGCACAAGCATGTCGAGGACGCGCTCGACGTGGTCGCGGCGCTGCGACCGCGCTATCCCGGGCTGGTGCTGGACGTGATCGGCAGCGGCTGGTGGGCCGAGAAGCTGCACGACTACGCCACCGAACGCGGCCTCGGAGCCGACGGACCCGCCGCAACCGCGGGCGCGGTCGTGTTCCACGGCCATGTCGACGAGCCCACCAAGCACCGGCTCCTCGCCGGCGCGGCCGTGCACCTCATGCCGTCGCGCAAGGAGGGGTGGGGGCTCGCCGTCTCCGAGGCCGCGCAGCACGGGGTGCCGACCGTGGGGTATCACCACGCCGCGGGGCTACGGGACTCGATCGACGACGACGAGACCGGCCTCCTCGTCGACGATGTCACCGCCATGACAGTCGCCGCGGACCGTCTCCTGGCCGATCCCGGGGTTCGTGATCGGATGGGTGAGGCGGCTCGCCGGAAGGCCGCGGGGATGTCGTGGCCCGCCACGGCGTCGGCGATGGAGCTGGTCCTCCGGGCGGTCGGCGAGGGTCGGCGCGTCAGTGGTGTGATCAGTGGCGAGGCCAGAGGCGAATAGCGCCGGGTAACGCGGCTCATCCCAATCGGGGGTGTAGGAGTTGGGGTCTGAAGCCGCCGGTCTCGAGCAGGCTTCGGGCGATGTAGTTGGTCAGGTTGCGGAACCCGAGTGCGGAGCCGCGCAGGTGTTCGAGCCGTCCGTTGAGCGCCTCGGTCGGCCCGTTGCTGGTGCCGGGTCGTTCGAAGTAGGCGAGCACGTCAGCGGCTCGCTTCTTCAGGGTCCGGCCCAGGGTGGTGAGCTCTGTGAGCACCTTGGGGACGCCGGCGCTGAGGTCGGTGATCAGCTTCTCCATGAGCTCGCGGCCACGTTGCCGGTCCTCGTGGCGATAGGCGGCGATCATGCGCTGGTAGACACCCCAGGCCGCCTCGAACTCGACGTGAGCGTCATCAACGAACAGCGCTCGTAGCCTGTCGCTCTGCTTGTCGGTGAGCAGGTCCGCGCCGGTGTGCAGCGTGCGCCGCGACTTGTAGAGCGGGTCGTCCCTGAACCCACGGTGCCCGTGGATCGCGAGCTGGACCCGGCGCCGGCACCTGTCGAGGGCGTCACCGGCCAGGCGCACGACGTGGAAGTGATCCATCACCGTGACCGCGTCCGGGATCTCCTCTGCAACGGCGGTCTTGAACCCGGTGAAGCCGTCCATCGCGACCACCTCGACCGCGTCACGGAAGGCGTCGTCGCGGTCGGCGAGCCAGGTCTTGAACGCCGCCTTCGACCGGCCCTCGACCATGTCCAGCGGACCGACGCGCCCGGCCGACCTACACCGTCATCTGAGAAGACCCCTGAAACGTCTTCGACGACGACGGGACCGGCGAGGAGGAGGGCGCGGTGAGCTAAAGGAATGGAGCTTACTCGGCTTCGACGCCGCCGCAAGCTCCGGTGAAACGGTCGGTACTGGTCGGTCGTCGTCGGTCACCACCGGATGGCGGCGTCCCCCACGCTCGGCGTTTGCGCAGGTCAGCGGCCCGTTCGCCCAGTGGGCGCATCAAGCGATAGACGCAAAGCCGACGTGATTAGGTCGTCGGTTCGATTCCGACAGGCGGCTCCGGCGAACAGCCCCTGACCTGCGGAAACGCAGGGCAGGGGCGGTTCGGTTCTGGTGGTCGCGCGATGCGCTGGCCTCACGGCTCTGCCCGACACCGACGTCGCTCTCCTCTGCGACGGACCCCTCGCCGGCTGAGCGCTCGCGGCCGGCATCCTGTCCGTGTGCCGATAGGCCTCGCACCGCTCGGCAACGCAGCATGGCGTTGCGTCGCGACCTGGCGACGGCTCGGCGGGGCGCGATCGTCTCGTGCGTTGGCGGACTACGGGAGCTTCGACGCGAGGACGTCTGCCGCCAGGATCTCGGGTGCTGCGGCGAGGAGGTGCTGGTTGGCCATCAGGGCTGCGACGATGGCGCCGTTGGCGTGGGCGTCGCGAGCGGCCTCGTCGGGGAATGCATCGAAGATCCAGAAGGTGTCGGCGTGGGTCCTGACCGCGAACCAGACAATCGTTCCTTCTTCTTCGTTGGCGAGTGCGACAGCGCCGGCGAGCAGATCGGCGAGCGCGTCGTGCTGTCCATCGGCCGCGACGATCTTGGCGACGAAGGCATACGGAAGTGATGCGGGTGTGGCCATGAGGGACTCTCCTTGAAATCGGGGTTCTTCGTGGGACGAGTTCAGCGTATGACGAGCGAGGGCCGGTGGGAAGTGGCGTATACGGCAGTATTGCTATTGTTTACGTCATGCGTATCGGACTGATCGCGATCGACGGCTGCTTCGGTTCGGCTATCGCGTCGATCATCGACATCGTGCGGGTGGCCGACGGAGCCCGCCGCGATGTCGACCCGCGGATCGACCCGATCAATCTCGCCATCCTCGGACCGAAACGGCGAGTGACCACGACGGCATCGATGACCCTGTCGGTGGACCACCCACTGTCGGAGTCCGCAGAGTTCGACGTGGTCGTCGTCCCTGCGCTTGGAACCTTTACGGCCGCCGCTACCAACGACGCCCTCCAGAGCCGAGATGCTCGTTCGGTCATCGCCTCGCTCGGGCGCCTCGACGAGGCGACCACCCGGATCGCCGCGGCGTGCACCGGCGTGTTCGCTGTCGCCGAGACCGGACGGATGCATCATCGGCGGGCGACGACCAGCTGGTTCCTGGGGCCGGAGTTCCTGAAGCGCTATCCGACCGTCGCCCTCGATCTCGACACCATGGTCGTGGTCGACGGGAACCTCGTCACCGCCGGCGCCGCGTTCGCCCACATCGACCTCGCGCTCTCACTCGTGCGATCGATCAGCCCCGACCTGGCCCAACATGTCGCCAAGCTCCTCATCATCGACGAGCGCCCGTCGCAGGCGGCCTTCGTCGCCTACGAACATCTCCGGCACGAGGACCCGATCGTCGTCGAGTTCGAACGCTTCGTGCGCGCCCGCCTGGACGAACCGTTCAACGTCGCCTTCGTCGCGCAGTCGCTCGGCACCAGCCGGCGCACCCTCGAACGACGAGTCCGTGCGGCGCTCAACCTCACTCCGCTCGGCTTCGTCCAACGGCTTCGCATCGAACGAGCTCGGCACCTCTCAGCAACCACGGACCTCACCTCCGCCGAGATCGCGCTACGGGTCGGCTACGCGAACGCCGAGACTCTGCGCTCCCTCCTGCGTAGGGAGCGACGCCGTTCCTGACCTATCGCCATGCCTGTAGCCGGTGTGCTAGTTGTACTGACCACTGTGGTTGTGTACGCGGTCTGCGGGTGAGGCGCCTCG
>NZ_JBSHCV010000014.1:0-84179 GCF_053615975.1 Dietzia sp. NPDC055877 | reverse complement strand
AACCGGAGGCCTTCACCTGTCAGCCGAACTCACCAACCCGAGTCGGGACAACCTCTCTGGACATCACACCTAGTCGGCGCCCACGGCGAGGGGAGGGGCGACGACGACAACGACCGCCCATTTCGACACCCGCCACCGGGCACAGTGCGTCCGCGAGAAGATCGTAGAAGCGATTATCTCCAATTCTGGACTAATTCCAGATTGCCGACTAAAGTGGTGGCCATGACGACAGCGATGGAAGGTCCGGAGCAGGTGCTCCGCAATGCCGGGTTGAGGGTCACCTCTCCGCGGTTGGCTGTCCTCGTCGTCGTCGGCACCAACCCCCACATCGCGGCGGAGGACGTCGCCACCCACGTCCGCGAGCGGCTCGGCGCCGTGTCCACCCAGACCGTCTACGACGCGTTGCGGGTGTGCACCGACGCCGGGCTGATGCGCCGAATCGAGCCCGCCGGATCTCCGGCGCGGTACGAGCGACGCACGGGCGACAATCACCACCATCTCGTCTGCCGCCGGTGCGGCCGCATCGAGGACGTCGACTGCGCGGTCGGGCACGCCCCGTGCCTCGCGGCCGACGACGATCACGGCTTCCGGATAGATGAAGCCGAGGTCAATTACTGGGGCATATGTCCCGAATGTCGGGCGAGCGAGGCCCTTCTCGTCGCAGACTGAGACGCAGACCACATCCCAGACGTCACAGGCTGGGACCCCCGACCACCTCACCACCACCCAACCCACGAGGAGCCACAGACGTGACCACGCACCCCGCCGATCGCGGCGTACGCAACATCGAGCCCAAGGCACCCACCACCACCGACGGCGGCGTGCCGGTCCCGCACGACGAGTTCAGCGCCCAGGTCGGCCGCCAGGGCCCGCAGCCGCTGCACGACTTCTACCTCATCGAGAAGCTGGCCCACTTCAACCGCGAGAACGTGCCCGAGCGCCTGCCGCACGCCAAGGGCTCCGGCGCGTTCGGTGAGTTCGAGACCACCGAGGACATCTCCGACATCACCTGCGCCGGGCTGTTCCAGAAGGGTGTCAAGACCCCGATGCTCGCCCGCTTCTCCACCGTCGCCGGCGAGAAGGGCAGCCCGGACACCTGGCGCGACCCGCGCGGCTTCGCCCTGAAGTTCTACACCGAAGAGGGCAACTACGACATGGTCGGCAACAACACGCCGATCTTCTTCATCCGCGACGCGATCAAGTTCCCGGACTTCATCCACTCGCAGCGGCGCAAGAACGGCTCCGGCCTGCGCAACCACGCCATGCAGTGGGACTTCTGGACCCTGAGCCCGGAGTCGACCCACCAGGTCACCTGGCTCATGGGCGACCGGGGCATTCCGCGGACCTGGCGTCACATGGACGGTTTCAGTTCGCACACGTACCAGATGATCAACGCCGAGGGCGTGCGTCACTGGGTCAAGTTCCACTTCAAGACCAACCAGGGCATCGAGTTCTTCACGCAGGACGAGGCCGAGCGCAAGGACGGCGAGAACGCCGACTTCCACCGCGAGGACCTCTGGGTGAACATCCGCGAGGGCAACTTCCCCTCCTGGGACCTGCACCTGCAGGTGATGCCCGTGGACGAGGCGGAGAACTACCGGTTCAACCCGTTCGACCTCACCAAGACCTGGTCGCAGAAGGACTACCCGCTGCGCAAGGTCGGCACCATGACGCTCAACCGGAACCCGGAGAGCCACTTCGCGCAGATCGAGCAGGCCGCGTTCGCGCCCACCAACATCGTGCGCGGCATCGGCTTCTCGCCCGACAAGATGCTGCTCGGCCGCGTGTTCGCGTACCCGGACATCCACCGCTACCGCATCGGCGCCAACTACCAGCAGCTGCCGGTCAACTCGCCGCTGTCCCCGGTCAACTCCTACTCCAAGGAGGGCCACATGCAGTATGAGTTCAACCACCCGGCCGTGGCCGAGTACCACCCCAACTCGATCGACGGGCCCACCGCCGACCCGGCCAAGGCCTACGACTTCGGCGCCTGGGACGCCGAGGGCTCCGAGATCTTCCGTGGGGACGTCAAGCCGCACGCAGAGGACACCGACCAGGCGCAGGCCACCACCCTGTACCGCGAGGTCATGGATGACGCCGCCCGCGAGCGCCTGCAGAACAATGTCGCGGGCCACGTGAGCGCGATCGACCCGTCGGAGACGGATCTGCTCGCGCGCGTGTACGCCTACTGGACCGCGGTCGACCCCGACCTCGGCGCCGCCATCAAGACCAAGGTCGAGGCCTCGGAGCGCGGTACCCACCGCCTGCGCGACTGACACACGTCACACCGACGGGAAGGGCCGAGCAGGAATCGGCCCTTCCCGTCGGGCGTTGATACACAAGTAGAGAACCGTGCGGTCCGGATACGCCGGGCCAGAGAGGAGCCACCATGGCCACCGATTCCAAGAATGGTCCGATCACCTCGTTCGTCCCGGCCGAGCACCAGGAGGCCGTGTCGGGCGCCCTGCAGGAATCACTCGTCGACCTGATCGACCTGTCGCTGGTCGCCAAGCAGGCGCACTGGTCGGTCGTCGGCCCGCGGTTCCAGAGCGTGCACCTCGCGCTCGACGAGCTCGTCGCGGACGCGCGCGGCTTCACCGACGAGGTCGCCGAGCGGGCCACGGCCGTGGGCGTCAGCCCGGACGGCCGCGCCAAGACGGTCGCCGCAGACTCGGCGCTCGACGAGGCCTCGTCGGAGTTCGCCTCCGATGACAAGGTCATCCGCGTGATCACCGAGGCGCTCGCGGCCACGATCGTACGTCTGCGCGCCAACATCGCGAAGGTCGGCGGCGACCCGGTGACCGAGGATCTGCTCATAGGCGTCAGCGCTCGACTCGAGCAGCTGCACTGGATGTGGGAGGCCAAGTCGGTCTGACCCGCTCGGCCCGTCCGGCCTCTCCCAGCCAGCTGGAATCCGCTGGCCCGGGGAGACTGCCCTTGACTTGCGCGCCCGGTTTGGACCAAACCGGGCGCGCAGGTCCGTCGAAAACCGGCAGACAGGACGCGTAAGTCAGGCCGGGCGGGCGTCAGCCTCCCAGGGCCCGGTCTGGTACCGGGCCCGGCCTGGTACCGGGCTCAGACCGTCAGGCCGCCTACAGCCCCAGCACCGCGCGGGCGATGAGGAAGTAGACGATCAACCCGGTGGCGTCGACGAAGGTCGAGATGAACGGGTTGGAGAACACCGCCGGATCGGCTCGCACGGTATTGGCGAGCAGCGGCATGACCCCGCCGACCGACGCCGCGATCGTGCACAGCGACAACAGCGTCAGCCCGATCACCAGCCCGAAATCGACCCCATAGACCAGACCCGCGACCGCGAACGCGACCGAGCCGAGAATCAGCCCGAGTGTGAATCCCGTGCGGGCCTCCTGCCAGAGGACACGGGCCGTGTCCCGTGGTCGCACATCGCCGAGCGCGAGGGCTCGCGTCACGGTGGTGGCCGCCTGGTTTCCGGTGTTGCCGCCGGTGCCGATGATGAGCGGCACGAACAGCGAGAGGGCCACGACCTGCTCGAGGGTCGACTCGAAGACCTCCAGGACCTGGACCGTGAGCGTGGCGCCCACGGCCAGCACGAGCAACCACAGCACACGAGAGCGCACGAGCGAGCGCATCGGGGTGGACAGGTACGGCCGGCGCAGCGGCTCGACACCACCCTGGCGGGCCGTGTCCTCGGAGTCGGCGTCCTGGAGAATCCTCAGGGCGTCGTCGAAGGTGAGGATTCCGACGAGGCGATGCTCGTCGTCGACGATCGGCAACACGATGAACCGCTCGCCCGAGCACCGGCGTGCGGCCTTTTCGTCGGACTCACGCGCGCGCGCCGACACGGCCTCGTTCATCAGTTCGCGGATCGGGGTGTCTGGGTCCGCCCTCATCACCGAGCGCAGGCCGACGATCCCCACGAGGTGCCGCTCGTCGTCGGTTACGGGCAGCGCGTAGATCGTTTCGGTCCGGTCAATCCGCTGAAGGACCCGTTCGAGGGTCTGGCCGGCGGTGGTGTCGGGGTGCGTCGACACGTACTCCGGGCTCATGCGGCGCCCGACGGAGCCGACCGGGTAGTCGAGGACGGCCGCGGTCAGCGCCTGCTCCTCCGGGTCGAGCTCGCGCATCAGACGGGTGGCGACCTTGGCGGGCAGCTCGTCGATCAGACCGGCGCGATCGTCCGGGTCGAGCTCGGCGAAGATCTCGCTGACCCGGCTGTCGTGCAGGTCGTGGATGAGCTCGGACTGCAGCGGCGGGTCGAGCGCCTCGAACACGTAGGTCGCGGTGTCCTTGGGCAGGAGCCGGAACATCACCGCCCGGTCCTTGGTGCCGCTTCGCTCGAGGACATCGACCACCAACCACGGCGGCATCTCGTCCAGGACCTCGGCGGCGTTGCGCAGATCCCCGGCGTCGATCAGGGTGTCGACGCGACGTGCGGCCAGTACCGGGTCGTAGGCGATCCGGTCCGCCGCGTCGTCCGGGGACTCAGAGGGATCGTTGACTCCACGGGACGGGGCGCTCACGTCACTCCACTCCTGACAGGTCATCGTATGCGGTCCGGGGATCGAGCCGCGGGTCCGCCCGGTACGCGGCCCGGGCGAGCGTGATGGAGGCGACGGAGGTCACCACCACGGTCGCGCCGAACGCGACCAGCGCCATTATCAGTCCCGACCAGCGGAAACCGCCGGTGAGGTCGTCGACGTACGCGGCCACGATGAACAGCATCATGCCCAATCCGGTGGCGACGGACAGTATGTTGATGCGGGTCAGCGCGTCGCGGGCCCGGTTCATGGACACCGCGGCCACGAGGAAGCATAGCGAGCCCAGCAGTGCGGGCACGCCGATCAGCAGGTCGCTGATCACCGAATCGGCCATCTGACTCACCTCCGACCTCTCGACAGCAGCCGCGCCAGGGCGACGGTGGACAACACGCCGAGGAGCGAGCCGAGCATCACCACATCCAGGGAGACGGCCGACCCCGTACGGATCACGAACATCACGAACAGCGCAACGGCACAGAAGTACGTGAGGTCGGCCATTACGGCGCGGTTGGCATCGCCCGGGCCACGCATCGCACGGTACGCCGCGACCAGCATGCTCGCTGCGACGATCACCGTGGCCGACCCCAGCAGAACGGTGAGCAACGGACTCATGACATCTCACCTCGCAGGACGGACAGGATGCGGTCCTCGGTCTCGGCGAGCATCTCGACCATCTCCTCGCGCGGCCCGCCGAGTACCACGTGCACCCACAGGTCGGTCTCGCCGATCACCGTCACCAGGGTGCCGGGGGTGACGGTGATGGCCCAGGCCAGTGCGGTCACCTCGATGTCGGTGCGGCAGCGCATCGGATACCGGACCAGGACCGGGTTGCCCACGGGTCCGGGGGTCATCGCGGTGACGGCCAACGCCCACGACGACGCCACCACGTTCCACAGCAGCCACCCCAGTACGAGCGGGACCCGCAGGATGCGCCCGATCACGAGACACCCCCCACTGTCGTGGCGGTCAGCGCGTCGGCACCGCCGAGCACCGCCTGCACGTACGCCGCGGTGTCGACCAATCCGTCCACGGCCCGGTCGACCTCCGGGGCCACCTCACCGTAACCGAGGAACATCGCCACCGAGACCGCGACGAGCGCGCCACCCGGCACGAGCAGCCGGCCCGGTATGCGGGGACGGGTGGGCGCGTTGTCGTCGTCATCCCGGTCCGGCGAGGCAGTGCCGGACGCGTCACCGTCGGGCGCGTCACCTTCGGACGCGGCGTCGCTCCACATGATCCCCCGCCACAGGCGGAGCATCGCCACGAGGCCGATGAGGGACCCGAGTAGGACGACGACGACGGTGACGACCCCCCACACCGTGCCGGGGGCGAGGGCGGCGGACAGGACCTCGAGCTTGCCGATCAGACCCGAGGTGGGCGGCAGTCCGACGAGTGCCGCGATCGCGAGCACCATGAGCACGGCGAGCGGTCGCTCGCGGTGCCACAGATCGGTGAGCGTGCCGAGGCGGTCGCTGCGGTAGAGGTGCTCGGCCGCCCCGACGAGCAGGATGAGCGCGCCGATCGTGACCATGTGGTGGATCATGTAGACGATCGCCCCGCCCGGCGCGGACGCCACCACCAGCGCGGCGAGGATGACACCGACCCCGGAGACCATCTGCCAGGCCAGGATCTCGCGGGCGTCGACGGGCGCTGCCGAGGCGATGGCGCCCCACAGGATCGTGATGAGCGCGACCACCAGGATGACGCGGCCCCACGCGGGGTCCAGGTCGAAGGCGGTGGCCCAGATGCGGATGACCGCGTACAGCGCGACCTTGGTGTGCAGCGCCGAGAACAGGGCCATCACGCCGGCCGAGGTGCCGGGGTAGGCGCGGGGCAACCAGCCGTGGACGGGGACCGCGCCCGCCTTGATGCACAGCGCCATCACCACGATGCCCAGCGCCGCGGCGACGCGGCCGTCCTCGCTCGCCGCACCCGCCAGTGCCGCGAGGTTGACCGCCCCGGCCGAGGCGTAGACGAAGCCCACGCCGGCGAGCAGCACGGTTGAGGTGAGGAGGTTGACCACCACGAACAGCCGGCCCACGCCCAGGCGCCGCCAGCCGCCGGTCATCGCGATGAGCGCGTACGAGGGCAGCAGCATGACCTCGACGAACACGAACAGGTTGAACAGGTCTCCGGTGAGCAGGGCCCCGTTGGCGCCGGCCAGAAGGAGCAGCACCAGGGGGGCGAAGTAGCGACTCCGGGCGAACTCGCCGGTGAGGTCGCAGAACAGGACCGCCGCGGCCGCCACGACTCCCGTCGCGACGAGCATGATCGCGGTGAAGGAGTCGGAGACCATCGGGATGGCCACTCCGGGGACGAACGCGCCCACCTGGGCGGCCACCACGGGCTCGGCGTGGTGGTGCACGAGCAGGCCGATGCCCGAGACGGCGGTGACGGCGGGGACGGCCAGCGCGAGCAGACGGCCGACGACCCGCCACGGCATCATCGCGGCGATCGCCGCGGCCATGACCGGGACGGCGGCCAGCAGCGGCAGGAGCAGTGCGATCATGCGGCACCCTCCCGTTCGGTGGTGGTGAAGGCCTCGTCGCCGGTGTCCGGGACGTCGTGGGTGTCGTCATCGCGCCCGACCACGGCGAGCGACAGCATGAACACGGTGACCGCCATGGTGATGACGATGGCGGTGAGCACGAACGCCTGGGGGAGCGGGTCGGCGGAGATGTCGCTGCTGTTGACGTCCGCAAGCGGTTCGCTTCGCCACGCGGACACCCCGGACGAGAGCAACATCAGGTTGACGGCGTGACTGAACAGGCCGAGGCCGAACACGACGCGGACCATGCCGCGCTGAATCATCAGGTAGACCCCACCGCCGGTGAGGACACCGATCATGATCGCCAGGGTCATCGGCTCGCCTCCACGGTCTGGTCGGTGCCGGGGACCGCGTCGACGGCGGTGCCCTCCGCGCCGAGGGTGTTGAACGCGGTCATGACCAGGCCCAGCACACCGAAGAAGACCCCGAGGTCGAAGATCAGTGCGCTGCTGATGTGCTGGCCGAGGATGTACCAGTGCGCGGGCTCGAGGAACTCGCCCAATGCGTAGCCGCCGACCCCGGTGAGGCCTGCGAGGATGAGCCCGCCGCCGATGAACATGACCGGGGTGGACGGCTTGCTCACCGGGGAGTCCGACTCGCGGGACAGGTAGTAGAGGGCGAACGCGCAGGAGGCGACGAGCGCGGCGATGAACCCTCCGCCGGGCTCGTTGTGCCCTCGCCAGAGCAGCAGCACCGATACGACGGCGAGGGTGGGTGCCACGCCGCGGGACAGCAGGCGCAGCGGCATGGTGTTGCGGTCGGCGTCCTCGAGCGCCGTCTCGGCCTCGCCGGTGGCCTGCTCGGTGCCGGGGAGGAAGTCGTCGTCCTGATTGTCGACGGTGTTGTTGCTGGCACGGCTGCGGACCGAGCCGAGGACGGCGAGGATCGCGATCCCGGCCACCCCGAGGACGGAGACCTCGCCGAAGGTGTCGAGCGCACGGAACTCCACGAGGATCGTGTTGACCACGTTGGCGCCGCCGGTGATGTCCGGCCCGTTCTCGAGCAGGTACATGCCGATCGGCGAGCGCTCGCGGCGCCCGCTGAAGACGAGCGCGGCGGCGGTGGCGACCAGGCCCGAGGCCACGCCAAGCACGATCGCCGCGGTGCGGCGGGTGCGGGTCGGGGCGATGAAGTCCTTCGGCAGCCGGCGCAGGACCAGCATGAACATGATGATGGTCAGCGCCTCGACCAGCAACTGGGTCATGCCCACGTCGGGGGCGCCGAGACCAAAGATCTGGATGGTCACCGCGATGCCGACGGCCGAGAGCAACACCACCGCCGCCAGCCGCGAGCGCGCCGTGCACAGCCCGATGACGGAGAGCACCACGACGATCAGCAGCACCACGTCGATCGTCCGGTCGAGGTCGCCGACCCGGGCGGGCAGGGTGGCCCCGGTCGCGAACGCCCACGCGCCGAGCCCCACGCCGTAGACGCAGACCGTCGCGATGAGTGCGCCGGCGTGCCGTGCGGGGGAGTCGGAGGCGGTGGGCCGCAACAAGGCGCGGCCCGCGCTGACGGTGCCGCGCATCATCGACTCGAGTACCGCCGCGCCGGTGAACGGCAGCAGGTCGCGGTCCAGCGCCCGATCGAGGACGCGGCGTTGCCAGACGAGCAGTGCGCCGACGACCAGGATGAGCGCGGTGAGCCCGAGTTCGAGCGTGAACCCGTGCCACATGGACAGGTGCGGCTCGAATTCGAGGTCCGTCGGGTCGAAGTCGGCGGGTAGGGCGCGGCGGGCGATCTTGTCGTGATAGAGCGGCAACCACCCGAACGGGCCCGCGGCTGCGCGGGCGATGGCGCCCATGGGGGCATCGAGGATTGCCACGACCAGCGCGAGTGGCAGACCGATGACCGCGGGCAGAGCGGCCGGAAGCAACAGTCGTACCGGCGCCTCGTGCACGTCGGCAACCGGCGTCACGCCGTCGGCCTCGAGCCCCCGGTCCTGACGGTAGAGACCCAGGAACCCGCCCATGACGATGCGGGCGCAGTAGAGGAACGTGAGGATCGCGCCGACCACCGCCGCGGCCAGCAGCACTGTCACGGCGACGGAGTTCCCGCCAGCGGCCTCGCCGAACGCGGTGAGCATCGACTCCTTGGACACGAAACCCAGCGTGGGCGGGATGCCGGCCATGGCTGCCGCCCCCAGGACGGTGGCCCCGAAGGTCCACGGCATGCGCCGCCACAGGGGGCCGAGGTCCCGGATGTCGCGCGACCCGGCCTCGTGGTCCACCACGCCGACCAGCATGAACAGTCCCGACTTGAACAGGGCGTGCGCGAGCGTGTGCAGTGCGGCGGCCGCGAGTGCGGCCTGCGTACCGATGCCGATGGTGGCGATGATCCAGCCCAGCTGGCTCACCGTCGAGTACGCCATGAGTTGCTTGAGATCGGTCTTCTGCAGAGCGAACACCGCCGCCATGACGGCCGTGCCCATGCCGACGGTCACGAGCAGCGCGTTCCACACCGCCACGTCGTGGAAGATCGGCGAGAAGCGGATGAGCAGGAAGATGCCGGCCTTCACTACGGCCGCGGCGTGCAGGTACGCGCTGACCGGCGTGATGGCGGCCATCGCGTCCGGCAGCCAGAAGTGGAACGGGAACTGGGCGGACTTGGTGAAAGCGGCCAGCGCCACCAGCACCGCGATCGCTGCTGTGAACTTCGGATCGGTGGACCACACGTTGTGGACCAGGGCCCCCGAGATCGAGGTGGCGCCGGTTCGCAGCCAGATAGCGACGACCGCCGCCAGCAGGGCCAGACCGCCGAGGAACGTCACGACCAGCGTCCGGAACGCCGAGGAGTACGCCCTGCGGCCCGAGTTCGCGATGAGCGCGAACGACGCCAGCGACGTGAGTTCCCAACAGACGAAGAGTAGGACCAGCGAGTCCGTGAGGACCAACCCCAGCATTGAGACCGTGAACAGCGTCATGAGCTGGTAGAAGCCGTAGTGCTGCGGTCCGCCGCGCCGACCACCGGAACCGCCGCCGGCGTGGCTGAGCACAGCACGCCCGGGCAGGTACGAGGTGGAATAGACGAGCACGATCGCGCCGATCACCAGCGCGAGCATCGCGAAGAACAACCCGGTGGGATCGGCGAACAGATCCAGGGTCCAGTTCCGCGCCGGCACCCACGGTATGCGCACGACCCGGTCTGGCATGCCCGAGAGGGCCCGCGAGATCGGCGGCAGCAGCGCCACCGCCCCGGCGAGATACAGCGCGGCCAGTGGCCACCCGGCACCCCGCCCGAGCCAACGGGTCAGTGGCCACGCCAGCAGTGCGGCGAGTCCGGCCGCGGCGATTGCGAGAACGGGGCTCATGGCTCCTTCCTGCGGCGGCAGCGCGCGGGGGTCAGACGCTGCGAGGGGCAGCCGAGGTCGGTCACACCGGTCACACCCGGCGGCGTTCCGGCTGTGATCCGTCTTGCAGGAGTTTAACAACCGACTGTGACACCGATCCGATGACGTGCCGGGTGACCTGCGGGAACGTCGCTGTCCAGCGGATACGCTGCCGACATGAGCCCCTCGAAGTCACCTTCGGCGAAGCCATTCGCGATCCCGGCCGCGAACGCGAACGCGGGTGCGGGCACCGGACCTGCACCCGATCCGGACACCGCACCCGATCCGGACACCGACGTCCTACCCACGGTGGACGCGGACGCGGAGGAAGCCGGGCAGGAGCATGAGCCTGACGACGCGACCGTCGGCCCGGGCGTGATCCGACGCCTCGTCGGCCTGATCCTCATCGTCATCCCGCTCGCTCTGGCCGCGCTCTGGGCCGTGGTGGGCCCGGCCCCACAGCAGCCCGACGCCGCCGCCGGCACGGGCGGCCCCGTCCAGTCGGCACTGTCGGAAGCCTCGGCCAACTCCTCGTTCACGGTCGCCGGTACCGGCCAGCTGCGCGACGGCACCGCCGAACTGTCTGGCGGCGCGGACCAGCTGCGCGACGGCTCGGCCGAGCTCGCGGCCGGGATGGAGCAACTCCAGAACGGGATGGGGCAGGCGGGCACAGGCGCCGACGAACTCGCCGGCGGGGTGGGCCGGCTCGTCGGCGCCGTCCGCGGTGTCGCCGTGATCCAGGGCCAGGTCCTGACCGCGATCGACGACGCCGTCTCCCGACTCCAGGGTGACGCCCCCGAGAACGTTCGGGCCCGCGAGGCCCTGCTGGGCCTCAAAAGTCAGCTCCAGTCCCAGGGCATGAACCAGGGCATGCTGAACGACCTCGACCGTCTCTCCGGTGGCGCCGACGAACTCGCCCGCCAGCTCTCCGCCCCCGGAGCCCCGCTGCGCGACGGCATCTACGAGGCCACCCGCGGCTCCCGCGAACTGGCCACAGGAGCGGCCACCCTCGCCGACGGCGCCGGCACCCTCCGCGACGGCGCCGCCAGTGTGTCCGACTCGGCCGGCCGCACGCAGGACGCGATCGGCAAGACCGGCCGTGCCCTGGCAGCCGAACAGGGCGACGCCGGGCTCGAGGCCGCCGCGGCCGCACAGGACTCGCAGCGGCGCACGTCGGCCGGGATCCTCGGGGTGGCCGCGGCCGCCGTCCTGGGGGCGCTGCTCGTCCAGCTCGTCCGCCGGCCGGGCTCCTCGCTCGCCGAGCAGATCCTGGCCCTGATCGTGCTCACCGCGGGCCTGTCCGCGTGGGGGCTGGCCACGGCGGATGTCCCGTCCGTCGTCTCGGCGATCGCGGTCGTGGCGGTGGTGGGCCTCGTCGTCGTCGCATCCTCCCTGCTCTGGCGCGCGCTCGGCGCGGTGCTGGGGGAGTGGCCGGGCCGGATCGTCGCGGTGGTCCTCGCGGGGCTCTCCGCCGGCGTGGCGTGGTGGGTGTGGGTCGCGGGCGGCGCGCCGTCGGCGGTGGTCACGGCCACCTCGGCGACGACGACGGGGCAGGCCACCGCAGCCCTGGACGCCCTCCTGTTGGCCGGATCGAGCTCGGTCGTGTGGACTGCGGCTGTCGTCCTGGTCGCCGTGGCCGTGTGCTCCGGATTGGCCATCCGCGTGGCCGCCGCCCGTAAATAAGCCGGAACCCGCTACCGCCGCTCGGATCTGCCCTTCACCCGGGTCCGCCACCCGCCGCACGATCCGCTACCCGGCCGCACGATCCGCTACCCCGCCGCGCGGGCCCTACCCCGTCGCACGATCCGCCCGACCCCGGCCGAGCTGTTCGGTTGCAAGACACTCCCCTCCGGTTGCACGACAAACTGTGCGAAATTCGTGCCGGATCTCGCACCAGATGTCTTGCAGCTACGGGGTGATGTCGTGCAACCGCGGCGGGAGGGGGCAGGCGTCGGGCAGGTGTCGGTCAGGCGTCGGTGGGATCCGCGATGCTGTCGACGCCGCCGCCGTTGAGCATCGGCACCTCGAACACGAACTCGGGAACCGCGAAGGCGTCGACAAGCGTCCGCGCCCGGCCGGCGAGCTTCGTACACAGCCGGTTGTAGGCCGCGGTGGCCGCCTTGGTGCGCTCGGTGGTCAGGCGGTTGTGCTCGAGGAACCAGCCCTTGTCGCGGTCCACGATGTCGAGCACGTACAAGTCGCACAGCATGCCCAGGACCTCCTTGGCCTCCGGGTCCTCGCAGGCGTCGACGGCCTCGGCGAACCGGGAGAACACCCAGCTGTCCATGTGCGCGCGGCCGGCCTGCAGCAGGTGGTCCTGGGCCGAGTTGAACACCTTGAACGCCGCCGAGCCGTCCTGCCCCTGGGCCTTACGCAGACGCCGGGCCACGGTCTCCAGCAGGTGCTCCTCGCGGTCCACGAGCAGCTCGAGCTGATTGCCGCGGTCCAGGATGTCGGTGTGCTCGCGATCCGTCACCGCGTCGACGAGCTTCTGCCACAGCGTCGACGTGCGGGCCTTCTCCTGCACCACGTCGGCGACCGTGTTGAACGCGAACGCCACGGTCTCGCGCTGGTCCATGTCGCCGAACTCCGCCGCGTAGGCGCTCATCAACTCCTTGCCGACGAGCTGGGTGAGCACCACGTTGTCGCCCTCGAACGTCGAGAACACGTCGCAGTCCTTGCGCATCTCCGTGAGCAGGTTCTCGGCCATGTAGCCGGCGCCGCCGCAGGCCAGGCGCGCCTCGGTGATGGTGTCGTTGGCGAACGAGGTGACCGTGGCCTTGATCCCGGCCGCGTGGGTCTCCATCTCGCGACGACGAACCTCGTCGAAGGCGTCCGGGTTCTCCTCGAACTCGGCCAGCTCGGCCACGATCGCGTTCTGCGCGCAGGCGTAGGCGTACGCGCGGGCGACGAGCGGCATCAGGCGACGCTGGTGCTCGCGGTACTCCAGCAGCGGGATGCCCTTGCCCGTCTCCGGGTGGTCGAACTGGCGGCGGATCAGCGAGTAGCGCACCGCCAGCGCCAGCGCCGTGCGGGCCGAGGCGCCCGACGCCGCGCCCACCGACACCCGGCCGCGGATCAGCGTGCCGAGCATCGTGAAGAACCGGGCCCCCACCGAGTCGATCGGCGAGGAATAGCGGCCCTGCTCGTCGACGGAGCCGAACCGGTTGAGCAGCGCCTCCCGCGGGACCCGGACCTCGTCGAACCTGATCCGCCCGTTGTCCACGCCGAGCAGGCCGCCCTTGTGGCCGTGGTCGGTGATCGTCACGCCAGGCATGACGTCACCGGCCTCGTCCCGGATCGGCACGAGCAGGCAGTGGACGCCGTGGCGCAGTTCCTCGCCGTTCTCGACGGTGACGAGCTGAGCGAACACGGCGGCCAGCCGGCCGTCGCGCGCGGCGTTGCCGATGTACGCCTTCTCCGCACTAGGCGTGGGGGTGTTGACCACGAACTCGCCGGTCTCGGCATCGAATGTCGCCGTGGTCTCCAGGTTCTGCACATCGGAGCCCTGGCCGATCTCCGTCATCGCGAAGCAGCCCAGCAGGTCCAGCGACATCACGCTCGGCAGGTACTTCTTGCGGGTCTCCGCGTCGCCGAGGTTGGCGATCGCCCCGCCGAACAGCCCCCACTGCACACCGGCCTTGACCATCACCGACAGGTCCAGGTGGCCCAGCAGTTCGAACGAGGTGAGGGCGGCGCCCGTGTCACCGGTGCCGCCGTCCTCCTCGCGGAATCCGAGCCGTGGCATCCCCGATTCGGCGAGACGCTGCAACTGCGTCAACGTGTGGGCCCGCTGTTCCTCCATGGTCAGCCCGAGCGGGTTGACCATGTCCCGGGTCATGGCCGCGCGGGTCTCCGCACGCGTATCCGACCACGCGCCGTCCAGAACCTTCTGCAGCGCAGCCGACAGCTCGGCGTTGCCCCGGCCGCTCGTGGTGATGCGGCCGAAGTTCGGGTGGACCGAGGAGGCGGCGTCGGCAGCGCCGGACGCGGCGGCGTCAGCGGCAGAGGCGCCGACTTCGGTGGCGGCGGCGGAATCGGCGTGGGGGGCGTCGTTCTGGGAGGTCATGCCACGACCTTACGGACCGGCGAGACCGGGGTGCACCGAAAATCCGAGGAGAGGTGACGGAGATCGCCGCCACAGAGCAGGAGTTCCGGATCGCAGTCATCCTGCAGGTCAGCGAATGCGCGCAAATGGCGGAAGTCCCGGGCCACATCCGTGACCCGGGACTTCTCATTGTCGGGGTAGCGGGATTCGAACCCACGACCTCTTCGTCCCGAACGAAGCACGCTACCAAGCTGCGCCATACCCCGGTGACAACGATGGATACTCTAGCGCCCCACCCCGAGAATCGCGAAACCGGGTCAGGCGGGCTGCGGAATCCGTTCCTGTAGAGGCGTCACCGGGACCTCGGCGTCGTCGTCGCCACCTCCCGGAACGGCGATCAGTTCCAACAGCGTGGCCTCGGGCCGACAGAACGTCCGAACAGGCACAAACGGCGAGGTCCCGAGCCCCGCCGACACGTGCAGGATGAGGTTGCGACCCCACGCCGACAGACCCTGGGCCCGCGAGCGGTCGATGCCGCAGTTGGTGACGATCGCGCCCGTCGGCAGGCACAGCTGCCCGCCGTGGGTGTGGCCGGCGAACACGAGGTCGTAGCCGTCCGCGTCGAACCGGTCGAGAACGCGCGGCTCCGGGGTGTGCGCCAGGCCGATGCGCAGATCGAACGCGGGACCGGCGGGCCCCGCGATCTCGTCGTAGTGGTCCCGGCCGATATGCGGGTCGTCGACGCCGGCGACCAGCACACGACGCCCGTCGACATTGATCTCGGCGCGGCGATGGGTGGCGTCGACCCAGCCGCGCTCGGCGAACGCCGCCCGCAGATCCCGCCACGGCAACGGGATGGAGGAGTGCTTCTTCCGGCCGATCCCGATGTAGGGCAGCGGATTCTTGGGCACCGGCGCGTAGTAGTCGTTGGAGCCGAACACGAACGCCCCGGGCCGGCCGAGCAGCGGGCCGAGCGCCTGGACGACCGACGGCACCGCCCGCTCGCTCGACAGGTTGTCGCCGGTGTTGATCACCAGATCCGGCTCGAGCGCGGCCAGCGAGGTGATGAACTGCTGCTTGCGCCTCTGGCCCGGCATCATGTGAAGGTCCGAGATGTGCAGGATCGTCAGCGGCTCGGACCCGGGGGCCAGCAGGGGCAGGGACTGGCGGCGCAGAGCGAAATTGTTGCGCTCCCAGCCGCTCGCGTAGGCGGTCCCGGCGACGACGGCCCCGGCGACCAGGGCCCCCGCACGGGTGGCCGATTGAGTGGAACTGCGGGTCTTGCGAGTGGGGCGCTGCATCCGTCCAGACTACCGGCGAAACGCGGGCCTATCTCGGCGGCGAGATGGTGATCGGGGCCAATCCGGGCACCTCGAGCACCACGGGCTCGTCGCCGATCGGGGCGTTCGGTCCACTGGCTCCCTGACCGCCGGAGGCGCCGCCCCCTGCTCTGCCACCGGAGCCGTCGGACACCCGCAACGTGACCTGGGATCCGGGGATGCCGGTCCCGCCGTCGACGCCCACGACCGTGCCGTAGGGGCGCCCGGCGCCGGAGACGAACTGGGTGTTGACGATGAAGCCGGCATTGGTGAGCAGTGACGTCGCGGCGGACTGGCTCATCCCCTCGACGTCCGGCATTCCGGATCGGCTGGTGCCCCGCTGGTAGGCGGGGTCCGGGGACGGCAGGGACACCGGGCCGTAGATGTCGGAGATCGGGGAGAACGCCGAGAACCAGGTCTGTGCGGGCTCATTTCCGCCGAACAGGTTGCCGTACGAGCACTGCCGGAGCGGGCTGGTGCACAGCTCGGTGGTGGTGGTGCCGTCGTTGAAGGCGTAGACGGCCGCCGCGTAGTTGTTGGTGAAGCCCAGGAACGCCGACGAGCGGTTGGCCTCGGTGGTCCCCGTCTTGCCGGACATCGGCAGGTTCCACCCGGCGCTACCGGCCGCCCCGGCCGCGGTGCCCGCGCCCACCGAGTCCTTGGACATGGCGACGGCGAGGGTGTTCGCGAGGCCCTCGTCGACCACCTGCTCGCAGCCCGGCTCGTTCAGTTCGACGCGCTTGCCGGTGCGATCGGTGATCGACTCGATGGGGCTCGGGGGGCACCAGACGCCGCCGGAGGACAGGGTGGCACCGACGTTGGACAGTTCGAGCGCGTTCACGGCCGACGGGCCCAGGGTGAAGGAGCCGAGGTTGTTCTTCTTGATGAACCCGCTGATCGAGTCGCCGTCGGCCGCGGTGCCCTTGCGCTCGTAGGAGCGCATGCCCAGGCGCGTGGCCATGTCCACGGTGGGGGCCACCCCGACGTCCTTGATGAGGTTGACGAACGTGGTGTTGGGCGACTGGGCGAGGGCGTCGGTCACGGACAGGGAGCCCGGGTACGAGCCCGCGTTCTCCACGCAGTACTGGCCGGGGGGACAGCCGCGGGCGCCGCCCGCACCGAGCCCGGACACCTGGACGCGGTTCGGCACGGACAGGGTCGTGTCGGCACCCATGCCCTTCTCCAGGGCCGCCGCGACCGTGAAGATCTTGAACACCGAGCCGGCACCGTCACCGACCAGGGAGAACGGCTGCGGTTGGACGGTCTGGCTGTCGCCCAACTCGAGCCCGTACTGGCGGCTCGAGGCGATCGCGACGACCTTGTGGGACTCCTTGCCCGGGCGCACGACGCTCATCACCTCGGCCACGCCTTCGGTGGCGGGGTTGCCGTAGGTGTCGAGCGCGCGCTGGACGTTGGCCTGGACGGTCTCGTCGAGGGTCGTGCGGATGGTGTAGCCGCCCTCCTCGACCATCGACCGGCTCAGGCCGTTCTCGTCGAGGTACTGGAGCACGTAATCGCAGAAGAACCCGCGATCACCCGCGGTGATGCAGCCGCGGGGATGGGAGTTGGGCCGCTCGAGAACGCCGAGGGGCTCGTTGACGAACTGCGCGCCCTCGGACGGGGTGATGGCGCCGGTGTCGACCATCGTCCTGATGACGGTGTCGCGGCGCTGCTTGGTGTCCTCGGGGTTGGCGTACGGGTTGAACTGGCTGGTCGACTGCACCATTCCGGCGAGCATCGCCGCCTGGGGGACCGTGAGGTCGGCGGCGTCGACACCGAAGTACGTCTGCGCGGCGGTCTGGATGCCGAACGAGCCGTTGCCGAACGAGATGAGGTTGAGGTACTTGGTGAGGATGTCGTCCTTGCTCATCTCGCCGTCGAGGGTGAGCGCCATACGGATCTCTTTGATCTTGCGCGCGGGGGTCGTCTCCACCGCGGCCCGGCGCTCCGCGTCGTTCTCCGCGGAGACCAGGAACTGGTAGTTCTTCACCAACTGCTGGTCGATCGTCGACGCGCCCTGCTCGACCTCGCCGGACGTGGCGTTGGTCAGCGCGGCGCGGACCGTGCCGCGCCAGTCCACCCCGTTGTGGTCGGCGAATCGCCGGTCCTCGATCGCGATGATCGCGAGTTTCATGTTCTGCGAGATCTCTTCGCTGGGGACGAGTACCCGCTGCTGGTCGTAGAGCCAGGCGATGGGCTCGCCGTTCGCGTCGGTGACCGTGGAGATGGACGGCAGGTCGCCCTTGATCAGGTCGGCCGACGTTCCGGCTAAGGAATCGGCCATCTTGTTGGACGCGAGTCCGGCCGCTCCGGCCAGCGGGAACAGCGCCCCGGCAGCCACCACCCCGGCAGCGACGCACGTCGCGACCAGCTTCCCCAGC
Source organism: Dietzia sp. NPDC055877 (assembly GCF_053615975.1). Classification (NCBI taxonomy): domain Bacteria; kingdom Bacillati; phylum Actinomycetota; class Actinomycetes; order Mycobacteriales; family Dietziaceae; genus Dietzia; species Dietzia sp. NPDC055877. Next base: position 66,035 of record NZ_JBSHCV010000014.1, on the reverse strand, counting down.
GAACTCATACCTGACACGTGCACAGAGTACGTGACCACCCCCGCTACACCACCCTCTGCGGCCCGACCTGGACACGACTCTTTACTTCTGTTGTGTGACTGCGGTAACAATATGAGGGAACGCGAGGCGTTTCGAAATGAATGAGACCTTCATCACAGGTCTCAGCCCATGCGAGGCCTTCGCGGACACGGTGAGTACGCCGCGCCGGGTGTATTCAGAAGGCCGGAACAGCGTGCGACTGGCGCCCGTTGTTCCTTGCAGACAGGGGTTCTTCGATGACGGCTACCCTTCCCGGGACTTCCCGCTCCTCCGACGTCGGGGTCCGCCCCGGTTCAAGCAATCCTCTCGGCTCCGAGGAGACCATTATCGGGGAGGGCCGCCAGGAATGGGTGGCCCAGGCCCGCTGCAAGGACATCGATCCGGATGAACTCTTCGTCCGCGGAGCCGCCCAGCGTAAGGCGGCCTCCATCTGCCGTCACTGCCCGGTGCTGCTCCAGTGCCGTGCCGACGCGCTGGACAACCGGGTCGAGTTCGGCGTCTGGGGCGGCATGACCGAGCGTCAGCGCCGCGCACTGCTCAAGCAGCACCCCGAGGTCCGGTCCTGGGCGGACTTCTTCGCCCAGCAGATCGAGCGACACTCCGCCGTCTACTGACCCCTCGCGCCGGGAGGTTCGTCGACGGACTTCCCGGCCGCTCGACGGGCGTCCCGGCCGCTCGGCGGTCACGCCGGGCAGAGGCGGGCGGCCAGCCCTACCCGCAGAGCTGATCGCCCACCGCGCGCAGCGCCTCGATGTTGGAGATGTCGAACGGCAGCGAGGGCACGCCCACGATCCGCACGTCGGGGTGGGTGTCGGTGAACGACTCCAACAGGCGTAGTTCCTGCCGGGCGGTCCGGGCGCGGTCGGCGTGGATACGCAGCACGGCTTCGGCCTCGGGATTCTCGCCGACGAGTCGGTCAGCGGCGGCCCCGGCCTGCTCGGCGCTGATGTCGGTCAGCCGCGGGTGCGTCCGGTTGATCACCACCCCCGACAGCGGCATGTTCTCCTCGGACAGTCGTTCGGCGAAGAACGCCGCCTCGCGTAGCGCCGGCCGCTCGGCCGAGGAGACCACCAGGAACTCGGTGCCCTTGCGCCGCAGTATCTCCTGCGTGCGTGCGGCGCGTGCGGTGAACCCGCCGAAGGTCGTGTCGAGCGCCACCACCACCTCGGACGCGTCCTTGAGCATCGATGAGCCGACCACCGCGGACACCCCACGCATGGCCGTGCTCATCGCGCCGGTCACCAGCCGCCCCACGCCGCGGCCGGGCGCGGACAGCAACCGCATGAGCCGACTGTCGAGGAACGAGCCGAGCCGGCTCGGGGCGTCGAGGAAGTCGAGTGCGTTGCGGGAGGGAGGAGTGTCGACGACGACGAGATCCCACGTCGAATCCTCGAGCAGTTGCCCGAGCTTCTCCATGGCCATGTATTCCTGCGTGCCCGCGAACGAGGTGACCATCGTCTGGTAGAAGCGGTTGTCGAGGATCGACCGGGCCTTCTCGGGCGTGGTGTTGGCGGTGACCAGTTCGTCAAACGTGCGACGCATGTCGAGCATCATCGCGTGCAACGACCCGCCCGCCTCGCCCTGCTCCGCGGTGAGTTCCACGGGGGAGGGCTCGTTGGAGAGCTCGTCGATCCCGAGGGCCTGGGCGAGCCGGCGGGCAGGGTCGATGGTCAGCACCACGGTGTCGCGGCCGAGCTCGGCGGCCCGCAACGCGACGGCCGCGGCGGTGGTGGTCTTACCCACGCCGCCGGCCCCGGTGCAGACCACCACGCGGGTCTGGAGGTCGGTGAGCAGTGCGGTGATGTCGAGATGACTGGCCATGTCAGCGGACTCCCTGGTCGACGAGGGCGGAGGCGAGGTCGTAGAGATCGGTGACCTCGACCCCGTGCGGGAGGGCGGGCAGGACGAGGGTGGGGCATCCGGCCGACGTCAGCGTTTCGCCGGCCCGCAGCTGACCGCGTGCGACGCGCGCGTGTTCGATGGCCTCCACCAGGAGCCCCTGAAGCCCTTCGTCGTCGACCTCGACACCGGTGGCCTCGAGGCCGGTGAGCACGGCCGCGGCGTCGATCTCCTCCTCGGCGACGCGCTCGAGCGCGGCGTCGTCCAGATGCCGGGACTCGGCGCGGTTGATGACCACCTGTCCCATCCGCAGGCCGTGGCCCTTGAGCTCGGTGATCGCCTCGAGGGTCTCCTGCACCGGCAGGGACTCGAGCAGCGTCACCAGGTGGACGACGGTGCGCTCGGAGTGGACCAGCTCGGCCACCGCCTCCGCCTGGCGACGGATGGGACCGCCGCCGCCGGCGAGGTCGGCCATCGCGGTGGTCACGTCGAGGAACTTGCCGATCCGGCCCGTGGGCGGGGCGTCCACCACCACGGCGTCGTAGACGACCTCCTTCTTGGCGCGCTCGCGCGTGACGACCTCGTAGATCTTGCCGGTGAGCAGCACGTCCTTGAGCCCGGGCGCGATGGTGGTGGCGAACTCGATCGCGCCGACCGACTTCATGACCCTGCCCACCACTCCCAGGCGGTAGAACGTGTCGAGATAGTCGAGCATCGCGGCCTCGATGTCGATCGCCAGTCCGTACACCTTGCCGCCGCCGTCGACCCGCGCGACCAGTTCCTCGCGGTAGGGCAGCGGGGACCGGTCGAAGATCCGGGCGATGCCCTGACGTTCCTCGACCTCCACCAGCAGGACCTTCTTGCCGGTCGAGGCCAGCGCGAGCGCGAGGGAGGCGGCGACCGTGGTCTTGCCGGTGCCACCCTTTCCGGACACGTAGTGCAGATCGGCGCGCTTCGAGTCGTCGGACCAGCCGGTCGACAACTCGTCGGCGATGGTCGGCCGCGGTGGCGCCTGGGGGCCCGAACTCTCAGTGGACGGCATGTGCTCCAGACTAAGCCCAGTGACCATCCCGCGCGGGTCGCTCCCGACTTCCCTAGAGTGGGGGCATGAGCGAAGCCACCAGTGCCCCCCGGTTCGAGTACGTGACGGTTCCCCTGCTGACGCACGCCACCAAGCAGATCCTCGATCAGTGGGGAGGCGACGGCTGGGAGCTGGTCTCCGTGCTGCCCGGCCCCACGGGCGAACAGCATGTCGCCTACATGAAGCGTCAGCTCTGATGCCCGAGACCGAGTCCGCCGGTTACTGGACCCGCAAGCTGGAGCAGATGGGGCTGGAGCTGCCGACGGTCGTGCCGCCGGTCGCCAACTACGTCCCCGCCACGCGGGTCGGCAACTTCGTCTACACCTCCGGCCAGCTGCCGATGGTCGACGGCGCGCTCGCCGCGACCGGCAAGGTCGGTGCCGCGGTGTCGCCCGAGCAGGCCACGGACCTGGCTCGCACCTGCGCGCTCAACGCGCTCGCCGCGGTCGACGGTCTCGTCGGCATCGACTGCGTGGTGCGGATCGTCAAGGTCGTTGGATTTGTCGCCTCCGCGCCGGGCTTCAACGGCCAGCCGGCCGTGCTCAACGGCGCCTCGGACGTGCTGGGTGAGATCTTCGGCGACTCGGGCGTCCACGCCCGTTCGGCCGTCGGCGTCTCGGAGCTCCCGCTCGACGCGCCGGTCGAGGTCGAGCTCATCATCGAGGTCGAGGGATAGATCAGATGTCTGCAGGACTGGCCCCCATCAGTTTTCCGGCGTACGAGACGCTGCGCCCCGTCACGGAGCTGTCCGGGGTCATCCTCTGCGACAACCCCTCCGAGATGACGTTCGAGGGGACCAACACGGTCGTCCTGCGGGCGCCCGGGTCGCCGACCTGTGTGGTGGTGGACCCGGGGCCCGACGACCGCGCGCACGCCGAGCGGATCGCGGCGATCGTGGGGGAGATCGAGCTCGTCGTCGTCACCCATCGCCACGGCGACCACACCGACGGCATCGACCACCTTCGCGCGTTCACCGACGCCCCCGTGCGGGCCGTGCAGGAGCGCTTCTGCCGCGATGCGGCACCGTTGGTGCCGGGTGGTGGGGACGACGACGAGGTGATTCACGCTGCCGGCCTGGACATCATCGTGCTGGCGACCCCGGGCCACACCGCGGACTCGGTGAGTCTCGAAGTCCGGGCCGCAGGTACCGGGTTCACCGCGCCGGCCGACTGCGTGGTCCTCGGCGACACGATCCTGGGCCGGGATTCGACGGTGCTCGACTCGACCGACGGCGACCTCGGCGACTACCTGGGCAGCATGGACCTGCTGGCCGGGCGGGCCGCCGGGGTGACCGGAATCCCCGGGCACGGACCGGACGTCGAGGACACCGGCCGCGCCGCCCAGGTGCTCGGGCAGCACAGGCGGGATCGGCTCGAGCAGATCATCGCCGCCCGCGCCGAGCTGGGCCGCGATGCCGACGCCACCGCGATCACGCAGCACATCTACCGCGACGTGACGCCCTTCCTGCTCAAGGTGGCCGAGCAGTCGACCAAGGTGGCGCTGCGCTACCTCGACCGCCTCGACTCCGACGCCGGCGCCTGACCCCCGCGCCACCCCGCCGAGTGGCCGCACCGCTTCACGTTTCCCTGGACGCGGCGCGGCGCGAGCGAGATCTGCGCCCCTTCGACGGCGAGTAGTCGAGAGCGCGACTGAAGTGCGCGAGTGGCCGTCCGACTCAACGAGAAGAGGGTTCCGCGCACCTGCCTCTCGGGCGATGTGTGCGGAACCCTCTTCTCGACGGGTCGACGGGTTGGTGGCGGCGCGGAGGCCGGGGCCCGTGGGCTGCGGCGGCCAAGGCCCCGGCGGGCGGGGTGCGGGTCAGCGGGCGCGGCGGGCCAGACGCTCGGTGTCCGAGATGATGACGCTCTTGCCCTCGAGCCGCAGCCAGCCGCGGTGTGCGAACTCGGCCAGGGCCTTGTTCACGGTCTCGCGCGAGGCGCCGACCAGCTGGGCGATCTCCTCCTGCGTGAGGTCGTGCGTCACGCGGATGTTGCCGCCCTCCTGCGTGCCGAACCGCTGGGCGAGCTGCAGCAGCGCCTTGGCCACGCGGCCGGGGACGTCGGTGAAGATCAGGTCCGCCAGGTTGTTGTTCGTGCGGCGCAGACGACGTGCGAGCACCCGCAGCAGCTGGTCGGAGATCTCGGGCCGCTCGGCGATCCAGCGCTTGAGCGCGGACCGGTCCATGGCCTGCACGGTCACGTCGGTGACACACACGGCCGACGAGGTGCGCGGGCCCGGGTCGAAGATGGAGAGCTCGCCGAACATGTCGGACGGGCCCAGGATGGACAGCAGGTTCTCGCGGCCGTCCGGCGCCTTGCGGGAGAGTTTCACCTTGCCGGAGGTGACGATGTACAGGCTGTCGCCCTGCTCGCCCTCGCGGATGATCACGTCACCCTTCGAGTATTCCTCGCGCGTCAGGTCGTCACGTAGGGCGGACACCGCTGCGGGTTCGACACCTTGGAAAATACCTGCCCGGGTGAGGACGTCGTCGGCAGACTGGTCCGTGCGGCGATCAATCGTCACAGTCTGTGACCCTCCGTTCGGGCGCGGACATGCTGATCCGCGCCATGGCGTGCGTGTGGCGAAAACCACTGTAGTCGTTCATGCCCCGCTGGTGTGACCAACGCGCGGTCGAACTGCGGCAGTCAGGCCTCGATCTGTTCGGGTTCGGCGAGGATCGCTGACTCGAACCTGTCCATGAGGAGCGCGAAGCCGGCCAGGAGGACCGGAACCAGAACGACGAGGATTCCCTGCATGGGTCTGATTATCCACCCCCGGCCCCACCTCCGCTGCCCGGGTGCGCCGAATCATCAGCACCTCGGCCGTCCGGCCTGACGGGGAGGTCTCATCACAGCGGCGCGCGCGGCTCGGTGGCCGAACTCGTCGGAGCGGCTGCTCGCCGGGGACCTGACTAGCCGTAATGTGGACTCATGCCCGACCCCGCTCCCGCTTCCCCGAAGCGTCGCAGGCGAGGGGTTGCCGCGAGGGGGGTGGAAACCGACCTCGGGCGCACCCGCCGCGCCAGACGCATGCTCCGCACACTCGAGACCGCGTTCCCGCACGTGTACTGCGAGCTCGATTTCACGGACCCGCTCGAGCTGAGCGTGGCCACCATCCTGTCGGCCCAGTGCACTGACAAGAGGGTCAACGAGGTCACCCCGGCGCTGTTCAAGCGCTACCGGACCGCCGCCGACTACGCGGGCTCGGACCGGGAGGAGCTCGAGTCACTCATCCGCCCCACGGGCTTCTACCGGAACAAGGCGCGGAGCATCCAGGGCCTCGGCGCGGCCCTGGTGGAGAAGTACGACGGCGAGGTGCCGCAGCGGCTCGAGGACCTGGTCACCCTCCCGGGTTTCGGCCGGAAGACCGCCAACGTGGTCCTCGGCAACGCCTTCGGCGTCCCGGGCATCACCGTCGACACGCACTTCATGCGACTGGTGGCCCGGTGGAAGTGGACGGAGGCGACCGACCCGGTGCGCATCGAGCGTGAGGTGGCCACGCTGCTGCCACGCCCGACCTGGACTGATGCCAGTCACCGGATCATCTTCCACGGCCGCCGCGTGTGCCACGCCCGTACCGCCGCGTGCGGGGCGTGCGTCCTGGCCGACGACTGCCCGTCCGCGGGCGAGGCCGGCCCGCTCGATCCGGTGGCCGCAGCCCGCCTCGTGGCCGGGCCCGAACGAGACCACCTTCTGGAGTTGGTCGGACTGGGAGATCAGGTATGACCGCCTCGATTCGGTGGACGATCGTCGCGTTCGTGGTGCTGGTCGGCGTCGTCGTCGCCCTTCTCACCACCCTGGGTGGCTCCGAGGACGACACCACCGCCCAGGCCGGGAACGACACCCCCGCCCTGTCTCCCCAGGCCGCGCCGCCCGTCGGCGGCCCCTCGCCGGATGAGCCCGTCACGGTCGTGGACCCCGAGGCACGCGCCGCCGTCGACCTCCCCGAGTGCCGCGACAGCGCTGCCGCGGCCACCACGGAGGGCCCCGTCGCAGGCCTCATGGTGCGCTGCATGGACGACGGTTCCACCACCACGCTGGGCAAGATCCAGGCCGGCACGCCGATGGTGATCAACATGTGGGCCTACTGGTGCGAGCCGTGCCGCCGCGAGCTGCCCGCCATCCAGGAGGCCGCCGACACGCTCGGCGACCGGGTGCGGGTGGTCGTCTCCCACACCGACCCGTCCGAGACCAAGGGCTTCGACACGCTCGGCGCGCTGGGGATCGATCAGATGATCTCCGTCTCCGACCAGGAGGAGGAGCTGCCCGGAATCCTCGGTGCGCCGCCCGTGCTTCCGCTGACCGTCTTCGTGCGCGCCGACGGCACCGTGGCGCACGTGCTCATCCAGCCGATGTACAGCGAGCAGGACGTGCTGGACGCCGTCTCCGAGCACCTCGGGGTGACGGTGTGACCGCCGATCCCCGGGGCGGGTCCGCGCCCGCCGAGAACATCGGCTCCACGCCCCGCGCCGACGCGCCCGCCGTGTGGACGCCCCGCACCACCGACGGCCCCGTGCCCCGGCCCGGGGACATCACCGGCGTCCCGCACCCCGGGTGGATGGACCCGCTGCTGGCGGCGTGCACCGACGGCAGTTTCGACGGACTGCTGCCCAAGCGGCGCCCGCCCGAGGACCGCGGCGCAGGCGAGGTCGGCCGTCCGCACCGCGACGCGGCCGTGCTCGTGCTGTTCTCCGGATCCCCGGACGCGGCCGGGCCGCGCCCGCCGCGCGACGCCCGCGTCCTGCTCACCCACCGCGCGCCCACGCTGCGCAGCCACTCCGGGCAGGTGTCGTTCCCCGGAGGGGGCGTCGACGACACCGACAGCGGGCCCGTCGAGGCGGCCCTGCGCGAGTCGTGGGAGGAGACCGGCCTCGACCCGGACGGCGTGGACGTGCTCGCGGTGCTGCCCGAGCTCTACATCCCGGTCTCCAACTACTCGGTCGCGCCCGTGATCGGCTACTGGCGGGACCCGATGGAGGTCGACGTGGTGGACCCGGGCGAGACGTCGCGGGTGATGACCGTCCCCGTCGACGAGCTGCTCGACCCCGCCAACCGGTTCCTCCTGCGGCACACCACCGGCTGGACCGGCCCGGCGTTCGGACACGACGACCTGGTGGTGTGGGGCTTCACCGCGGGCATCCTCGCCGCCATGTTCCACTCGGCCGGCTGGGATCTGGACTGGGACACCAGCGACATCCGCGACCTCGAGAAGACCCTCGAGGCGTCCGGAAACGGGGAGCGGCACCGCATGTCGGCCGAGGAGGCCCGCCGCGAGCACGCCGATCCGTTGGCCGACCGCACCGTCGCCGGAGTGCCCGGCGTGCGCTCGGGGCATGACGACGACGACGCGGTCGCCGGCGCCACGGACACCGGTGCGGCTGCTGACGCCGATCCCTCTTGTACCGACGGCTCCGCCCCCGGCACCTCTGACTCCGAGGCCCCCGGCCCCGGCGGCTCCGCCGCGGAGGCTCCCCCCGGCGAGGAGCCGCTGGACCTGCCCGCCGACAACCCGCGCCGGGGGTACCGGTGACGGGGTCCCAGTGGCTCGATCTGGCCCTGTTCGCGCTCGCCGCGGCAGCGGCCATCTCGGGCTGGATCAACGGCGCCGCGGCCTCGGGTTTCGCGCTGCTGGGCGTGGGCATCGGCGCTACATCCGGACTGCTGGTCGCGCCCCATCTCGTCCGTGAGATCGACTCGCCACTCGGCAGGCTGTCGGCCGGGCTGGCGGTCATCGCGGTGATGGTGATCATCGGTCAGATCGCCGGCGTCACCATCGGGCGGGCGGCCAGGAGATACCTCTCGGGCACCGGGGCCAGACTCATCGACTCGACGGTGGGCGCGGTGTTCCAGGCCGCCGCGATGCTGCTGGTGGCGTGGCTCGTCGCCGTGCCCGTCGCCGCGCAGGAGGGCACCTCGCTGGGCAAGGCCGTCCGAGGGTCGTCGGTGCTGGCGAAGGTCGACGACATCGCGCCCGAGCAGTTGCAGCGGATCCCGGCGGAGTTCACCTCGGTTCTCGGCACCACCGGCCTGCCGGACATCCTCGGGCCGTTCGGGACGACCCCGTTGCAGGAGGTGGAGCCGCCGGACCCGGTGCTCTCGTCCTCCGAGGTCGTCAACCGGGTCGAGCCGTCGGTGCTGAAGATCCTCGGGCGCGCCGAATCGTGCAGCCGCGCGCTGGAGGGCTCGGGCTTCGTGGCGGCGCCGGGCCTGGTCATGACCAACGCGCACGTCGTGGCGGGCACGGACCGGGTGACCGTGCAGTCTGATGGGCGCGACCTGCCCGCCGAGGTCGTGGTCTTCGACCCCGGCGTGGACGTGGCCGTGCTGAGGGTTCCCGAGCTGTCGGCGCCGGTGCTGCCGTTCGCCGCGGAGCGCGCCCGGACCGGGGACAACGCGATCGTGCTGGGCTATCCCGGAAACGGTCCGTACCGCCCCGACGCCGCGCGTATCCGCGAGCGCGTGACCCTGCGCGGGCCGGACATCTACCGCCAGCAGACCGTCGAGCGCGAGGTGTACATCCTGCGGGGCACCGTGCGCGAGGGCAACTCCGGCGGCCCGCTGGTCACGCCGGAGGGCGAGGTCGCGGGCGTGGTGTTCGGCGCGGCGATGGATGCCGACGACACCGGCTACGCGCTCACCGTCGAGCAGGTGTTGCCGCAGCTCATGGAGGCGCTGGAGGCCCCGGGTCCCGTGCCGACCGGCTCCTGCGTGGGCGCGGCCTGACGGTTGGCGTGGCGGTTGGCCTGACAGTTGGCCCGGCGCGCACGCCAGGCCCCCGGTGGCACCCAGTGGTGCCCTGTGGTGCGCAGCCGCCGGTGACGTCCAACATCCAGTTGCACCCAGCACCCAGTGGCGCTAAGCGGCAGTTGCACGACATCCCTTCGCGGTTGCAAGACTTCTGGTGCGGTTCGACGGGGGTTTTCGCACGTTCTGTCAGGCAATCGCGAAGGGATGTCTTGCAACTGCGGGGATCGGGCGGTTGTGGGTTGGACGGTCGTGGATTGGGCGGCTGTGGGTTGGTGCGGGCGCCCGTGGAGCCGGCCGGCCGGACGGTCAGGGGTCGGTGACGCTGCGGGCGAAGTCCACGATCAGGCGCGACGTCTCCGCGGGGGCCTCCATCGCCGGGTAGTGGCCGGCGCCGGGCACCTCGGCGGACCGGAAATCGCGGGCCCACGGCGCCGACGCCCGGACGGTCTCCGGCAGGACGAACCTGTCCTCCGCGCCGCTGATCCCCAGCACCGGCTGGTCGAGCACGCCCGCGACGGTGTGGCGGAAATCGCGGCCGTCGGGACGGAACTGGCTCCGCACCATCCAGCGCCGGCTCTCCAGCGATAGGTGGGCCACCTTGGGGATGAGCATCGCGCGCCGCAGCAGGTCCGCGGACTCGCGGAAGTCCTCGGTCTCGGGCCAGTCGGGCCCCGAGCGGCTGCGCAGCATCTCCTCGACGGCGGCCGCCCCGTCACGCGTCAGCCGCCGCTCGGGCAACCGCGGCGCCTGGTCGGACAGCAGGCGGGGCACGAGTGCGCGCCGTTGCCCGTGATCGCGTAGCGCCGCGGTGCGCATGGCCAGTGGGTGGGGAGATCCGACGACGACGAGGCCCCTCACCGCGCGTGGCCGTCGATAGGCGGCGGTCCACGCCACGAATCCACCCTCGCCCTGGCCGACGATGACTGCGGAGGAATGGCCGAGCGCACGCACGAGGTTCGTGATGTCGGACGCCAGGGTCCAGGCGTCGTAGCCGCGGGGCGGTTTGTCGGAGTCGCCGTGGCCCCGGAGATCTACGGCGACGGCGTGAAAACCGGCCTCGGCCAGGGCGAGCAGGGGCGAACGCATGGTCCACCAGATACCGCTGAGCCCGTGGATCAGTAGCGCCAGGGGCGGGAGCTCGCCCGGCGGGGTGTTCTCCGGGAACGCCTCGGCGAGGTGCAGGCGGATGCCGTTGGCCGAGACATCACGATGCCGCCACGACCCGTCGATCCTGACGATCGACGGGTCGGGCGGCCTGTGCGCGGGGGGTTTCAGAGTCGTGCCGGATTCAGCGTGTCAGCTACTACTGAGTTCAGCGACGCGCGGACGGCTCGGGCGTCTCGGTGACCCGCACGGTGCCGGGCTTGGGGTCGCCGCCGGTGGGCATCGCCAGCTTGAGGTCGTTGACCGAGTCGATCGTGCGCTGCGGCTTACGGATCTTCTTGATCTTGAGGTAGCCGAGGAACGCGAAGAGGCCGGCCAGGAGCAGCAGGACCACGAACACGATGAGGAAGCCCATCCAGTCCCAGGTCTTGGTGCCGAACCACATCGAGATGAGCTTGGCCCACATGAACACGAACGGGAAGAACGAGGTGAGCAGCAGCACCAGCGCGGCCACGAAGAAGCCGGAGCCGGTGGCGGCCTTCTTGACCTGCTCGGTGACCTCCGTCTTGGCGAGCTCGATCTCGGCGCGCATCAGCGTGGACACGTGCGTCGAAGCGTTCTTGACCAAGGTGCCGATGCTGGCGTCGCCACGGCCGATCGAGTCGGCGTCGTGCAGGGGGATCGAGGCCTCGGTCGGCTTGTGGGTTCCCTGGGCGTGGCTCACGGTTGTTCCTCCATTGTCCGGCGACGGATACACCGTCTTCTCGGTCGGCCGGTGTACCGCCGTCCATCGTGCCACGACATGTGGCTGCCTTCACGCGCTACCCGTCAGCCGCGCGTGCCCTTCGTCCGGATCTGCTCCATGATCGTGGGATCAGAGAGAGTGGACGTGTCGCCGCCGTCGCGTCCCTCGGCCATGTCCTTGAGCAGACGACGCATGATCTTGCCCGACCGGGTCTTGGGCAGCTCGGGCACGATCGTGATGTCCCGGGGCTTGGCGATCGGGGAGATCTCGGTGGAGACCCGGGCGCGCAGCTCGTCGATCAGTGCGCGGTGCTGGTCGTGGTTGTCCACGGCGCTCTCGCGCAGGATCACGTACGCGACGATCGCCTGGCCGGTGGTCTCGTCGTCGGCGCCGACGACAGCGGCCTCGGCGACGGAGTCGTGGCCGACGAGAGCCGACTCGACCTCGGAGGTCGAGATCCGGTGGCCGGAGATGTTCATGACGTCGTCGACACGACCCAGGACCCACAGCGCGCCGTCGGCATCCCACTTGGCGCCGTCACCGGCGAAGTAGTAACCCTCCTCGGCGAAGCGGGACCAGTAGGTGTCGCGGTACCGCTCCATGTCGCCCCAGATGCCGCGCAGCATGGCCGGCCACGGCTCGGTGATCACGAGGAACCCCTGCTCCTCGGCCGGCACCTCCTGGGCGTCACCGTTGACGACGGAGACGTCGATCCCGGGCAGTGCCCGCATAGCGGAGCCCGGCTTGGTCTCGGTGACGCCCGGCAGCGGGGAGATCATGATGGCGCCGGTCTCGGTCTGCCACCAGGTGTCCACGATCGGGACGGCGTTGCCGCCGACGTGCTCGCGGTACCAACGCCACGCCTCCGGGTTGATGGGCTCGCCTACCGAGCCGAGGAGACGGATCGAGCTCAGGTCATGCGACTGGGGGATCTCTCGACCCCACTTCATGAACGTCCGGATGAGGGTCGGCGCCGAGTAATAGATGGTCACGCCGTACTTCTCGATGATCTCGAAGTGCCGGTGCTCGTTCGGGGAGTTGGGCGTGCCCTCGTAGACCATGCAGGTCGCGCCGTTCGAGAGCGGGCCGTAGACGCCGTAGGTGTGGCCGGTGACCCAGCCGACGTCGGCGGTGCACCAGTAGACGTCCTTGCCCGGCTTGTGGTCGAACACCACGTCATGGGTGTACGAGGCCTGGGTGAGGTAGCCGCCCGTGGTGTGCACGATGCCCTTGGGCTTGCCGGTGGTGCCGGAGGTGTACAGCAAGAACAGCGGGTGCTCGGAGTCGAAGGCCTCCGGGGTGTGCGCTGTGGACTGGCCGGGGACGACCTCGTCCCACCACACGTCCCGCTCGTCCTTCCAGTCCACGTCGATGCCGGTGCGGCGGACCACGAGAACCTTCTGCACGGACTCGGCCGGGCCGTCGACGCTGGGCAGCGAGTCCCCCAGGGCTTCGTCCACGCCCGCCTTCAGCGGGGCGGGCTTGCCTCGGCGGAACTGCCCGTCCGCGGTGATGACCACCTTCGCCGACGCGTCGTCGACACGCGAGCGCAGAGCCGCGGACGAGAATCCGGCGAACACCACCGAGTGGGTCAGGCCGAGACGAGCGCAGGCGAGCATCGCCACGTAGGTCTCCGGCAGTAGCGGCATGTAGATCGCGACGCGGTCGCCGGCCACCAGACCGAGAGAGCTGAGGTAGTTGGCGGCGCGGCTCACCTCGTCCTTGAGTTCGGCGTAGGTGATGTCTCGGGAGTCCTCGGTGGGCTCGCCCACCCAGTGGATGGCGACGCGGTCGCCGTTGCCGGCATCAACGTGGCGGTCCACGCAGTTGTAGGAGACGTTGAGGGTGCCGTCGACGAACCACTTGGCCACCGGGGCGTCGGTCCAGTCAAGGACCTCGTTCCACTCGGAAGCCCAGTCCAGTCGACGCGCCTGCTCGTCCCAGAAGGCCAGACGATCGGCGGACGCGCGCTCGTACTCGTCGGCGCCGACGTTGGCCTGCGCGGCGAACGCGGGATCAGGCGCGAAGGTCTCATTGGGGTCGTGATCGGTCATCAGAGGCTCTCTCTCGGGGACGGATTTCACGGCGGCCGGAGTCGACACGGCGGTAACGACCGGACCGATGGCTGTGAGCGTAGTCACATCCACGCCAGCACGTTCGGTAACCCACCCGACGGGGGGAAGGGAAGGGGGAGCCCCGCCCCCTGCGTTCAGTCGCGCTCTGCGGAGCCGTCCTTCTCGCTGTTCTGCGAGGTAGGCGCGGAATCGGAGGCTGCGGATCCGGGGCGGGGGCCCGTCGCGCGGTCCGGGGAACCGGGGGTCTTCACGGGGGAGGGGGAGGCCGGCGGCGTTGTCGTCGTCCCCTTCTCTTCTCGCGCGGTGGCGGGCCCGTCTTTCTCGGCGGTCTTCGCGTCGGGCCGGGCGGCGGCGTTGCTGGCGTCGCCACGCTCGGAGACACCGTTGCGAGGGCCGGCGGGCCCGGGGGTCGTCGTCTTGCCGGCGGGCCTGGGGGCGGCGGCCGGGCTCGCGGGCGACTTCGACTCCGGCTTCGGCTTCTCGGCGCCGGACTTCGGCTCGGGGACGTCGGTCTTGCCAGCGTCGGCCCCGGCTTCGGCCTTGGCCGCGCTGACCTTGGCGTCGGTCTTGCCAGCGTCGGCCCCGGCTTCGGCCTTGGCCGCGCTGTTGGCGTCGACAGTGGCGTCGGTCTTGGCGTCGGTCCTGCCTCCAGCGTCGGCACCGGCCTTGACTCCGGGCTTGCCGCCGGGCTTCGGCTCGGACTCGCGACGGCTCCCATGCGGCGCCTCGATGCCGTAGTACTCGAGGAGCTTGAGTTCCTGCTCGGGGGTGAGAGCGTCCTCCGTGTTGTCAGGGCGCGGTGAATCCCGGATGACGCTGCGGGTGTGATCGAGGTGCAGTTCGTCGTCGAGGAGGCGGGCGCCGTGGAGCGGTACGATCGCGTCGGCGGAGAAGATGCCGGTGGAGACGGTCGCGAAGGTGATCTTCCCGCTGGCATCGTCCACATAGACCTGGCGCACTGCGCCTACCTTGGTCCCGGTGGAATCGAAGGCGGTCGCGTCGAGCAGGGCGTCGAGCTGTTCCTTGAGGTTCACGGGGCCTCCGTGGGTCGGGGGATGGGCGCCGGGGTCCCGGCGGGGCCGGCGTCGTAGCCGTGATTACACCAGCTCGACAGCGGTTGAGGCAGCTGATAATCGGCTGTGTCGTGCGATTGGCCTGCGCGATACCCCCATGTCGCGGGTGGTGGCGGGTCGGTAACCTCGATGCCGTGAACACCTCTGCCGACGATCCGCTCGCCCCGCTGGTGGCGTTGCCCGGCGTGGCCGAGGCCGCAGACGCCGCCCGCTCGGCACTGGCCACGGTGCACCGCCACCCCGCGAACCGACGCGGGTGGCCCACCACCGCCGCCGAATCCGTGCTGCGCGGGGCCCGCGCCTCGGCGGGCGTCGAGGGAGCCTCCGTGCGGTTGGATGCCGACTCCGAAACAGACGAGGTGCTGGCCGGCGCCCTGCGCGTCGCCGGCGAGCTCACCGGGGAGTCCCTGGATCGGGCGGTGGGTGTGTGGACGCGATCGCCGCTGCAGGAGCTCGCGCACCTTCATCTTCTCGCGGCCTCCGGGACCGGGGTGGTCCCCGAGAGCCTCGGACGCCCGCGTTCGGACGCCGGGGTCGCCGAGCGGCTGCAGGGGCTGGCCGAGCTCGTCACCGGAGGCACCCGCGTGCCCGCACCGGTCCTGGCCGCCGTCGTGCTCGGTGAGCTGTCGGGGCTGCGGCCGTTCGGTTCCGCCGACGGGATCGTGGCCCGCGCCGCATTCCGTCTGGTCGTGGTGTCGACGGGCCTGGACCCGCACTGCCTCGGCGTTCCCGAGGTGACCTTCTACCGGGATCCGCAGGCCCACCGCGAGGCGCTGGAGGGATTCGTCGGCGGCACCGAGGACGGCGTCGCGACCTGGATCCTCCACTGCTGTAGTGCCCTGGAGAACGGGGCCCGCGAGGCCACCTCGATCGCCGACGCCGCAGGCGCCTGACACGCGAATGGCGGGCCGGCCCGGAGGCCAGCCCGCCAACTCACTGCGGTTCCATCGAGAGATCCGGGTACCAAGCGTCCTGTGGTCCGCCGTGTGGCCGGTCCGGGACAACCGTCGGTGACGACTGGCGCGGACCCACGGCCGGGGTTGCCTCTCGGGCGTCATCCGTCGCGTGGGTTCCGGAATATCGATGACGGTAGATCGAGCGGGGGGCCGTGACTTCTCTTCCGTCGCGGTCCTGGCGTTCTCACCACCGTGCCTTGAGCATGCCGGTCCGGCCGGGCCCGTAGCGATGGTAGGAACCCACAACAATCCGGCGGGCTCGTAGGCCGTTCCGGCCATCGCCACGAGGCGGTTCGGCGGCGGACGATGGCGGTTTGGTGCTTTGGCGAAATGCGGGCGTCGGGTCAGTTCCGGGTGGCGCGGGCGAAGGCCACCGCCGCTGCTCCCACCGCCACCGCGATCGCTCCGGCGCCGATGATCGGGCCGGTCGCGCGCTCAAGGGTGGGCAGCAGCGGGGTGGGGTTGGAGAACGTCAGGATCGGCCAGCCGCGCTCCAGCGCCTCGCGCCGCAGCACGCGGTCGGGATTGATCGCCGTCGGGTGGCCGACCTCCTCCAGCATCGGCAGGTCGGTGGAGGAGTCCGAGTAGGCGTAGCAGGCGTCGAGGTCGTACCCGTAGCGCTCGGCGAAGGCGCGGATCGCCACCGCCTTGCCCGGCCCCTGGCAGTAGAACTCGATCTCGCC
Source organism: Dietzia sp. NPDC055877 (assembly GCF_053615975.1). Classification (NCBI taxonomy): domain Bacteria; kingdom Bacillati; phylum Actinomycetota; class Actinomycetes; order Mycobacteriales; family Dietziaceae; genus Dietzia; species Dietzia sp. NPDC055877. Next base: position 49,694 of record NZ_JBSHCV010000014.1, on the reverse strand, counting down.
GCCGTACCGGCCGTTCTCATCGCGGGACATCCGCGTGCCGGCGTAGTGGTCCGCGCCGAGCATCCGGGCGATCGGGGCGATGAGTTCCTCGCCGGAGGCCGACACGATCACCAGGTCATGCCCCAGCGCGCGGTGCTCGGCGAGCAATTCCTGGGCCTCGGCGTAGACGGTCGGCGAGACGGTGTCGGTGAGCCCTTCGGTGACGATCCGCTCGACGGTCGCCGGTTCCCAGCCCTTGGTGGCGGTAGCCATCGCCTGGCGCACCTTCTTCATCTGTTCGTCGTCCGCATCCGACAGGCTGAACGCCAGCTGCGTGTACGCCAGGTCGATCACGGACCGCCGCGACAGCATCCCCTCGTCGAGAAACGACTTGTTGAAGGCGAACACCGACGACGTGGCGATGATCGTCTTGTCGAGGTCGAAGAAGGCGGCGACCCTGCGGCGACGATGCGGTGGCCTGGGGCCGGGACGGCGGGGGGCGGACACGGTCCAACCATACTGACCTTGCGCCCCGTTCGGCTGTAAGTGATAATGGTCACGCCCATGAAACATGGGCATCCCCCCAAGGTGCTCAGTTCCCTCCCCCCGAGAACTGAGACTTTGAGAAACCGCGACATCCCCCTGTCGCGGTTTCTCGCATTTCGGCCATCAGTCCCCATCCGCCCCCGTTGACCCTGTCGGCCACGGCTGGTCCGTGCGGGGCCGCCAGCGCCGATGTGGGCGTCGGCCCGGGCCGCCTGCCCGCGGCATTCCACAGGCACGTCCCCCTCCACAGGCGGCGGCGAAATGGCCGGTCGGGCGGGGTCCACGGCCGTGGTCGTGGGACACGCTGAGCCCCGTGAACACGACTGCGAGTACCACCCGCCGCGCCGCCGACGTCGGCCGTCCCGGATGGAACGCCGACGGCGGGCACCCTCAGGACGTCGGTGCTGCGAGGGCCCGCCGGGTCGGGGTGGCCGTGGACGACCCGGACCTTGACGCCGACGTCCGGGCGATCCTGGCGGCTCTCGCCGTGGACGTCGCACCCGGCGAGGACCCGTCTGTGGACCTGGTGGTGACCGACCGTGCAGGAGGGGACGACCGGGCCTCCGGAGCCGATCCGGCAGGCAGCCCGGCCGGGCCGGGGGAGGGTGGGGTGCGCCGCGTGCGGGTCGCACCGGACCGAGCCGGGGTCGACGACGACGAGACCGGCCACGAGGTGATCCGGCTCCCGTCCGGGACCGGCGATCTGGTCGCGCTCCTCATGACGCCGGTAACGGGCCGGGCTGGGAGTCGGTTGGTCGTACTCGGCGCGGTCGGAGGCTGTGGGACCAGCACCGTGGCGGCAGCGCTCGCGATCCGGGCATCGCCGAGGCGGCGCACGCTGCTGGTCGAGACGGACCCGTGCGGCACCGGGCTCGACCTGCTGCTGGGCGTCGAGGATGAGCCAGGCCTGCGCCTGCAGGACGTGCGGGCGGACCTCGGCGGCCCCGACCCGGAAGCCCTGTGGGCCGCCGTCCCCAAAGCGCGACCCGGGCTCGGGTTGCTCGCGCGATCCCGCCCGGCCGACGCGATGGCCGTCACGGCTCTTGCCCCCGATGGCGGAGCCGGGGCGATGCGCTCCCATCGGGACGCCGGTGGGCTGGTCGTGAGCGATGCGGGCGTGCTGAGCGATGGCACGCCTGTGGGGGTCGGTGATGATGTCGTCGTCGTCACCAGGGCCGATCTCCCGGGCGCGGTGGCGGCCGGCAGGGCGGTGCGCAGGGCGTCCGACGCTGTCGTGGTCGTGCGCACCGGCCGCGGCGACCCGCTTCACGCGGCGGACGTGGCGGGCTACGCGGGCGCGGCGCGGTGGCATGTGCTGCCGGAGATCCGCGGGGTTCGACGGGCGGCAGGGTCGGGAGGGCTGATCGCCGCGCTGGACCGGGGCCGGGCCGGCGGGGTACGGCGACTCGGGACGCTCGCGGACGCCCTACTCGACGAGGTGGGCCCGGATGCGCACCGATGACGTCGAGGCCGCGGGGGTGCCGGTCGATCTCGTGGACCGGGTGCGGGCGCGGCTGGCCGGGCTGGGGGTGGAGCCGGAGCCGGACGAGGTGGTGCGGGCCGTCCGCGCCGAATCCGGGGTGCTGCACGGGCACCTCGACCTGCTGCGGACCGCGCGGCTCGTGCGCGAACACCTCGCCGGTGCGGGACCGCTCGAGGCGCTGCTGGCGCAGCCGGGCGTCACCGACGTGGTGGTCGACGGGCCCGGCCCCGCGCTGGTGGACCGCGGACGGGGGCTCGAGGAAACCGACGTGGTGGTGCCGACGGAGGCGGAGCTGCGGACGCTTGCGGTGCGGTTGGCCGGGCGGGCGGGGCAGCGGCTCGACGACGCCCGGCCCTGGGCCGACGGGGTGGTGCGCTCGCGGGACGGGATCGCCTGGCGTCTACACGCGGTGCTGCCGCCGGTGGCCGTCGACGGCACCTGTCTTTCTCTACGGGTGTCGAGACCGGCGGAGGCGACGTTCGACCGGCTCGTGTCGTCCGGGACCGTGCCCGCCGAGGCGGAGGCGCTGCTGCGTGGGCTCGTCGCCGCGCGCGTCGGTTACCTGGTGGTGGGCGGCACCGGCTCGGGGAAGACGACGATGCTGGCCGCGCTGCTCGGGCTGGTCCCGGCGGGCGAGCGTCTGCTGTGCGTGGAGGATTCCCCGGAGCTGCGGCCCGCGCACCCACATGTGGTGAGAATGGTCGTCCGGCACGGCAATGTCGAGGGCGCGGGTGGGGTGGCGATGTCGGACCTGGTCCGGCAGGCGCTGCGGATGCGCCCCGACCGGATCGCGGTGGGGGAGGTGCGCGGCGGCGAGGTCGCGGACCTGCTGGCCGCGCTCAACACCGGGCACGACGGCAGTGCGGGCACCGTCCACGCCAACTCGCCCACTGAGCTGCCGGCGCGGCTCGAGGCGCTGGGGGCGCTCGGCGGGCTGGACCGCGCCGCGTTGTCCGCGCAGGTCGCGGCGTCATTGCGGGTCGTGGTGGGGATGCGGCGGCGGCCCGACGGGCGGCGGGGTGTCGACTCGATCGGGGTGGTGCGCCGCGAGTCGCACGGAATCGTGGTGGACCCGGCCTGGCGCGCCGACGGCGGCGACGTGCCCGGCCGCGAGGTGCTCGCCGCCCTGCTCGGGGAGCACGGCCGGTGATCGGCGGCGCGCTCCTGCTGGCGACGGCGTTGCTCGTCTGGCCGGCCGGGGCGGCGACGATGCGACTCCGTGGGCTTGCTGCTGATCCGGATTCGGTGGCGGTGCCGGGCGCGCCGGAGCTGTGGCGCGTTGTCGAGCGCCTGCCGGTGGCGGTGGTGGTCCCCGCCGCGGCGGCGGTCGTGGCCCTGCTCGTCGGAGGACCGCTCCACGCGTGCGCTGCTGCGATCATCGCGGCCACGGGAGTCGACCTCCGGCGGCGGGCCGGGCAGCGACGTGGAGAGCTCGCCGCGTTCGGGGGCTGGGAGCGGGCCCTGGACGAGGCGTCCTCCGCGCTGCGGGCGGGAGCCGGACCGGGGACCGCGCTGCGCCGGGCCGCAGAGGCCGCTGTCTCCGCGGATGTGGAGGTCGCAGCGGTGCTCACCGCGGCCTCCGCGCACGCGGACCTGGGCGGGGAGGTGTCGGCGGCGTTTCGAGTCGGGGGAGCCGACGGTGCCGGTGGTTCGACCGGCGGGAACCCCACGCCCGGCGGCCATGACCAGCGGTCGATAGCCGAGCGGATCGCGGCGGAGCTGGCCGGGGCCTGGCTGCTGGCGACCCGCCACGGGGTCGTGCTGGCGGACGTCGTGGACGGTCTGCGGGCTGATGTCGCATCACGGCGAGAGAGGGCTCTCAGGGTCGACGCCACGCTCGCCGGCCCCCGGGCCACCGCGGTCATCCTCACCTGCCTGCCGCTGTTCGGGGTATTACTCGGTTCCGGGTTCGGCGCCGACCCACTCGGCGTGCTGGTTGACGGACTGCTCGGCGGGGCCCTCTGCCTGGCCGGCGCGATGTTCCTGTCCGCGGGCCTGCTGTGGACCGACCGGATCGCGGGAGGTGCGGCCCGATGACGCTCGCGCTCCTGCTGCTCGCCACCGCGGTGTGCGTGGCGCCATGGTGCGGGGCAGCCGTCGGCAGACTCGACAGGCTGCGCCCGCCGGACGGACGCCCTGGAGCGCCCTCGGTGGATCACCGAGCCGGTGATCGGCCCGGCCGAAGGGAGGAAGCGCCGGGGGACGACCCGGGCTCTGTCCTGCCGCACGCCCTGCTGAGGCTGCCGGCCGCCCGGTTCCTGCGCGGGCGCGCCGGCCCCGACCCGGACGTGCTCGCCCAGGTCGTGGACCTCCTCCGCGCCGCCCTGACCGCCGGGCTCCCCGCTCCCGACGCGCTGGCCGCCGTGGCCGACGCCGTCGGCGATACCCGGCCGAACGTGGCGGCGCCGCTGCGCACCGCCGGCGCCCGGTTGCGGCTCGGCGCCACTCCGGAGGAGGCCTGGCTCGACGTGCCGGGCGTCGAGCACCTCTCTCCGCTCCAGTCCGTACTGGTCCGCGCCACCGACGGAGGCGGATCGGTGAAAGCCGCCCTGGAGCACACCGCCGTCCGCATGCGAGCCGAGGCCGACGCCGCCGCCACGGCCCGGGCCGAGCGCGCCTCCGTTCTGGTGGCCGGCCCGCTCGGACTGTGCTTCCTGCCCGCCTTCGTCTGCCTGGGAGTCCTGCCCGTCGTGGTGGGACTGGCGGACGGGATGTTGCCGGGGATCGGGTTATGACCCCGACCCGGCCCCACGGATTCCGGGGCGGAGACGCCGCCCCGGTCACGAAAGAAGGAGAACGCTGATGACCATCAACTGCACCACCGGAATCGCTGACCGGCCCGCCACCGGGGCCGCCTCGCCCGTCGAACCCCCGGCCGAAGCCCAACCCGCGGCTATGGGCGAGCCGACAGATGCGTCGCTCGACCCCGGGCCCGACACCGAGCCCGATCCCGAGCCCGCCCCTCAGAATCCCGTGATCACCGGCTCGCGACTGGCCCGGGCCCGCGTGATGCTCCGACGACGGTTCGCCGGCGCCACCTGCGCCGAGGCGGGCATGAGCACGGTGGAGTACGCGGTGGGGACGATCGCCGCCGCGGCGTTCGGCGCGGTGCTCTACACGGTGGTCAGCGGCGACTCGATCCCCGACGCTCTCGGCGGGATCATCGAGCAGGCTCTCAACACCTCGGTGTGACCGTGTCGCGTCGGCTCCGCGTGGCGGCCGGGAGTTCTGCGGCGCCGAGTGGTCGAAGATCCGGCTCCTTCGCCGAACCTTCCTGGGGAAACGTGAGCGGGTCTGACCCCGCGATGCGCCGCGCGGGTGCGGACTCCGGGTCGGTGACGGTCGAGGCGGCACTGGGTATCGCGTCTCTGATCACGGTGCTGGCGGTCGCCGCCGCGGGGGCCGGCGCGGCGGCGACCCAGCTCCGGGTGGTCGATGCCGCCCGCGAGGCCGCGCGGGTCGCCGCGACCTCCGGCACGGGGCCGGGCCGGTCGGCCGGTCGGGCCGCCGCTCCGGAGGCCGACGTCACCGTCGAAGCCGGCGGCACCCACGTCACCGCCGTTGTGGTGGCGCCGGCGCGGGGACTGCCGGGTGTGGAACTCCGCGCCCGGGCGGTCGCGCGCGTCGAGCCCGGAGCGACGGGGTGACGGCCCGCCTGCGTCCGGGACCGCGCCCGTCGGGATGGGGGAGGGCCGACGACGACACGGGCGCCATGACCGTCGCCACCGCGTTCGCCGTGGCGGCGATCCTGGCTCTGGCCGTGGCGGTGCTGCTGATCGGGCGGGCTGCGGTGGCCGCGCATTCCGCCCGGTCGGCCGCGGACCTGGCCGCGCTCGCCGCAGCACATGCCCTTCGAGAGGGCGAGGACGCGTGTGGGGTGGCCTCCGGAATTGCTGTCGCCAACGGGGCGGGACTGGCGGTGTGCACGATCGACGGTGATGACGTGGTAACGCGCGTGGAAGTGCCGGTCGACCTCGGGCTGTTGGGAACACGGACGGCGTCGGCGGTGGCCCGCGCCGGGCCGGTCTGATTCCCGGCTGATTCACCGACGTCGCGGGTTGCCGGCAGGCCCGGGGGGTCTCAGCTTTCGGAAGACGCCGGAGGGAAGGAGATGCGAGCGGCGAGCATCCGCTCGCGGAGGAGGTCGTAGACCGGACGCGAGCCGAGCAACTGTGGAACGATCACCGCGGTCACGCTGGCGGCGAGCAGCGGAACCGCGACCGCGGTCGAGGCACACATCTCCATCACCAGGATCGCGCCGGTCAACGGCGCACGCACGACAGAGGTGAACATCGTGGCCATGCCGACGAGCATGAGAGCCGGCGCGAGTTCGGTTCCCACCCCGGGGGAGATCAGGTCGACGATGTGTCCTGCGACCAGTCCGAACAGCGCACCGAGTGCGAGCATCGGCGCGAACAATCCGCCCGGAGTACCGGCGGCATAGGAGAGCGGGCCGGCGATGAAGCGAACCACCACGATCACGGCAACGCCGACAAAGGTCAACTGCTGGCCGGTCAACAGTGCCTGGGTCAGGTCGTCGCCACCGCCGACGAGGGTGGCGTCGACAGTCAGGGCCACACCGATCAGTGCTCCGATCACACCGATCTTGAGCAGCGGCGGAATGCGGTGCAGGTCGTCGAACCAGGCCAGGAGCACGAGGATGAGACGGTTGTATAGCACTCCGAAGAGTGCGACGACCACGCCAAAGATCGCGAAGATCGGAAGCTTCGAGAAGGCGGGCTCCGCGATCGCCGGTACGTGGAAGTCCGCGCGGTCGCCGAGGATAAGTCGGCTGGTCATCACCGCGACCGCCACCGACGCCATGGTCCACACAACGTATCGAACTCTGATCTTGTGGGTGATCTCCTCCAGACAGAACAGGGTCCCGGCGATCGGGGCGTTGAACGCGACGGCGAGTCCGGCGCCCGCCAGCGCCGACTGCATGGTCTGGATCTCGTCGACGGTGGCCCGGGCGGTCCTTCCGCACCACGCCCCGATAGTGGCGCCCATGTGCACGGTCGGACCTTCTCTGCCGAGCACCATGCCACCGAGCCCTATGGAGAGGAGCCCGCCGACAAAGCGCGCGGGCAGGACACTGAGCGGCGCGGCCTCGGCCTCGCCCCTCTGGACGGCCTCGACATGCTGGATGCCACTGCCCGCAGCGAGCGGGACTTTCGTGGCGATGAGTCCGGCCACCACCGCAGCGGCCGCCGACATCGCTACCGGGATGAGCCATCCGGCCCCGCCGAGGTCGTGCGACCAGGTCACGACGTCTAATCGGAACTGGTTGGCCTGAACGAGTAGCCAACGGAAAGAACCACCAGCAGCCCCTGCGAGGACACCCGCGAGCACGGCGAGCAGGGTCATCCATACAAGGATGCGGGTGCTGTTCTCGCGGGTCTCGTCTCCACGGGCGTCCCCGCTGCCGGTGCCAATATGGGTCGGGGACACAGCTTGACCATAGGCCTGGCGACGGGAGTCCGCGGCGAGACGCGCAGTTGACCTTCAGCGAACTCCGGTCGTCTTTCCTGGTGGGTCGCCGCAGATCGTTGCGCTGCCGTGCCACTAGCGTTGTGCGCGGACGGTATTCGGCCGCACGGATCGGTAGATGGGCCCGCCACCACCGTTGTCGTCGTCGCACAATCCGGCACCACCGACTACGCGGCGCCGACCTCAGTCAACTGCCCCACCACCTCCGCCAGGAGCGCGATCGCACCCGGCTTGGAGAGCGGATCGTTGCCGTTGCCGCACTTAGGGGACTGGATGCACGACGGGCACCCCGACTCGCATTCACAGGACCGGATGGCCTCGAGCGTCGCCCGCAGCCACGCCTCGGCGCGCCGGAACCCGCGCGCGGCGAAGCCGGCCCCGCCCGCGTAGCCGTCATAGACGAAGACCGTTGGCAGGCCGGTGTCCGGGTGCAGGGCCGTCGACACCCCGCCGATATCCCAGCGGTCACAGGTCGCGACCAGTGGCAGCAGCCCGATCGCCGCGTGCTCGGCGGCGTGCAGCGCGCCCGGCCAGTCCGCTTCCTCCAGCCCCGCGACCCGGAGCAGCTGTGGGGTGACGGTGTAGACCACCGCGCGCGTGGCCAGCGTCGTCTCGGGCAGGTCGAGCGGGGTCACGTCGAGGATCTCCCCACCACGCAACCGTCGCTGGTAACCGGTCACGCGGGTGGTCACCTCCACGTCGGCGAAGGATAGGGTCACCGGCCCGGCCGGAACCGACTCGAGCGTGGAGATCAGGTCGATGGTCACCTGCTCCCGCGCCGACGTGGTCCACTCCGGCTCCTCGGGACGGCACAGGGCCAGCCCGTCGTCGAGATCCAGTTCGTCCACCACGAACGACTCGCCCTGGTGCAGGTACAGCGCCCCCGGGTGGACCTGAGAGCGGGCCCGGACCGAGTCGATGGTGCCGAGCATCCGCCCGTCCAGGGTGTCCACGATCATGACCTCCGCCCCGCCGGTCCCGCGGATGTCGACCTCGGCATGCGGAGCGTGGTCGTCGGCGGAGGGATACCACCCCGCCGGCCGGCGTCTGACCAGGTTGTCGTCGGCGAGCGCCTCCAGTACCTCCGTCGCGCCCCACGCGGCGGCCTCGGCGTGCGACATCGGTCGCTCACTCACCGCGCACCGCAACTGGCCCGCCAACAGCACCGGGTTACGCGGATCGGTGACCGTCGCCTCCACGGGGCGCCCGAGCAGCGCCTCGGGATGGTGCACGAGGTAGGTGTCGAGCGGGTCGTCGCGCGCCACGAGCAGCACCAGCGCGCCCTGGCCACGGCGTCCCGCACGGCCGGCCTGCTGCCAGAACGAGGCGATCGTGCCGGGGAATCCGGCACTGACCACGGCGTCGAGCCCGGAGATGTCCACGCCCAGCTCGAGCGCCGACGTCGACGCCACCCCCACCAGCGCGCCCTCCGCCAGGTCTCGTTCGAGCCGGCGGCGGTCGTCGGCCAGGTACCCGGCGCGATAGGCGGCGATCCGCCCGGCGAGCTCGCGTCCGCGCGCGCCGTGGTCCGTGGCGAGCTTCTCGCGGGCACGCAGGGCGGTGGACTCGGCGCCCGCCCGGGAGCGCACGAACGTCAGTGTCCGCGCGCCCTCCGCGACGAGTGAGGCCATGAGCGTCGACGACTCCACCGGCGCCGGCCGCCGCACCGGGGCGCCGTTCTCCCCGGTGAGCCCCTCCATCAGGGGTGGTTCCCACAGTGCGACGGTGCGGCCGCCCTGCGGCGAGGCGTCGTCGGTGACCTCGACGCAGTCGCGGCCGGTGAGGGTGCTCGCCGCGGCCGCGGCGTCGGAGGTGGTGGCCGAGGCCAGGACGAAGGTGGGATCGGCGCCCAGGGCACGGGCGAGGCGGTCGAGCCGGCGCAGGACGAGGGCCACGTTGGAGCCGAACACGCCGCGGTAGGAGTGACATTCGTCGACGACGACGAAGCGCAGCCCCCGCAGGATGCGCGTCCACTGGCGGGCGCGGCCGAGCACCGAGAGATGCAGCATGTCCGGGTTGGTGACGATCCACCGCGAGTTCTCGCGGATCCACGGCCGGGCATCGGTCGGGGTGTCGCCGTCGTAGGAGGCGGGGGCGACGTGGGCGAGGTCGGGGACCGCGTCGACCAGCGAGATCACGGACGACAGCTGGTCCTGGCCCAGCGCCTTGGTGGGGGACAGGTACAGCACGCACGCGTTGCGGTCCGCCGCCAGTGCGCTGAGCGCGGGCAGTTGGTAGCCCAGCGACTTGCCGGACGCCGTGCCGGTGGCCACCACCACGTCGCGGCCGGCGTGGGCGTGGTCGGCGGTGGCGACCTGGTGGGCCCACGGGCGGTCCACTCCGCGGCCGGTCAACTCGTCGACCAGCCCCGGGTGCGCCCACCGCGGCCAGTCGGCGTGGCGGGCCTCGCGGGCGGGCAGGTCCACGGCGTGGGTGAGCGGGGACGAGTCGGCGGGCAGCTGGTCGAGCAGATGCCCCAGGAGTTCACGTCCGTACGTCGTCACCCCTCGACCGTAGAGGGAAGCGGGGGCGCGTCGGGCGGTGGCGTGGGCGTGAACCGGCGACGAACTTCCCTTATCCACGAGCGACCTGCAGAGATCGGTTCTCCCGCGGACGCTCTCGTGATCTACTGGACGCGGCCGTCTCATCCACCTCGGATTCCGGGGTGGGGGCGCCGGCCCGACGCGCGTGGCCATCCCGCGAGTCGCATCTGGCAGTACGGAAAAGGAATGCAGTAAACATGGCACAGGGCACCGTCAAGTGGTTCAACGCGGAGAAGGGCTACGGGTTCATCGCCCCCGAGGACGGTTCCGCCGACCTCTTCGTCCACTACTCCTCCATCGAAGGCAGCGGCTTCAAGTCGCTCGAGGAGAACCAGCAGGTCGAGTTCGAGGTCGGTGAGGGCCAGAAGGGTCCTCAGGCGCAGGCGGTCCGCGCGCTCTGACCATCCCGGTCGATCTGGTCGAGGCCCCACCGCATCCGCGGTGGGGGCCTCGCATCGTGTCGGAGGGCGGCCGTAGGCTCAGGCGCGTGACGCAGCTGTCGTTCTTCGCCGCGGACTCCCACGTCCCGGAGCCCGCGGATCTGGAGGGTGCGCTGGCCGCCCGGGGCCAGTCGACGCTCACCGACGCCCTGGCACAGGTGTCGGTGGCTCTCGACGCGCCGTGGCGGGCGGATGCGCTGATGTCGCTGCTCGCCGAGGCCGGCCTCAATCCTGTGCGCGCGGAGGCGGACCGGGACGGGCGGTGCACGGTCTCCACGGGGCGATCGGCGGCGCTGGTCCCGGTCGTGCGGCGGTGGCGGCGTGGCGCGGTCTCGGCGGTCCCGGCGGGGTGGACCCCTTCAGCGGGTGCGCTGCGCGTGTGGTTTCTGACCGCGGGACGGATCACCCCGGGTGGTGTCATCGAGCTGGGGATCGACGCCGGCCCGGAACAGCACGCCCCGCGGCGGGCCGCCCTGGGGGAGTCGCTGGACCGCGTCGGTATCCGGTCGACCTACATCGGTTCGAAGGGCGGTGGGCCGATGCTCAGGCTGGGGACCGCGCGGGCTCGTGCGCGGCTGGCCCAGAACCTCGGGGCGGCGCCTGCCGAGGTCCCCGAGGGGTGCTGGCCCGGGTAGCGTCTGTTCGTATGTGCATGCTCGTCGTGGCGCGTCGGGTGCATCCCCGATATCCCCTCATCGTCGTGGCCAACCGCGACGAGGTCCTCGACCGGCCCACCGAGCCGCTGCACGAGTGGACCGCCGAGCGCGAGGGGACCGCAGGCATCGTGGCCGGGCGGGATGTCACGGCCGGCGGGACCTGGCTGTCTCTGGCCCCCGGCGGGCATTTCTCGGCGGTGACCAACTTCCGCGAGCCGGGCACGCCGCCGCCGTCCGATGCCTCACGCGGCGAACTCCCCGTTGACGCTCTCGCCGGGCCGGTGCCGACGACCGACTATGTGCGCCACATCGCCCCGGACCTCGACCGGTACGCGGGGGTCAACCTGTTGGCCGGGGATCCCGACGAGCTGTGGTGGGCGTCCAACCGGTCCCGTCGCGGACCCGAGCGGCTGGGGGAGCAGGTGCACGGCCTGTCCAACGCCGCGCTGGACACGCCGTGGCCGAAGGTCACCGGGGCGGCAATCGACGTGCAGCGCTACGTCGACGACGACGCCGTCTCCCACCCCGACTGGTCCACCCCGCTCCTCGACCTGCTCGCCGACCGCCGCAGAGCCCCGCTCCACCGTCTTCCGCGAACCGGCGTGCACCTGACCCAGGAGTGGCGACTTTCCTCGCGGTTCGTCCGCGTGGGTAGGTGGTACGGCACCCGGTCGACCACCGCGATCCGGATCGACGAGCACGGCACCACCGATGTGGTCGAGCGCACTTGGGACGCCCGCGGGCGGATCGCAGGGACGGCGACGGCCCGGGTCTGAGACGCGGGGCCGCCCGCCCCGTCCCGTCCCGCCCCGCGCCTCGCCGCCTCGTGCCTCGCCGCCTCGTGCCTCGGCGGGTTGCAAGACACCGCCCCGCAGTTGCAAGACCTCCGGTGCGCAATACACGGCCAGGTTCGCACGAGATGCCTTGCAACTGGAGGGCGTTGTCTTGCAGCCGGGGAGGGCCGCCCGGCCGGGGTTCAGGTCAGGCGACGGTCCAGGTGTTGGGGCCGTCCAGGAGTGCCTGGAGGTCGCCGGGGGCGGTCTCCTTGGCGGTGGCGACCTGGGCGCGGGCCTGGTCGTCGTAGGTCGGGCGGTGGATCTGGCGGATGATCCCCATGACCGTGTACTGCAGATCCTGGCTGGACAGGTTGGCCAGTGCGTGCGCATAGGCGGGGTCGTCGGTGTGGGCGTCGTGGACGATGATGTCCGCCTCGTCCACGTCCGCGGTGGCCGCAACCTTCAGCGAGAATCCGTTGCGCACGACGCAGTGCTGTCCCTCGTCGCCGAAGACGATCTTCTCGCCGTGACGCACAGGGATGAGGTGGTCGGCAGCGTTCTCCTTGCGGAGGATGTCGAAGGAGCCGTCATTGAAGATCGGGCAGTCCTGCATGATCTCCACAAAGCTGGTGCCGCGGTGCACGGCGGCGGCTTCGAGGACCTCGGTCAGCCCCTTACGGTCCGAGTCGAGCGCGCGGGCCACGAAGGAGCCCTCGGCCCCCAGAGCCAGCGACAGGGTGTTGAACGGGTGGTCCAACGAGCCCATGGGGCTGGACTTGGTGACCTTGCCCGTCTCGGAGGTGGGCGAGTACTGGCCCTTGGTCAACCCGTAGATCCGGTTGTTGAACAGCAGGATGTTGAGGTTGACGTTGCGACGCAGCGTGTGGATGAGGTGGTTGCCGCCGATCGACATGGCGTCGCCGTCCCCGGTGACGACCCACACCGACTGATCCTCGCGCGTGGTGGCCAGGCCGGTGGCAATCGCCGGGGCGCGGCCGTGGATCGAGTGCATGCCGTAAGTCTCGAGGTAGTACGGGAAGCGGCTCGAGCAGCCGATGCCGGAGATGAAGGTGATGTTCTCCCGCTTGAGGCCCAGCTTGGGCAGCAGGGAACGGATGGTGGCCAGGATGACGTAGTCACCACAACCGGGGCACCAGCGCACCTCCTGGTCAGAGGTGTAGTCCTTGGGCTTCTGCGGAGCATCCGTCTTGGGAACATGCGCCAGCGCGTCCAGCGGCAAATTGGTGCCGACGAGTCCGGAATCGGTACTTGTCATGGGTATCCTCTCCTCGCTCGTGATGTCAGCGGCGGTTGGCGGTGGTGGTGCCGGTGGCGGTGGTCCCCAGGCGGCGGTTACTGGCGGCGGGCTCACCGGTGGTGGTGGCCACGCCGTTGAGCGCCAGGCGGTACTTGTCGTGCTCGGCGTGCGTGAGACGGCCGGCGAACTCGGCCTCGATGGCCTCCTGCAGCTCCTCGGCGGAGAATGCCATGCCCTGCACCTTGGTGATGGGCTGGATCTCTGCCGGGAAGCGGGCCTTGAGCAGCATGGACAGCTGGCCGAGGTTCATCTCCGGAACCAGGACGCGGCGGTACTGGCCCAGGACCTCGCCGATGTTGGCGGGCAGCGGGTTGAGGTGTCGCACATGGGTGCGGGCGACGCGATGTCCGTTGGCGCGGGCGCGGCGCACAGCCTCGCCGATGGGGCCGTAGGACGAGCCCCAGCCGATGACCAGCACGTCCGCCTCGCCCGAGGGGTCGTCGACCTCGAGGTCAGGAACCTCGATCAGCGCGATCTTCAGTGCGCGGATACGGGTCATCAGGGCGTGATTGTCGCCGGTGTAGGAGATATTGCCGGTGCCGTTGGCCTTCTCCAGGCCGCCGACGCGGTGTTCCAATCCCGGGGTGCCGGGGATGGCCCAGTCGCGAGCCAGAGTCTCCGGGTCACGGGCGTAGGGCAGGTACTCGATAGCATCCTCGCCCTCGGGCACGGTGGCCAGGTTCTTGTCGATCCTGGGCAGGGCCTCGACCTCGGGCAGCAGCCACGGCTCGGAGCCGTTGGCGATCGCGCCATCCGAGAGCAGGATGACCGGCGTGCGGTAGGTGACAGCGATTCGGGCGGCCACGCGGGCGGCGTCAAAGCAGTCGGCGGGCGACTGCGGCGCCACCACGGCGACCGGCGATTCGCCGTTACGGCCGAACAGGGCCTGTAGCAGGTCGGACTGCTCGGTCTTGGTGGGCAGACCCGTCGACGGGCCGCCGCGCTGGACGTCGATGATCACCAGCGGCAGCTCGGTCATCACCGCCAGGCCGATGGCCTCGGACTTGAGGGCCAGGCCGGGGCCGGAGGTCGAGGTGACCCCCAGGGCGCCGCCGTAGGAGGCACCGAGAGCGGCGGCGACGCCGGCGATCTCGTCCTCGGCCTGGAAAGTGGTCACGTCGAACTGCTTGAGCTTGCTCAGCTCATGCAGGATGTCCGAGGCCGGGGTGATGGGGTAGGTACCCAGGAAAACCGGCATCTCGGCGGAAACACCTGCAGTGACAAGGCCGTACGCCAGAGCGGTGTTGCCCGTGACCTGGCGGTAGCGGCCCGACGGCAGCTTGGCGGGCTGGATCTCATACTCCGAGGCGAAGGCCTCGGTGGTCTCGCCGTAGTTCCAGCCGGCGCGCAGCGCGAGGATGTTGGCCTCGAGGATGGTCGGCTTCTTGCCGAACTTGTCCTGCAGGAACTTCTCGATGGACTCAACCGTGCGGCCGTACATCCACATGAGCAGACCCAGCGCGAACATGTTCTTGCAGCGCTCGGCGTCCTTCTTGCCGATGTCGACCGATTCGACGGCGCCGATGGTGATCGTGCCCATCGCGACCTCATGGACCTGGTAGGCCTCGAACGCGGGCGATCCGAGCGGATTGGACTCGTAGCCGACCTTGGTGAGGTTGCGCTTGGTGAACTCGTCCGAGTTGACGATGAGGATCCCGCCCGACGGCAGGTCGGCGATGTTCGCCTTGAGCGCGGCCGGGTTCATGGCCACCAGGACGTCGGGACGGTCACCGGCGGTGAGGATGTCGTAGTCCGCGATCTGGATCTGGAAGCTGGAGACACCATGGATCGTGCCCTGCGGGGCACGGATCTCGGCCGGGTAGTTCGGCTGGGTCGCCAGGTCATTGCCGAAGGCTGCTGCTTCGGAGGTGAATTGGTCACCAGCGAGCTGCATGCCGTCACCAGAGTCACCCGCGATACGGATGACCACCTTGTCCAGCCTGGTCTTGGACACATTGCCCACCGCTGCTGACCTCCGTTGAGTCGTGATGATCGGGCTGAACGGGTGTGTCCGTTCAACCACCGACGGTACGCCGGTTCCGGCGTGCCTTCCGGCCACGTCAGATTCCGCAGAACTGTAACAGGTTACAGTTCGCATCCGTGGCTGCTCCTCACAAGTGTAGACCGGTCTGTCTATGTGAAGCCATTCCGCGGGCTGGTCCCATGAATTCGCCCTCGCGGCGCAGCGACGATGAAAGACTTATCACTATGTCCCCAGTTCGTGAGAGAGCGTCAGCCGGCCTCGTTGTCGCCGTCGCCACCACCTCTATCGCCACTGTCCTCCTGCCACTTGCGGTCGCCCCCGTGGCTGCAACCGCGGCGACCGGCGTCGACACCCTCACCTGGGCTGCGTGCCCGGCCAGTTCGCCGGAGGACGAGTTCTACGGGATGCCCCGCGCCGACGTCCTCTGCGCCACAGTCCCGATCCCCCTCGATCACTCTGACCCCGGCGGCCGCAAGGTCGACGTGGAAATCCGCCGGATCACCGCCGCCGGGGACCGGACCGGAACCGTCTTCGGGAACCCCGGCGGGCCGGGCGCCGATGCGCGGACGCTCTGGTACTCCGCTATAGACGCGGCCCAGGACTCGCCGATGGACACCATCCGGCGGGACCACGATCTGGTGGTGGTGCAGCCACGCGGGCTCGAGGGGGCCGGCTCGCTCGAGTGTGCGCCCGACCGGGCGGGGGAGCTCAGCGCGGTCGCGGCGGCAAAGGCGTGCATGGACGCCGACTCCGAGCTCGTCTCGTCGATCACCACAGAGAATCTCGTCCGGGACCACGAGTACGTGCGTCAGGCCATGGGTCTGGGTCGCATCACTTACTTCGGATACTCGTACGGCACCGCGATCGGGATGATGTACCAGACGCTGTTCCCGGAGAGTATCGAGCGGATGCTTCTCGACTCCTCGGTCGGCCCCACCGAGACGTGGTGGTACGACTTCCACCGCCACCAGGCCGAGAACCGCCACCAGGCTCGCGACTACGTTCTCGGGTGGATCGCACAAAACGATGCCACGTACGACCTCGGCGATACTCCGCTGAAGGTCTACCGCCGTATCCACGAGCTGGATCTGACGGAGGGACGGGCGGCCGCACGGTTCCTGCCCCCGCCGGCGCAGCCTGGCGACGAGGTGTTGGGGTCGCTGTCCGGCGGATCGGCGGGAGCCTCGGCTGAACCCTTCACTGCCGGATCGGCCGATGCGTTGACCACCGGGTCGGCCCGGCTCGACAATGCGGCGGCGGCGTCCTCCGGGGCGTTCGACCGCGACGTGGAAGGGGCGAAGGGATACTTCACCGTGCTGGACGCGAACAGTAGGAACCCGTCGGTGTGGTCCGATATCGCGTGGATCATCTCGGCCAAGATCCACGGCACAGTGACCGACCCGCCGACCCCGGACGAGTTGGAGGAGCAGATCGTCGAGGGCCTTCCGGTCCCGGTGATGACCTCTGACACCCAGACCTACTTGACGATCCTCAACTGCAACGAGACCGCGCCTCCGTCGGGGACCCCGCTGGCAGGGGTGTTGCTGGGGAGCAGCGACTCCGTGGGCAGTACGCGAGAGGACTCGTGGGCGCTGGAGGAGCAGACCCCGTACTGCCTGTACCCGCCGTCGACCGTGCCGCCCCGTATCGTCGCCAACGAGATGGCCGCGCCGCCACTGATACTGCAGTCTGACCACGATCCCAACACCCCCGGCATGTTCGGACCGTCCACCGCTGCGGCCACCGGAGGCACGCTGGTCCGGATCAGGGGTACGGTGCACTGTCACTTCGATACCGGAAACCTCCGGGTCGATGCAGTGGTCTTGGACTATCTGCACACCGGGGAGGTCCCGGAGGGGCTCTACCTGGACACACCGGTGCCGGCGCCGGAGCCGGCACCGTGGGTCTGAACCCCGACGGGTGTGAGGCCGCGGGAGCGGCGATGGTGGGTCGGACCGTAACGACGACGACGCCAACCGCGGCGTCGCCGTCGCCGTCGCGGAGAGTTCGAGATGAGGCCCATATATAAGGCACCTGGGCAAGGGTCCGGCTCACATCGGCGGACCGGGACGAAACCCGCCGAACGGGGGCAGGCGCTCCCGACGGGCAGGTTCGGGTTTCTCGCCGGGCGTCGATAGCCTGGTATGAATTTCTATAAGAAGGCCCCGGCGCGCGTACCGTGACCGGGACCGGCGGTCGGTGGCGCGCGTCGTCGATGAATCAGCGCAGGTTGGGAGCAGTTCAGTGGCGAGCAAGCAGGCAGCATCGGGCGGCAAGCGGAGCCTGGTGATCGTCGAGTCCGCCACCAAGGCCCGGAAGATCCAGCCGTACCTGGGGTCCGACTACGTGGTCGAGGCCTCCGTCGGTCACATCCGCGACCTGCCCAAGGGTGCCGCGGACATCCCGGCCAAGTACAAGAAGGAGCCGTGGGCGCGGCTGGGCGTGAACCCGGACCGCGACTTCGAGCCCATCTACGTGGTCAGCGCCGACAAGAAGAAGAAGGTCGCCGAGCTCAAGAAGGAGCTCGCAGGGGTCGATCAGCTGCTGCTCGCGACAGACCCCGACCGTGAGGGCGAGGCGATCGCCTGGCACCTGCTCGAGGTCCTCAAGCCCAAGGTCCCGGTCAAGCGGATGGTGTTCCACGAGATCACCAAGCCCGCGATCCTCGCCGCCGCCGAGAACACCCGCGAGCTCGACACCGACCTGGTCGACGCCCAGGAGACCCGCCGCATCCTCGACCGCCTCTACGGCTACGAGGTCTCGCCGGTGCTGTGGAAGAAGGTCATGCCGCGGCTGTCCGCCGGCCGCGTGCAGTCGGTGGCGACCCGCGTGATCGTCGAGCGCGAGCGGGAACGCATGGCGTTCATCGCCGCCGACTACTGGGACATCACCGCCTCGCTCGCCACGCAGGGATCGGGCGGCGGAGACGCCGGCGAGCCGCGCAGCTTCACCGCCCGCCTCTCCGCCGTCGACGGAGCCCGGGTGGCGCAGGGCCGCGACTTCGGCCAGGACGGCCGGCTCAAGGCGACCGGCGCGGCCAAGGACTCGGTCGTGCTCGGCGAGAAGGCCGCGCGGGCGTTGGCCGGGGCGCTCGAGGGTGCCGACTTCGTCGTCGACTCCGTGGAGTCCAAGCCCTACACACGACGCCCCTACGCGCCGTTCATGACCTCCACGCTGCAGCAGGAGGCAGGCCGCAAGCTCCGCTACACATCCGAGCGGACGATGCGCATCGCGCAGCGGCTGTACGAGAACGGCTACATCACCTACATGCGAACCGACTCCACCACCCTGTCCGAGGGCGGCATCGCCGCCGCTCGCGCGCAGGCGACGGAGCTCTACGGCAGCGAGCACGTCTCGCCCACGCCGCGCCAGTACACGCGCAAGGTCAAGAACTCGCAGGAGGCGCACGAGGCCATCCGCCCCGCCGGCGAGTCGTTCGCCACGCCCGGTCAGCTGCACAGCGTCCTCGACGCCGAGGAGTACCGCCTCTACGAGCTGATCTGGCAGCGCACCGTCGCCTCCCAGATGGCCGACGCGCGCGGCACCACCGTGAGCATCCGGATCACCGGCCGGGCCGGAACCAACGATTCCGGCTACAGCGACGCCACCTTCGCCGCGTCGGGTCGCACCATCACGTTCCCCGGTTTCCTCAAGGCCTACGTCGAGTCCACCGACGAGACCGCCTCGGACAAGCAGATGGCCGACGACGCCGAGCGGCGCCTGCCCCGCCTCGACGAGGGACAGCACCTCACCGGCTCCGAGCTGGTCGCCGACGGCCACACCACCAGCCCGCCGTCGCGCTACAACGAGGCCAGCCTCGTCAAGGCGATGGAGGAGATGGGCATCGGACGCCCGTCGACCTACGCCAGCATCATCCGCACCATCCAGGACCGCGGCTACGTGTACTCGCGCGGTAACGCGCTCGTGCCCAGCTGGGTCGCGTTCGCGGTGGTCGGGCTGCTGGAGCAGAACTTCGGCCGACTCGTTGACTACGACTTCACCTCGTTGATGGAGGACGAGCTGGACGCGATCGCCGAGGGGCGCGAGAACCGCGACGACTGGCTGCGGCGCTTCTACTTCGGCGTCGGCGAGGGCTCCGGCCCGGGTGCCGGCGGCGGCGACGACGCGAACTACGCGGTGGGCCTCAAGAACCTGGTCGACGTGAACCTCGAGGCCATCGACGCCCGCAGCATCAACTCGATCCGCGTCTTCGATGACTCGGAGGGGCGGCCCGTCCACGTGCGGGTCGGCCGCTACGGCCCGTACCTCGAGCGCATGGTCGCCGGCGAGGGCGGCGCCGAGGAGTCGCAGCGCGCGAACCTGCCCGAGGGCATGAGCCCCGACGAGCTCACCCTCGAGGTGGCCGAGAAACTCTTCGCCACCCCGCAGGACGGTCGTCCGCTGGGCGTCGACCCGGCGACCGGGCACGAGATCGTGGTCAAGGACGGGCGCTACGGCCCGTACGTGACCGAGAAGCTCCCCGAGGCCACCGATGCGGAGAAGGCCGAGTGGGCCAAGAAGGTGCTCGCCGAGGCCGACGCCGAGAAGAAGCGAATCGACGCCGAGCGCGAGGCCGCCATCGCCGCCGCGAAGAACGACGACGAGATCGCCGAGATCAAGAAAGCGGCCACCAAGTCCAAGTCCGCGGTCACCCGCAAGGCCAAGAAGGACGCGGAGAGCCCGACCGGGCCCAAGCCGCGCACGGGCTCGCTCATGCAGTCCATGGAGCCGGCAACGGTCACGCTGGAGGACGCGCTCAAGTTGCTGTCACTGCCGCGCGTCGTGGGCGTGGACCCGGACAGCGGCGAAGAGATCACGGCGCAGCTCGGCCGCTACGGCCCCTACCTGAAGAAGGGCACCGACTCGCGCACGCTCGAGTCGGAGGAGGCCGTTTTCTCGGTGACGCTCGAGGAGGCCCTGAAGATCTATTCCGAGCCCAAGCGTCGTGGTCGCCAGGCCGCGCCCAAGGCACTGCGTGAGATGGGGGTCGACGAGGTCTCCGGGAAGCAGATGCTGGTCAAGGACGGCCGCTTCGGACCGTATGTGACCGACGGCGAGTCCAACGCCTCCCTGCGCAAGGGTGACACCGTGGAGACGCTCACCGACGCGCGGGCCTCCGAGCTGCTGTCCGAGCGGCGGGCCAAGGCTCCGGCCAAGAAGACCCCCGCGAAGAAGGCCCCGGCCAAGAAGAAGGCCGCGGCGAAGTAGGCCCCGGCGATGTAGGCGTCGGCGGAGTAGCGGCCGCGCCGCTGGCCCCGGGCTCCCGCGTCCTGGGCCGTTGGTCCTCGACACCTCGGCCTGCGCCAGGTCGTGGGCCCCTGCGCCGGTTGCCGGACATCGCCCCGCGGTTGCCCGACATCCGGTGCGTTCGGGGGGCGATTTTTCGCACATTCTGTCCGGCAACTCGTCTGTCATGTCCGGCAACCGCTGCCCGGCAACCGCCGGGCCGGCAGGGCGTTGCCGTCGGGCCGGCACGGTCAACCGGGGCGGCCCTCGGGCGGGCAAGGCTGGTCAGTCTGTGGCGTTGTCCGCAGGCGCCGGGCGCAATGCGACGTTCCCCGCCTGCCAGCGGTCGGCGAGAGTCGGGCGAAGGGGCCGTGCGAGCTGGGTCATGACCCCGCGTCCGCGCAGCTCCACGCTGCTGCCGAGCACCCAGCGGGCCACCTCGGGTGCGTCGGCGTGGCGGATCGCCGCGGCCGAGGCCAAGACGTGGCCCTGCTCCATCTTGGCCAGGGTGGTCAGGCGGGCGGCTTCGTTGACCGGGTCGCCGATAACCGTGTACTCGAACCGCTTGGCGTGGCCGATGTGGCCGGCGATGACAGTGCCGTACGACACCCCGATGCCGGCGGTCAGTGGGGCCAGCTCGGAGAGGCGGGACTGGAGCGCGCGGGCCGCCCGGAGGGCGCGTCCGGCCTCGTTGTCGACCTCGATCGGAGCCCCGAACACCGCGAGCAGGGCATCGCCCTGGAACTTGTTGATGTACCCGTCGTTGGCGTCGACGGCCTCGACGGCGATCCGGAAGAACTCGTTGAGCACGGCTACGACCTCGGCGGGCTCGTGGGCGGCGGCGAACTCGGTGGACCCCGTGAGATCGACGAACAGGACCGCGACCTCCCTTTCTTGTCCGCCCAGCTCCGTGCCCCGCTCGAGCGCGTTGCGGGCCACGTCCTCGCCGACGTAGCGGCCGAACAGGTCCTGGATGGCCTCGCGCTCCTGCAGGCCGGTGACCATCTCGTTGAAGCCCTGGGCCAGGCGGCCGACCTCGGAGCTGTCGTAGATCGTCAGACGGGTCTCCAGATCGCCCTTCTTCACGCGCTGGACGCCGTCCTGCATCTCGCGGACGGGGTCCGCGATGGAGTCGGAGACCAGCCCCATCCCGATGGCACCGGCGATCACGGCGACGCTGGCCAGGACCGCCAGGGCCACCAGGATGTGGTTGGGATCCCTGCCGAACAGGCCGAACCAGTGGCCGATGAGGATGAGGATCACACCGGCGATAGGGATCACCGTGGTCAGCGCCCAGCCGAGGAAGATGCGCCGGCGCACGCCGGGGACGTGCTTGCTCGCCGGGACGCCCCGGGCCAGCGCCCGGACGGTGATCGGCCGCATGATCCGCTCGGCCTGAAGGTAGGAGATCAGGCACGTGGTGGAGCCGCCGAGGAGGCTGGTCACCGCGACGATCAGGGCCAGACGGGGGGAGTGGCCGACATTGACGGCGACGAAAAGCAGCGTGCCGATGACCCACATCGCGCCCGAGATGAGCGCCTGATGGAACGGCAGACGCAGGGTCCGGGAGCGGATCTCATCGCCGAAGTCCTGGCCCGAGCGGTCGGCTCGCAGCACGGGGAGCAGCAGCAGCGTGGAGGCGATCACCCCACCGATGAACGCCAGCACCAGATAGCCGATGAACAGGTACTGGTTGAGGAATCGGAACTCCTCCAGGTCCAGGAAACGATCCATGGGGATGACGAAGCGCAGGAACGCGAACACGAAGACCGCGCCGATGATGTTGGCCTGCACCATCGTCAGCGCGTAGACGGGCCAGGGAGTGGCCCACAGCCACCTGAACAACCTGACCCAGCGCTCCATTGCACCCAGAGTAGTTCGCGCCGGTCATCCCGGGAACGTAGGTGTGTCGGAGGACGGCGATAAGGTGGGGCCATGTCCGGGGTGTTCGATCGTCTGGCCGGTCAGGCCGAGGCCGTGGCGGAACTAACCGCAGCGGCCACCGCCGCACGTCTGCGTGTCCCCGGCCAGGGGTGGGACGAGTCGGATGCGCGCATGGTCCACGCGTGGTTGTTCACCGGCCCGCCCGGCAGCGGCCGGAGCGTGGCGGCGATGGCCTTCGCGGCGGCGCTGCAATGCGAGCACCCGGAGATCGTCGGCTGTGGCGAGTGCCGGGCTTGCCACACCGCCCTGGCCGGGACGCACGCGGACGTGCACCTGCTGGCCCCGCAGGGTGTCAACATCTTGCTCAAGGACGTCAAGGAGACCATCCACCGGGCCGCGAGCCGTCCCGGGACCGGTCGGTGGCAGATCGTGGTGGTCGAGGAGGCGGACCGGCTCACCGAGCAGTCGGGAAACGCCCTGCTCAAGGTGGTCGAGGAGCCGCCGAGTCGCACGGTGTTCCTGCTGTGCTCGCCCACCACGGACCCGATGGACATCATGGTGACCCTACGGTCGCGGTCGCGGAACGTCGCGCTGCGGCAACCGGATGCCGAGGCGGTGGAGCGTGCGCTGCTCGCCGACGGCTCGATCGACCCGGAACGGGCAAGGTGGGCGGCCTCGGTCTCGTCGGGACATGTCGGTCGCGCCCGGTGGCTGGCGACGGATGAGGCGACCCGCGAACGCCGTGAGGTCGTGCTGCAGCTGCCGATGGTCATGCACAACCCCGGACGCGCGTTCCCGCTCGCGGACCAGCTGGTCAAGACCGCCGAGCAGGAGGCGATCGCGCGGAACACCGAGTCGGACGAGCGGGAGGTCGAGGAGTTGCGCACCGCGCTCGGCGCCGGCGGCACGGGCAAGGGCACGGCGTCCGCGGGGCGCGGTGCGTCAGGGGCGGTCAAGGAACTCGAGCGCGCGCAGAAATCGCGCCGGACGCGCTCCACCCGGGATTCGCTGGATCTCGCGCTGGTCGACCTGGCGGGGTTCTATCGGGACGCATTGACGGCCGCCATCGGGGCGCGCGATGTCGCGCCGGTCCACGCGGACAAAGCGGACGAGGCGGCCCGCCTCGGTGGCCACTATCCGGCGGCGTCGATCCTCAAGGCGATCGAGGCTGTCCAGGACTGCCGGGCGGCGATCGAGGTCAACGTCAAGCCCAAGTTCGCGGTCTCGGCCATGGTCGGCGCCATCCGTGCGGCCCTGACCTGATCGCGGCCTCGCGCGGTCGCCTGGGGTGCTGGCGGGCAGCGTGCGTTGTGGCTGGCCCGGCATCGGGCGGTGCCCTCGTTTTTTCGGTCACGGGCCCCGTCGGATATAGTTGCCTCGCCCCACAAGGGCTCGCCGCGTTAGCTCAGTCGGTAGAGCATTTCACTCGTAATGAAAAGGTCGTCGGTTCGATTCCGACACGCGGCTCCACACCACACCCGATCCCTCGGCCCGCCGGCCGGGGGATCGGTGCTTTCTCCGGGATGATGGCCGTTCCTTCCCGCCCGGGAGCGACCGCCATCGCATGACGACAAGCGCCCGCGAACCACTCGGGCCGGTCGTCCCGGATGGCGCGTTCCGGACCCGCCCTCGGGCGCAGCGGCTCTGACGCCGGAGCGGAGGCGCACGCGATGTCCTGACGTCGGCGATCTCGGTACGCTCGGTCAGTAGTACCGAGAAAGGTCGCTCCCGTGGAATTCCTCCTCATCGCCGCCGTGATCGCGGTGGCCGTCGCCGTGATCTCCCGCAGTCAGAACAAGGGGCAGACCCAGCTGCAGGCGCATCACAACCGCCACCTGGAGGACTACCGCGCGGAGGCGACCCGGTGGGTCGAGCGGCTCGGTGGCCAGGTGTTCAACATCGACGGCATCGACGACGCCTCCAAGCAGGCCATGGCGGACGCCTCCGAGCGCTATACGGCCGCCGTCACCGAGCTCGAGCGGGCCACAACTCCGGTCCAGGCGCAGCTGGCCAAGGACACCGCGCTGGAGGGGCTGTACTACGTGCGCGCCGCCCGCGAGGCGATGGGCATGGATCCCGGCCCCGAGCTGCCCGCCACCCCCGGCCAGGACCGCGCCGGAAAGGTGACCGAGGACCGCACGGTCGAGGTCGACGGTCGGACCATGAGCGCGGCCACCGGGCCGAGCGACCAGACCCCGCACTACTACCCGGGCGGCGTCGTGGCGGGCCGGCCCGTCCCGGCCGGCTGGTACTCGGAGCCCTGGTGGGCGTCCGCGCTGGTCAGCGGCATGTGGATGATGAGCTCGATGATGATGTTCAACATGATGTTCGCCGGCATGTCGGGCGTCGGATACTCCGGTGAGGAATTCGCCTCCGGCATCGGCGAGGGCGGCGCCGACGTCGGTGACATGGGTGGCGACATGGGCGGCGACGGCGGCGGGTTCTTCGACGGCGGCCTGTTCGGTGGCGACGGCGGTGATGCCGGCGGCGACGCCGGGGGAGACGGCGGCGGGTTCTTTGACGGCGGCCTGTTCGGCGGTGACGGTGGTGGCGACGGCGGCGGGTTCTTCGACGGCGGCCTGTTCGGCGGCGACGGCGGAGGCCTGTTCGACTTCTGATCCCGCGCGGGTCCGGCTCAACAGCCGGAGAGGACCCGGTCCATCGCATCGCGCTCCGCCTGCGTGACCCACAGCCCGTAGCGCTCCTTGACCAACACCTGACGCGAGACGTACGAGCACCAGAACTCGCGCCGCGGCGGCAGCCAGGTCGCCGTGTCGCCGTCCCCCTTCTGCTGGTTGGCCCGACCGGACACCGCCAACAGGTTGAGCGGGTCGTTGGCGAGATCGCGCCGTTGCTCCACGGTGAGCTGCTGCGCCCCCTTCTGCCAGCTGTCCGACAGCGCCACGACGTGATCGATCTGCACCAGCGACGACGTGTCCTGCCCGCGCTGGAACTCGATCCGTTCCCCGGTGTACGGCCCGTTCAGGACGCCGGTGAGCACCACGCAGTCCCGCGTCCCGGGCCGGAACGTGTGCTCCTGCAAGTCTCGCTTGAGGATGTCGTTGCGCGTGTCGCAGCCGTTGCGCCCGAACTCCACGCCCACATCGTCTGACCAGGCCTGACCGAAAAGATCACGGTCGTACCCCGTCTTGGGCGCGCGCCCCTTGACCTCGAGCTGCCCCAGCGCCGCACGGGCCGGCGGGACGAGCGGATCGCCGCCGGGCGCGGGCGCCTCCGGCACCGCCGGGCCCCCGGGCTCACCGGGGGCCGGCTCAGGAGCGGGCGCAGGCGCGGGGTCGGAATCCGGTGACCCCTCCGGCGGAGCGGGCACCGACGTGATGGCCTGCGATGAATCGTCTCCTCCGGTCGCGCTCGGGAAGTCCGTCCCCTCCTCGGCCTCGGCGCAC
The DNA here is from genome assembly GCF_053615975.1 of Dietzia sp. NPDC055877. Taxonomy (NCBI): domain Bacteria; kingdom Bacillati; phylum Actinomycetota; class Actinomycetes; order Mycobacteriales; family Dietziaceae; genus Dietzia; species Dietzia sp. NPDC055877. The sequence continues at coordinate 23,962 of NZ_JBSHCV010000014.1, read as the reverse complement.
CAGCCGACGCCCGCCAGCACGGCCACGCCGAGGACGACAGCGATGACCGGGCGAGAGGACCGTGAACTCATGCGGGGCACCATAGCCATGCCCTCCGACATCCCCGCCCGCGGCCTGCCGGGGCTGCGCTCGCGCGCGGCAGCGTGGTGCGGCGCGGGTGCGTCTCGGAGACCGTGTCGGAGGGTGCGGCTACCCTGACCCGCGATGTCGCCCACCATCGAGAACCCGCCGCCCCGCCAGTCCTCGCGCGCCGCCGTGTCCCCGCGCGCGTTGGTCGGTCTGTGCGCGGCGATCGTGGTGGTGGCCGCGGTGGTGCGCCTCTGGGTGGCGGCCGCGGGCTGGTTCTACTGGGACGATCTGATTCTGCACAGCCTGGCCGCCGGCTATTCGTGGCCGACCCCGGAGTTCCTGCTCACCGACCATGACGGGCACCTCATGCCCGGTGGGATGGCGCTGGTCTGGATCGCCGCCCACTTCGCGCCGCTGGATTTCCGGCTCCCGCTCGCGCAGATCGTCGTGCTCCAACTGCTCGCCGGCGCCGCGTATGCCCGCATGCTCTGGGTGCTGCTCCGCGGACGGCCTGTATTGCTGGTGCCGCTCATCGCGGGCCTGGCCATCCCGCTCGGCCTGCCCGCGGCCACCTGGTGGGCGGCCGCCCTCAACGTGCTCCCGCTCAGCGCCGCGCTGGCCTGGGCGGTGTCTTCGATGGTCCTGCTCGCCCGGACTGGCCACCGCAGGCATGCCGTGGAGGCCACGCTGGCCACGGTCCTCGGCCTGCTGTTCGTGGAGAAGGCCCTCATCATTCCCGTGGTCGCGGCGATGGTGCTGCTGGCCGGATGGTGGACCGCCGGGGGAGGGCGGGCGGAAATCCTCGATCTCTGGCGGCGCACCCGTGTCGCGTGGGCCGCACAGGCGGTGATCGTGGTGGTGTGGGCGGGGGTCTTCTTCGTCGTCGTCGGACGTCTCGGGGGCCGGGGATCGTTCGGCGAGGCGGAGGGCACACGCCCCGGGTTCGTCGACCTCGTGGCCCACACCTACCGCCTGGCCGTGGTTCCCGCGCTGGGCGGCGGACCGTGGCGGTGGGACCGCTGGCATCCCGGCCCGCCCATGGCCGATCCGCCGGTCGCCGCGGTGGTGATCGGGGTGCTGGCGTGCGCGGCGGTCCTGACGTGGTCGCTGCTCACGCGGCGCCGGACCGGTGCGATCTGGCTGGTCGCCGCGCTGTACCCCCTGATCTCGGTGGTCCTGGTCGCGGCCGGGCGCGCCGGCCCGGACACCGCCGCCGAGATCGTCCAGACCCTCCGCTATCACGCGGAGCTGCCGGTGATCCTCGGTGCGGCCGCCGCGCTCGCCCTGGCCGCACCACGGCGCACGGCGGCGCCGACGCACACGGTCGTAGGCGTGCTCGCGCTCGTCGCGCTGCTCGCGTCGTCGGTGGTGTCGACCGTGACGTTCCGGCAGGTGTGGTCCGAGCAGCCGTCGCGCGACTACGTGCAGCCGCTGGTGGAGACGCTGCGCGACCGGCCGGAACCGATGCTCGACCAGGACGTGCCGTTCGAGGTTCTCCACCCGGTCACGGCGCCCGCACACCGGCTGTCGACACTGATCACCGGCGTGCCCGGGATGCCGGAGGTGGGTACGTGGACCCCCGAGCCGGTCCTCATCGATGCCCTGGGCGCGCTCCACCCGGCCGAGGTAGCGTTCGGCCGGACGCTCCCGCAGGGGCCCGAGCCGGCCTGTGGCCATCGCGTGGGGCCGGACGGGGCCCGGCTCGCGTTGGACGGCCCGCTGCTCGAGAGGGACTGGGTGGTGCAACTCAACGTGTTCGCCGACGCCGACGGTCAGGTGGCCCTGGAGTTCGATCAGGGTGAGGAGACCGTCGCCCCGGTGCGGGCCGGTCTGGGCACGGTGTTCGTGCGGGTCGAGGGCGGGGGCACGGGCCTCACCGTTTCCCCACGTGAGGGCGTCACCGAAATGTGCGTCGGCAGCGGACCTGTCGGAGTCCTCGTGCCGCGGTGAAGAGATGGCGCAGGGGTGGCCCATAATGGGCTGAACAGTAAGTCGGCGAGGAACGGAGGCGGGTCATCGACATCGCGATGGTCATGGTGACCCTGACCGCGCTCCTGGTGCTGCCCGGGGCGATCGTCGGAATAGCGGCCCAGTTGCCGCTGCGACTGGCCGTGGCCACGTCGATCCCGGTGTCGTTCGGAATCGCCGCCATCGCGAGCTACGTCTACGGCCGCATCGACGTGCCCTGGACGCTCGCCGGCTACGCGGTGGCCACGGCCGTGACCACCGCGGTGGTCGGTGTCGTGGGCCTGCTCATCACCGGCGTCGGTTGGATCCGACGACGACGGCGACGACGAGCGGCCCGTCCGGCAACGTCCCGCAGCAGACGCAGGAAGCGCACTCGCGGTCGTTCGCGGGCGGCACGCGCCAACGCGGGACGGCCTGCCGCCCCAGCGGGACGGGCCGCGGCACGGGCGGGTCGCCGGTCGTGGTGGTGGCTGCTGCCCGGCACGGCGGTCCTGGTGAGCGCCTGGCTGATCGGCCAGATGATCATCACGGAACTGTCGGCGATGCCCGGCGGCACGGCGAATGTGTTCCAGGGCTGGGACGCGCACTGGCACGCCAACTACATCCGGTTCATCCACGACGAGGGCCTGGCCTCGCCGGACCACGCGGGCGCGCTGCGCTATCCGGAGAACTCGGCGACCCTCTACTACCCCAGTACGTGGCATGCGATCGCCGCGCTCGTCATGGCGCTGCGCGGCATCGGGGCCGTGGAGACGTACAACCTCGTGCAGATCGGCTCCGTTGCTCTGGTGTTCCCGCTCGGCGTGGCAGCGCTGGCGTGGCTGATCACGCACCGGCGGTTCTCGCGCCCGGTGGTGGCCACCTCCGCGGCGGTCGCGGCAATGGCGACCGCGCTGTTCCCGGGACTGCCGTTCATGGAGGTCATGGTGGCCGCGACCCCGTCCGCGGTGGCCAACGGGCTGGCCGGACTGGGTGCCGCGGTCGTGGTGGCGGCGGTGGCCGACCGGCGGCTCATCCCCGCGGCGGCGCTGGGCCTGGTCGGCATCGGTGGCGTCCACCCGTCGGGCATGGTCACCGCCGCGGTGATCGTGCTGTTCTGGTGGCTGTTCGAGGCCCTGTGGCGACCGGTGCGGGGACGCCTGCGCGACTTCCTCGTCCTGGCCGGTGTCGGGCTGGCCGGGGTGCTCACCCTGCTGCCGCAGATTCTCACTGTCTCCGCCGAGGCGGATGACATCTCGGCGTTCGAGTTCGAGATCAACGCCGACAGGGCCGCCACCTGGGGCAAGGCGGCGGCCCTACAGGTGCGCCACGTCGAGGACTTCGGTGTGCGCTGGGTGCTGCTGTCCCTCGCCGCGCTCGGCGTGATCGTGATGCTGCGCCGCCTGGTCCTCTGGCCGATCCTGCTGTGGGGCGGGCTGCTGGTGGTGTGCGTCAACGCGATGGACCACTTCGGCAACTGGACCGGCGGCACGTTGCGTGCCCTCGGTAGTGTCTTCTACAACGACCCGCGCCGGATCGGGGTCGTGATGGCCGTCGTCGTGGCCGCCGCGGTGGGAGTGGGCGTGGGCGCGTTCGTGCAGATGCTCGCGGGCTGGCTGGGCCGGCTCATCGACCCGATCACCGACCCGGACGGGCGCGGGGTAACGGGCCTGCGGGTGGCGGTGGCGCTGGCTGCACTGGTGGGCACCGGCTCGTGGGTCATCCAGACCTCGCCCGAGTACGCGGTCGCGGCCGGGTCGAACCAACGCTGGGGACGGCTCGTCGACGGCCACGACCTGGCGGCTTTCCGGTGGTTGTCCGAGCAACCCCGCGCCTACAGCGGGCAGATCTACACCAATCCGGATGAGGGCTCCGGCTGGATGTACGCCACCGATGGCCTGCCCTCGACCTCGCGGCATTACCTGGCACCCGGGGACACCGCACCACTGACCAGCAGCCTGTTCATGACGCTGGATCAGGCCGGCGTGAACCCCGCGGTGGATGCGGCCCTGGCCGAACTCGGGGTCACCTACGTCTACATCAGCCCGCCCAACTACTGGGGCTTCCAGAAACCCAACCCGCACCTGCTCGAGCTCGACGCGACGCCCGGACTGGTGAAGGTGTACAACGACTCGCAGGTCCGGATCTTCGCGGTACGTGCCGCGTTCTCCGACGCCGAGCTCGCGCAGATCCTCGCCGATTCACCGTTCCCGCCGCACGCCAGGGCCCCGCTCACCCTGGAATCCGAGATCCCGGAGTGACCGCAGCCCCCGTCGGTCGTATCCTGTGCTTCAGGCGTCCAGACGGTCGGCCGCGGCGGATCCGCCGCACACCGGGAGGGGAACACTTGCGTGCACTCGTGACGGGCGGAGCCGGGTTCATCGGCTCGACCCTCGTGGACAGACTGCTGGCAGAGGGGCACGAGGTGACGGTCATCGACGACCTGTCCCGCGGGCGACTCGAGAACCTCGCCGCCGCCCGTGAGGTCGGCGAGCGGTTCGCATTCCACCAGATGGGGCTCACCGATCCCGCGATCGAGGGTGTGGTGGCCGAGGCCCGGCCGGAGGTGATCTTCCACCTGGCCGCGCAGATCGATGTGCGGCTGTCCGTCGAGGACCCGGTGCACGACGCCGAGGTCAACGTCGTGGGCACCGTGCGCCTTGCCGAGGCCGCCCGTCGGGCCGGGGTGCGCAGGATCGTGTTCACCTCCTCCGGCGGCTCGATCTACGGTCCCGTCACCGAGCTGCCGGTGGCCGAGACCCGGGCGGTGGATCCGCTCAGCCCGTACGCGGCCGGCAAGGTCGCCGGGGAGATCTACCTCGAGATGTTCTCCCGCCTGTACGGCATCGAGTGGGCGGGCGTCGCTCCGGCGAACGTGTACGGCCCGCGCCAGGATCCGCACGGCGAGGCCGGCGTGGTCGCGATCTTCTCGCAGCGCCTGCTCGCCGGGCAGCCCACCCGCGTCTTCGGCGACGGCGGCAACACCCGCGACTACGTGTTCGTCGACGACGTGGTGGACGGCTTCGTCCGCGCGTCGCAGGTCGAGGCCGCGGCCGGGCTGCGCTTCAACATCGGCACCGGCGTCGAGACCTCCGACCGGGAACTGCACACCCTGGTCGCCGAGGCCGCCGGCGCCACCGACGATCCCGAGTACGCGCCCGCCCGCCTCGGCGACGTCGCACGCTCGGCGCTGGACGCCCGCCGCGCGGGCGAGGTGCTCGGTTGGAACCCGCAGGTGCCGATCTGCGAGGGAGTGGCCCGCACGGTCGCCTACTTCCGCGACTGACCGGCCCCGCCGCTGCTAACGCCGCACCGACCGGGCAGCGGGGATGTCGATGACCTGCCCGGGTGCCGCCCACACGACTGCGGGTTCGCCGTAGGGATCGTCGTCCCGCCGCAGCCACAGCCCGACCGCGTGGCGGCGGATCATCGGCAGCAGCCGTCCCTGCTCGCCCCTACGCACGCGAGTGTGGCGGGCGTGGATCTCGCGGTCGCACCAGAGCGGTACCCGCCCGCCGAGCATCACTGCCAGCATGGCCCGGAACGCGCCACAGTCCCGATCGAACAACCCGCCGTGACCGCGGGTCCCGTAGACGGGCTCGTCGTCGTCGAAAAAACCCGCGTCGAGGCGGACCACCCCGTCCGGAAGGTTGCGGGACATCCAGCGGCGTCGCAGCGCGAACCGGGCCTGGAGCAGCTCCACCGGATCGGCCGGCGCGGTGATCGAATAGCGGCGCACCGGCCCGGGGGAGCGCCAGTCCTCGGGGCCGTTGACCCCCACCCCGAGGTCGGGGGAGGCGGCGTAGACGACCCGGTCGGCGCGCAGCCCCATCCGCTCGGCCGTGCCCACGATCCGGCCGCCGTACGAATGGCCGAGGACCGTGACCGCGGCGCCGGGGCAGTCGATCTCCACCACGCGGTCCACCTCGCGGCAGAAGCGGACCAGTCGCGGAGCAATCTCCTCGGCGTAGTCCGGGCGCCCCGCGTCGGCCATGATGTCCTGCGGGAACTCGCCGTCGAGGTAGGCCACGGCGACCAGGCGGCCGGCGGCGGCGTCGACGAAATCATCGACCACATCCGTGTTGACGTGCGACATGTCCAGGTTGGTGCCCGTGCCCGGCACGTAGACCGCGATCGCCTCGGTGGCCGGGCCGGGCTCACCCACGACCTCGATCATCCGGCCGCCCCGTCGTGCCGAGAAGCCGATGAACGAACGACGCCGACGGCCCGCCCGGCGGGCCATGGTCTCCAGCCGGCCGATGCGCGGGCTCCACGGCGTGCCCGCCACCTGCTCGCGATGCAGCGCCCGACGAACCGACACCGCATTGGCGCGGGCGCGAACCGCCCACGGCACTCCGTACGTGCTGCCGACCGCCACGGGCTCGGCCAACGCCAGCAGGCGGCGATCGGCGGCGCTCAGGTGCTCGACCGTCGAGTACACCGCGTCAGGCTCGGCCCGGGCCCACGACGCGACCGTGGCGCGGGTGTCGAGGCCGGTGGCGTCGATCGCCTGGCCCCCGACTGGCCGGGTGCCGGTCAGGCGGGCCAGATCGACGAACGCGTTGTCCACGGCTTGGTCCAGCGATCGCAGGAGGCGGCCGCGCTCAGGCTCAGGGAGTGGGTGCGGGCCGTCGAGATCGTCCCAGCTGTCCTCCGCCAGCTCGACCAGCCGGTACACGCCGGCCAGGAACTCGTCGAGACCGCGGGCCTCGCCGTCGATCGCCTCGGCGAGCGCGGTCAGCGCGGGGGAGTGCACGGGCGCCGAGAGCAGGGCGTCGCGCGCCGTGGCGAGGGCATCCCGGGCCGAGAGCGCCTCGGTGGCCAGCCCGAGTAGTCGAGTCACCCGCAGCGGAGGCGGGTTCTCCGGAATCGCACCGCTCACCGCGGCCGCCGATGGGGTTGTTCCGCCGCGATCGCCCGGGCGGCACGCGTGGCGGACTCCTCGCTCAGCGTGCCGTCCGCGACCGACCCCGCCAGCTCGAGCAGGCGGGAGGCCCGGGCGGCGGCGGGGGCAAGGAGTGACCGGAGCTCTGAGTTGACGGCGTCGTCGTCGAACCTGGCGACACCCCCGCGCGGCGCGGCTCCTTCCCCCGGCGCGGCCGGATCTTCCGGGGGCAGTAGGGCTTCGAGGCGGGCGCTCGCCACGCCGAGCCGATCCCGCAGCCGGGCGGCCTCATCGACTTCGGCGGCGGTGCGGGAGGCCTCGGTGTTCTCGCAGGTCCCGGTTGTCTGCGCGGAATCCGCGTCCGGACCCTTCGCGGGATCCACGACGTGGCTCAGGACTGCAGTGGATCGTCGTCGAACACGGGCTTCATGACCCGCACATCGACGTGATCCTCGGGCCGCACCGCGTCGGCCAGCGCGATGGTGCGGGCCAGTCGCGCGTACCGCAGCTCCTGTTCGCGGAAGCGCACCCACGTCGACACCGTCACGAACGCGAAGCCCATGACCAGCGCGTACAGCACGAGGTCGGTGCCGCGCTGCACACCCAGGCGGTTGGCGACCCACGTCAGATCGTCCGGGCGGATCACGGCGTAGACCATGAACACCACGAACAGCACGAAGCCGATCTTCACGCCGGCCTTGGCCCGGGCCTTGCGACGGTTGGCCACGAAGAACGCGACCAGCACCGCACCGGCGAGGAGTAGCAGAACCTTGATCATCTAGGGCAGCCTCCGTCCCACGATCCCGTCGGACAGGATGTTGATCCCGTTGAGCAGCGACTGCCCCTTGGACATGGAGTACTCGGTGTACAGGATGTCGACCGGCTCCTCCGCGACGCGCCAGCCGTTCGAGTCCATGAGCTCCACGAACTCGCTCGCGTGGCTCATCCCGTTCATGCGCAGATTGAGGCCCTCGGCCACGCGGCGGTTGAACACGCGCAGGCCGTTGTGGGCGTCCGTCAGCCCGAGGCGGCGCGTGCGCGGGCTGAGCATCACCACGGTGCGGAGCACGAGGCGCTTGATCAGCGGCACCTGGTCGTCCTCCGCGCGCGGGCGGCCGAAACGGGTGCCCACCACGATGTCCACGGGCTCGCTGCGGAGCCGCCCGACCATCGTCAGCACGTCCTTGACCTGGTGCTGACCGTCCGCGTCGAACGTGACGAAGTAGCGGGCGCCCGGCTGGTTCCGCGCGTACTCGACACCCGTCTGGATGGCCGCGCCCTGGCCCAGGTTCACCGGATGCCGCACCAGGTGGGCCCCGGCGCGGTGGATCGCCGCCGCCGAGTCGTCCGCCGAACCGTCGTCCACCGCGACGATGTTGGGGAACGTCTCGCCGGCGTTGCGCAGCACGTCCTCGATCACCGTGCCCTCGTTGAAGCAGGGCACGATGAGCCAGACATCGCGGTTGCGGACGGGGTCGCCCCCGGCCTCCTCATCTGGCCCCGTGGGCCGCACACTGTCTCCGGTCATCGAGGGTCGATACTATGCGATCGGACGGACAATCCGGAGACGACAAGGACGGCGGTTCACCAATGGCCATTGATGTGATGCTCCCCTACTACGGGGATGTCGACCATTTCAAGAAGGCCGTGGACAGTGTCCTGGCGCAGAGCTACAAGGATTTCCGGCTGGTCGTGGTGGACGATGGCTACCCGGACCCGGAGCCCGCCCGCTACATGGGCGAGATCACCGCGGTCGACAGCCGGGTGACCTACGAGAAGAACGAGACCAACCTCGGCGCCAACGGCAACTACCGCAAGTGCATCGGCATGGTCACCGCGCCGATCGTGGTGATCATGGGCGCCGACGACATCATGCTGCCCAACTACCTGCAGGTCGTGGCCGACGGATTCGCCGCCGTGCCCGACGCCGCGGTGATGGAGGTCGGCGTCAACGTCATCGACGAGCACGGCTCCGCCGTCCGCGGCCTCGGCGACAGCGTGAAGTCGCTGACCACCCCCAAGGCCGACGGCCGCACGGTGCTGCACGGCGAGAAGCTCATGACCTCGCTCATGCACGGCAACTGGACCTACTTCCCGTCGCTGGCGTGGAACTCCGAGTGGGTCAAGCGCATCGGCTTCCGTGAGGGCCTGGACGTGGTGCAGGACCTGGCGCTGCTCGTGGATGTGATCACCGGCGGCGGGCACATGATCTACGACCCGACGCTCGCGTTCCTCTACCGGCGCCACTCGGCCTCCGACTCGTCGGTGCGAGCGCTCGACGGCCGCCGCTTCGACGAGGAGGCCCGCTTCTTCTCCGGCGAGGCCGACGCGTTCGGCGCCCGCGGTTGGAAGAACGCCGAACGGGCCGCGCGCCTGCATGTGACCTCGCGGCTCAACGCGCTCTCGCTGCTGCCCACCGCAGCCAAGGCAGGGAAGCTGGCCGAGGGCGGAAAGAAACTGCTGGGGCACACCTTCCGGAAGTTCTGACGGTGGAACCCGCGCCCGGCCGCCCGGGCGAGGGCTCGGGTCCGGGTCCGGGTTCGAGCGCGGGCTCCGGGCCGGCCCCGGCCTACTGGGTGGTCGGGGCGGTGCTCTACGGCGCCGAGGTCGTTGTCCTGGCGCTACTGAGCCTGCTGTTCGGTGGATTGTCGGCGATGCTCTCGGACACCTGCTTCCGAGAGAGCACCGAGCTGATCTGCGAGCCGCGCTGGCAGACCATCATGGCGCTCACGCCGATCACCGCGCTGGTGGCGGCCGTCGTCGTGATGGGCGCGCTCGTGCTGTGGCGCCGCCGGTTGTGGTCGCTCGTGACGGCGATGGTGGTCACGCCGCTGGTGCCGCTGGTGGCGTTCCTGATCATGCAGGCGGTCGTCACGGCGTGAGCCCTGACCGGATGGTCGTCACCAGTGCGAGGCTGCCGGACATGTCGCGCAGTGGCGGCGACCATTTCCGCAGTGGCTACGACCAACTCGCCAACGCACGGGCAGACTCGTCTGATGATCCCCGAAACCTGGATTCCGCACCGCCGCGATGACGGCGAGCTGGTCGGCTGGATCGACATGACCGTCGCCGAGCCGCGCCTGGTCCCGTTTGATCGCCTCGGCCGCCCGCTGGGGCCCGTCGACGACTGGTTCGAGGCGGAGGAAGCACTCGACGCGATCGGCCTGCGCTTCTTGGCCGAACGGTTCGTGTACAGCGAGCCCGGGTCGTCGGATGCGGGCCCTCTCACGGTTCGGATCGCCCACGTCTACGACGACCGCATCGTGCTCACCACCGCGTTGACCGACGCGATCGAGGACGTGGGCCGCGAGATCGTACTGCCGTTCCCGGCGCCGGACGACCTCCGCAGCGCCTGACCTCGACGAGCGCTCGATAGCGCGAGCCCTGCGCCTAGTTTCGCGCCTGGTCCCGCTCGTCGCCGCTGCCCGTATAGCTGCGGCCGAGCACCCGCCCCGGCGAGCGGACGACGCCTGCGGAACCATCCGAATCCGCAGCGTCGGCCTTGCCCACAGCCGCGTCGGTTGTCGTACTCCCGGGCTCAGCGTGGCGACCGAGTACGGCGGGCGCGACTTTGACGGGGTCGCCGATGATGTCGGTGGTGTTGGTGGCGTTGGTCAGGTAGCCGGCTGGCGTGTGCCCACGTCGGTCGGAGCCCTGCCCGGCCCCGCCGGCGCCCATCATGCCCATCGGCATCGCGCCTGTTCGCCCTGCGGTGGAACCACCAGTCGACGACGACGTCGGCCCCATCCCACCAGCACCGGTGGTTGCTCCGGCGGCGTTTCCGGCGCCTGCCCCCGGGACACCGGCAGATGGGCCGCCGACACCCGGGCCGGCCGAGTGGCTGAGACCTGCCAGGGTCCCGGCCCCGCCCATGCGCGTCGCTGCTGCGCCGGCGGCTGCGGCCCCGCCGCCTCCGACCAGCCCGGCTGCGCTGCCAAAGCCACGATCACGGTCCCGGCTGCCCGCCGCGCCGCCGCGGGCTCCGGCATTGCCGCGTAGTCCGTGGATGCCGGACGTCCCGGTACCACCGGCTTGCTGTCCAGGGGCTCCGTTCATCGGGGCCAGAGGCGCCCCCGCCGCGGTGGTGGCCGCGTTCACCGGACCCGCCCCGGCCGGGCCTGCGCCCGCATTCGGAGCGGCTGCGCCCAGTCCGGATGCGTCGCCTCCGCCGGTGCGGGAGGCCAGTAGTGCCTGTTCCGTGGCGGCGTCGGTGGCTGTGATCGGCGCGCTTGCTCCCGTAGCGTCGGCCCCTGGCCCGCTGACCCCGCTGGCGCCGGGCCCGCCGGCACCGGCAGCGGCCAGGGCTGCTGGGCCGGGGGCGGCTGCGCTGGCGGTCTGCGGAATGCCTCCGGTGTTCCAGGCCGAGACGGGGTCGATGCCGGTGGCGCCGCCAAGTGCGGCACCGGAGACGACTCGAAACGCGGTGGGGAACTGGAGGTCGTCGAGGTTGGCCTTCATCACTGCTGGGCTGTACTCGGTGTTGACCACAGCTCGCGCCTGTTCCTCCGCTGCCGCCCGAGCAGCGGAAGCTGCTTCGGCCGCGCCTGTTGAGGCGGGACCCAGTGTCGCGCCGGGACCGGATCCGAGCCCCGGGGTGCGGGCCTGCGCCAGCTCCAGCTTCAGCGACTCGGAGGAGATGTTGCTGCGGGTGGTGTGGAACCCGACCTGTGCTCCGTCGGCTCGGGTGGCGACTTCTTCCAGCACGCCCACGAGTTCGAACGCGGATCCGGTCAACGCGTGGACCGCCCTCGCGCCCTCCTGGGCGAACTCGCCCTGCCAGGCGCCGCCCAATACGTCGTCCAGTTCGCGTTGCAAGGTTGAAGCCGCCGAGTCCAGCGTGCTCGCAGCGGTCGTGACCTGCTTCTGTACCTGCTCGAACTGGCTCGGATCCAACGCCTCGGCGGCGGTGACGATCCGCTCCAATGGGGTCGAAGACACGTCCTCCGGCCCTACTCGGTCGTAGCCACCCACGTTCTCGGGGTCCTCCGCGGCCGAAGCGGATGCGGAGACGGCGACCGTCGCTGCCGGGCCATGCATCGACGCCAGCATGCTCATCAGTCCGATGCTCTTCAACCCGGCTGGCTCCTCGGCCGCCTTCCCGAGTGCGGCAGCAGCTGCTTCGTCCTGGGCATCGATCATCCCGCCGGCTGCGGCGAACAGCACCGACATCGCCTCTACCTGAGTCACGAATCCGTTCAGTAGAGTGCGTAGATCCTCGCCCGCGAATAGCGAATACACAGTCCCGATCTGGCGGGCTGTGTCGAAAGCGCCAGTATTAGTGGAATGAGCACCCAAGAATTGCTCTCTCACATACAGCCGCAGGTCGTTCACGAATGTGTCGCAGGCGCGGACGCAGCTTTCGGCCGAATCCGCGCTCAAGTGCAAACTCATTTGAAGTCACCTCGAGGAAGAAGTGGAACGACTGGAACTACCGCTTTATCCAGGGCGTCGCAAGAATCCACGAATCGCTCTCCCCTGAACGAGTGAAGTGTATTCACTAGATCGAGTACGTACATGACCGCTCCCTGTTCGGTAAAGAAAAGGTGGAAGCAAGTCATATTGGTGCTATCGGCCGCTTCTTGCATTCGAAGAGACGGTCTGCCGGTGGCGTTTGAATCTGCGTCAATTACTGAGACGGTGCTATCGGCGAGGAACTCTTCACGGCTCTTCCACGTCGACAGCAGGCTGACGTGCACCTCGTCGGTTTTCCAGCCGCATGAGATGAGTTCGCCTGGCTTATAGTTCTGAAACTGTTCGACAACCTCGAGGGGCGATCCCACTCCCTCGTCAATCGCCTCCACCGGGATCTCGGCGCACGGGTCGAAGAGGTCGGGCCGTTCCTCGAGGGGCAGGTCCCACGGATTGACGGGCGTCTCGGGCGATGGGCTCATCGTCGTCACATCCTCGGCGTCAGACACGCACCCGGACAGCACCATGACGGCGGCGACCAGCACCGCGCCTACACCTCTACTCATTCCCACAACCAGTACGACGGCCCGGCTCGGCGGACGGTTCCCGCGATCACAAGATAGTTCCGGCGTACCCCGCCGACGGCCGCCGCCGCCGCCGACGGCCGCCGCCGCCGCCGCCGCCGACGCCGACGGCCGACGCCGACGCCGGCCCGACGTGCGACCTATCGCCGCACAATCACGACCCGCGCCCCCACCTCGCGTACGTCGAACAGGTCGGGGTCATCGAACTGGCCCGGACCGAACACGATCTCCTCGCGGGAGTTGTTGTGCTGGAGCGGCATCTGGTTGATCACCGCGGGGAACACCCACCGCTCGGGGGTTTCGCGATCCAGGACCAACACATCGGGGGCGCGGAATTCGCTCGCGTCGAGCTCGGCGGCCAGGTCCGCGGCCGATGGGGTCGCCGCCCAGCCGCGGATCTCGTCGGTGCGCTCCTCGTAGCGTCCGGCGGGGGTCGCATACGCCTGAGCGGGGGCCTGGAACGTGAAGAACGGCCGGTACGAGTACAGCGTGGGGTCAGAGGTCAGTAGCACCAGGTCGGAGGGCTCGCGGTCGGACGTCATGTCGTCGATCGCCGTCAGGACGTTCGTGGGAACACCGGGGGTGTTGCGCGCGACCTCCGCGAACTCGGCGTCCTCCTCGGACACATGCTGGACCATCTGGACGGCGGCGAGCCCCGCCACCACGACCACGGCCGCGAGCACCTTGCTATGAGGCAGCCCTGGGACCACCGCGACGGCCCACCGGGTCAGCGCGAGCGCCCCCACCACCCCGGCGAGGGCCAGAACCAGCGTGAGGGCGGGGATCATGCGGAAGGGCAACAGCGTGCTGCCGGCGACGGCCCGCAGCCCGGAGAGCAGGAACCAGCCGAACACGGCCACCGTGATCACTGCCAGACTGCGCGCGAGCACGAGCGCCCGGCCCGGTGAGGGCAGCGGCCATGCAGAGGGGGTGGGGTCGTTGTCGTCGTCGCCATGCGCCTCGACGCTGACCCGCTCGCGCAGCGCGGCGGCGGACCGATCGGCGCCGGTGGGCCACACGGTGACCACGATCCACACCAACCCGATCAGGCACAGGACACCCGTGACCGACATCTCGAACATCGGCAGTGGCAGGTGCGCACCGGACTCGGGCGCGAAATCGTTGGCGACGGACGACTCGGTCTCCGCCCCGGTGATCACCGCGAACAGGTAGCGGTGCCAGAACAGGAGCGCGATCGCGGCGGAGATCCCGGCCATCGCGGCGAGCCGGCCGAGAAGGGCGCGGACCACGGCGCGCTCGGAGCGGTGCCACCAGGCGTGGAGGAGGACCACCAGGCCCACGACCAGCGCCGCGAAGCCGGCGATCAGGGTGTATCCCAACGCCGCGATGCCGAGGTAGACGCCGATCGTCACGACGAGCGGCCACGTCGGCCGACTGTCCGTCGGCGAGCCCGCGGCCACGGCGATGCGCGCGCTGAGCACGTAGGTTGCCACCACGACCTGCGGGAACAGGCAGATCAGGATCCACGAATACGGCTCATAGGCGTTGGTGTGGACGCCCACCACGGCGGTCACCAGGCCGAACAGGACCGCCAGTCGGGCCGGGAGCAGCCACCGCCAGGCCACGAACGCGAGCGCCCCGGCCACCGCCATCGTGATGATCGCGTACGGCTTGTAGAACTCCCACCCGTCCACGCCGAGCATGGCGGCCAGCCGACCACCCACCCAGAACCACTGGGGCGGATAGAACGGCGCGGCGTCGGCGTAGAACGGGTCGGCCAGCCCCGCGGAATCGGCGAAGCGGGTCACGTAGGCCACGCGGTTGATCTGGTCGCCACCCAGGCCGAACAGGTAGTGCGGGGTGCCGTTGAGCAGCAGCCCCAGGTGGGACGAGGCCAGGAACGACGGGCCCGCCGTGCCGAGCAGCCACAGGGCGCGCCGGCCGGTGGCGCGGCGCAGCAGCAGCCAGCCGGCCAGAACGACGAACCCGGCGGAGAGGGCCGCCCGGAACGACTCCGGCAGCCAGCTGGGCTGGGCGAACGGTGGCGCGTTCACCACCAGCAGGGTGAGAACACCCACGGCGGCGGCCACCATCAGCGCGGCGAGCAGCTCGGCCGCACCGCGACCGAGGGGACGGAGGTGGGTCACGAGCGGGCCCCCGGGCGCAAGGAGGTGGCGACGACGAGTCCGACCACATGCACCAGTACGCCCACGCCGGGCCCGGCGAGCAGCGCGATCGCGGCGCGCACGTCGAGCGCGCCGGGCACGGCGACGAGCAGCGCTGCGGCCGCGATGACCGCCACCCACCAGCCCACGTTGTAGAGCAGGTGGCGGTCGAAGGCCAGGGCGGCGTTGCCGGTCACCATGAGCGCGGCGGTTCCCACCGAGGCGGCGGTCAGGGCGGCCAGCACGACACCCGACAGCTCGAACTCGGCGCCGAACAGCACGCGGATCAGCCAGGGGCCGACCAGCCACGCGGCTCCGGCGCCGAGGACGCCGACGGCGGTCACCGCGGCGAGCGGTAGCGCGAGGGCGCGCGGTCCCCGAGAACGGCGTTCGACGAAGTAGACGATGATCGCGCTCTGGAAGCTGGTCAGCGGCACGAGCAGGGGAGCGCGGGTGAGGGTGATGGCCAGGATCACCGCACCGAGGAGCGGGGCCGGATCGGTGGGGCGGGCGGTCGCGGTGACGAACAGCGGGAACCCGGTGACCAGGGCCGACGTGCCGGCGGAGGCGAGCATCGCGGTGCCGGTGTTGCGCCAGAACCGGCCGCGGCCCACATCCACGGCGGAGGCCAGGGCGGAGCGCGTGGCGGGGGAGAGCGCGACGAGCAGGGCCCACGTGATGGCGCCGGCGACGGTGGCGATCGCGAAGCCCAGCCCGGCATCACCGAGCCACCAGGCGATACCGGCCACGGCCAGGCGCAGGGCCGCGTCCACGGTGAGCAGGACCGCGTATAGCCCCCACCTCTCCGTGCCGGACAGGGCGCCGGCGGTGGCCGCCTGGAGGCTGAATCCGAGGATGCCGAACGCCATGATCGCCACGCCGGCACCGGAGAACGTCGGTAGCCCGACCGGGGCCCACGCCGGGGTACTCACCACGACCGCGGCGGCCAGCGCCAGGCCGAGTACGAGGCCGGCGGGCAGGAGCCGGACGCGGGGGCCGGGCGGTGGGGAGGCCGGAGGCGGGCCGCCGATGCTGCCGGCGTCGTCGTCGTCGACACCAGGAGCCCCGACGCCGCCGGCGAGCTGTCGCGCCGACCGCACGGCGCGCGTGGCCTCCTGCATGAGCCCGTTGGCGACACCGCCGAGGGCGAAGAACGCGCCCCAGTAGGTGGCGAACAGCGGATAGTCGGCCGGCCCCAGGGCGCGGCCGGCGATGAGCATCACCAGGTACCCAGACGCCGCGGCGAACAGGGTGGCCAGCGTCAGCGCCCGCATCCCGCCCGTGGCCCCCCGAGCGGTCGTGGGCGCCGCCTCAGCGGGATCCGGGGAGGCCATCGGGCATGCCGAGGGTGGGCGGCACGGGCTCGGAGAACAACCAGGCGTTCCACAGGGGGCGCAGGTCCACGGGCGAATGATCGGCGGCCATGTGCAGGAAGTCGTCGGTCGTGACGTTCTTGCCCGAGTACTTGGCCACCCAGGCCCGCAGGAGGTCGAAGAAACGCTCGTCGCCGATCGTCAGCCGCAGCGCGTGCAGGGTCAGGGCGCCGCGCTTGTAGACGCGGTCGTCGAACATGTCCTTCGGGCCGGGGTCGGCGAGGAGGATGTCCTGCGGCGAGTTCTGCAGTTTGGCGTAGTAGCGCAGCGCGTGGCTGCCGGCGTCGGCGCCGCCGGAGAACTCGGTCCACAGCCACTCGGCGTAGCAGGCGAAACCCTCGTGCAGCCAGATGTGCTTCCACTCGGCGGCGGTGACCGCGTTGCCGAACCACTGGTGGGCGAGCTCGTGGGCGATGAGCCGCTCGTCGGCGCCGCCGGACTCGATCGTGTTGCGACCGAACGTCGACATACCCATGGCCTCGAGCGGGATCTCCAGCTCGTCGTCGGTCACCACGACCTTGTACTCCTCGAAGGGGTACGGCCCGAACAGATCGGTGAACACGTCGATCATCTCGAGCTGCCGGTCGAACGCCACCCGGAAACCGCGCTTGAGGTCGGCGGGCAGGTAGGCGCGGAACGGCACGCGGCCGCCGCTGACCTCCACGTGCTCGTACTGGCCGAGGTTGACGGTGACGAGGTACGTGGAGGTGGGGTGGGGGAGGTCGAACTCCCAGGTGGTCATGCTGCCGCTGCGCTTCTTGCCCACGAGTGAGCCGGTCACCACCGCGCGGTACGGCGAGTCGGCCGTGAGCCTGATCCGGAAGGGGGCCTTGGAGGAGGGGTGGTCGTCGCAGGGGAACCAGCTGGCCGCGCCGTTGGGCTGGTTGGCCACCAGGACACCGTCCGTCAGTTCTTCCCAGCCGACCTCGCCCCAGGCGCCGCGGATGGGGCGCGGATTGCCGGCGTAGCGGATGGTCAGCGTGAACGCCGATCCCACCGCGAGCGGCTCGGCGGGGGTGACGGCGAGCTTGCCGCGGGGCCGGCTGTAGCGGGCGACCCGGCCGCGGTCGAGCGTCACCTTGGAGACGGTGAGGTGCGGCGACAGGTCGAGCAGGAGGGAATCGAGTGGCTCGGTGGCGGTGGCGGTGATGACGGCCTCGCCGCGCAGGTTGTTGGAGCTCATCTTGTAGGTGAGGTCCAGTTCGTAGCGGGTGACCCGGTACCCGTGGTTGCCGGCGGACGGTAGGTAGGGGTCGACCGGGTCCGCCCGCGATGGGTTGCGGGGCGCGGCGATCTTGGCGACGAGGTCCTTCTTGACTGCCCTGAGTTCCATGACCTGCGCGAGTCTAGTGGACCCCGCGGCCGGGCCCCCGTCGCCGTTTCTGAGCCCTCAGCCCCGCCACGGTGAGATGGGGTTTCCCTGCCAGCGGGTGCCTGCGGGGATGCGGTCGCCGCGCATCACCAGCGAGGCCGGGCCCACGGTGGAGCCGGCCCCGATGGAGGAGGCGGGCAGGGTCACGCAGTGGGTCCCGAGGGTGGCGCCGGCCTCCAGGTCGACGGTGTCGATCTGCATGATCCGGTCGTGGAACAGGTGGGTCTGGACCACGCAGCCGCGGTTGACGGTGGCGCCGTCACCGAGGGTGATCAGGTCGGCCTCGGGAAGCCAGTACGACTCACACCAGACGCCGCGGCCGAGGCGCGAGCCGAGGAGACGCAGCATCACGCCCAGCACCGGCGTGCCGGAGGCGGGGCGCGCCATCCAGGGGGCCGCGAGTAGTTCGACGAAGGAATCGGCGACCTCGTTGCGCCAGACGAACGACGACCACAACGGTTGCTCACCGGCGCGGATACGGCCCACGAACAGCCACTTGGCGAGCACCGCGAGCAGCATCGCGACCAGGCCCGCGTAGGCGAGCACGAGCCCGGAGGTCACCGCGGCCACGGCGAAGCCCCACTGCTGGTGCGCGGCCTGCATCAGGACGAGGACACTGCACAGCAGCAGGAACGAGATCCAGACGGGGATCAGGCGCAGCGTCTCCCACGCCCCGCGGGCGGCCTTGAGGCGGCGCGGCGGCTGGTAGGTGCGGGCGTCGTCGGTATCGGTGACGGCACGGGGCAATTTCTGCGGGGGCGAGCCCAGCCACGACGTGCCCTTCTTCGCCTTCTGCGGGGCGGATGAGAGGACGGCGACCAGGCCGCGGGCGGGTACCTTGCGGCCGGCGGAGGCGATGCCGGAGTTGCCCAGGAACGCCCGTTTGCCGACCTGCGCGTGCTCGAGGCGCATCCAGCCGGACCCGAGCTCGTAGGGGGCGACCATGGTGTCGTCGGCGAGGAACGCCCCGTCGCGCACCGTGGTCAGTGACGGGATGAGCAACACCGTGGACGCCTCGACGTCCTTGCCGATCCTCGCGCCCAGCATCCGCAACCAGATCGGGGTGAGCATGGACGCGTACAGCGGGTACAGCCAGTTGCGGGCGGCGTCCATGATCCGCTCGCTGCACCAGGCCTGCCATGCGGTGCGCGAGTGCACGGGGTGAAAGCCCGGCCTGAGCCGGATCGACAGGAGTCGGATCGACACGAGCGTGAACGCGGTGAGGACCGCGAATGCGAGCAGCGCTCCGGGGATCGACCAGAGCGTCGTCTGCAGCGCCAGTCGGGCGAGGCCCTCGGCGTCGCGCGATCCCCACGCCACCAGGACCAGCCCGGCGGCCAGCGCCACGAGCGGCATCCCACCCAGGACCAGTGCGGAGAGCTGGTAGATCAGGCTCCACCCCCGGCTGTGAGGGGCGGGCTCGGACGGCCAGCTGGAGCCGCGCTTGCCGCGCTTGAGGGCGGGGGATCCGGCGTAGCGTTTGCCGGCCTTGACGGCGCCGACCACGGCGGAGCCGATCTCCACGTGGGCACCGCGGCCGATCGTCGCGCCCGGCAGCAGGGTCGAACGGGCGCCCACCACGGCGTTCTCGCCGATCTCGATCGCGCCGATGTGCACCACGTCGCCGTCGACCCAGTGACCGGCGAGATCGACCTCGGGCTCGATCGAGGCGCCGTCGCCCACGGTGAGCAGGCCCGTGACCGGCGGCAGGGTGTGCATGTCGACGCCGCGGCCGATCGTCGCACCGAGCAGGCGGGCGAAGGTGGTCAGCCAGCCGGCGCCGGCGAGCGAGGCCGCGCCCGAGGCCTCCACGAGCCGCTCGGCCGCCCACAGTCGGATGTGTACCGAGCCGCCGCGCGGGTGCGCCCCCGGTCGGACCCCGGCCATGAGCACCCGGCACAGGCCGGCGGTCACGACCATCCGGCCGACGGGCAACAGCAGGAGCACAGCCATGACCGCCAGCACCCACCACGACACGGGGCGCGCCCAGCTCGCGCCGAGTTCCGCTCCGATGTTGTTCGTCACGCCGAGCCAGGTCAGCCACTGCAGGCCGGTCACGGTGAGCAGTGGGATGGTTGCGAGGACCTGCACGAGCTGCGCCCCACGGCCGACCGGCCGGACGTCGCGGGGCTCGACCTCGGCCTCCGGTTCGAGGCAGTCGAGGAACTCGGCGAAGTCGCCCAGTCGCGAGCGGTCGTAGATGTCACCGACGGTGACGGCCGGGAAGCGCTCACGGACCTTCACCACCACGTGCGCTGCGGCCAGCGAGCCGCCCCCGAGGGCGAAGAAGTCCTCGTCGACGCCGGAGACGTCGGCCCCCAGGGCGGACGACCACAGCTCGGCGACCCACGCCTCGGTGCCGTCGAGCTCCGATTCGGCGGCGGAGGTCGCCGCCAGCGGCCAGGGCAGGGCAACGCGATCGACCTTGCCGGAGGTGCGGGTCGGCAGTTCGTCGACCAGGGTCAGTCGCGGCACCACGCCGGCCGGCAGGTGCTCGCGCAGGATGCCGGCGGCCTCGGCCAGATCGAAACCCGCCGGGTCCCGGGCCACGAGGTAGGCCACGAGCACGGGCTGGCCGGCGTCGGTCTTCTTCACCGCCGCGGCGCCGGCGCTCACCCCGGGAAGCGCCGAGACGGCGGTATCCACCTCGCCCAACTCCAGTCGACGCCCGCCGATCTTCACCTGGTCGTCGACCCGCCCGTTGAAGTACAGGCCGTCCTCCTCGAGCCGGACCACGTCACCCGAGCGGTAGGCGCGCTCCCAGCCCAGGGTCTCCATGGGCGCGTACTTCTCGGCGTCCTTCTCGGGGTCGAGGTAGCGTGCGAGCCCCACTCCGCCGATCACCAGTTCGCCGGACTCGCCGAAGCCCACCGGGTGGCCGTCGTCGTCGACTACGGCCAGGTCCCAGCCGTCCAGCGGCAGGCCGATCGACACCTCGCCGAGCCCGTCCAGCGGCGCGGCGCACGCCACGACGGTGGCCTCGGTCGGCCCGTACGTGTTCCACACCTCGCGTCCGTCGCCGGACAGTCGCGCCGCCAGTTCGGGAGGGCAGGCCTCGCCGCCGAGGATGACCATGCGGATGTCGGCGAGCATCGAGTTCGGCCACATCGACGCGAGCGTCGGAACGGTGGAGATGACGGTGATGCCGCGGTCGCGGAGCCACGGGCCCAGGTCGAGTCCGGACTTGACGATCGACCGCGGCGCCGGCACCAGACAGGCGCCGTGGGCCCAGGCCAGCCACATCTCCTCGCACGAGGCGTCGAACGCCACGGACAACCCCGCCAGGACGCGGTCCCCGGGCCCCAGCGGGGCGTCCTGCAGGAAGATCCGGGACTCGGCGTCGACGAACGCGGCGGCGCTGCGGTGCGTCACGGCCACGCCCTTGGGCAGGCCGGTGGTGCCGGAGGTGAAGATGATCCAGCAGTCGTCGTCCCCTATCGGCGCCCGGCGCAGCGACGGGTCGACGCGACGACCCGGGTCGGTGACGGACATGCCCTCGGCCCGGTAGATGGCCGCCACCTGCGCCTGGCCGAACACGAGCTCGGCGCGCTCCGGCGGATCCTCCACGTCCACGGGCACGTACGCGGCCCCGGCGGCGAGCGTCGACAGGATCGCCAGATACAGCTCGGCGGTGCCGGACGGCATGTGGATGCCGACCCGGTCCCCGGCCCCCACGCCCTGCTCGTGCATCCATCGCGCGGAGGCGTGGATCTGCTCCCACACCTGCCCGTAGCTCAGGATCCGGTCGCCGTCGTCGAGGCACGGCGCGTCGGGATGCCGCTCGGCGGCGGCACCGAGGACGTCCAGTAACGTCCGCGGGCTCGGGGCATGGGGGCCGCGGAGATACTGCTCGGGGATCGATCGCACCGGTGGATGGTATCCCGGCTAAGTGAACGCCGAGAGTCCACCGACACCCGTGGAGGGGAGGCCGTTGAATCCGCACCGAACCGTCCCCTATGCGGCCGCCCGGCTGGTTTGATGGCCTGCATGACAGGGCTATTCGCGGACAAGGTCATCGTGATCATCGGCGCCGGTCCCGGCTTCGGCCGGACGCTGGCGCTCGAGGCCGCGCGCGAGGGCGCGACGGTCGTTGTGGCGGCGCGGACGCAGGAGCGTTTGGACCAGCTGGCCGACGAGATCACGCAGGTGGGTGGCCGGGCGATCGCGGCCGCGGTCGACGCCACCGATCCGGACTCGGTGCGCGCCCTGCGAGAGACGGTCGAGCAGCACACCGACGCGGTGCACGGCCTGGTCAACAGCGCCTTCGCGGTGCCCAGCATGAAGCCGCTGGCGGAGACCGAGCACGATCAGATCACCCGCGGCATCGACCTGTCCGTGATGGGCGCCCTGCGCGCCACGCAGGAGTTCACCCCGCTCCTCGAGGCCGGGGACGGCTCCGTGGTGATGATGGCCTCGGCCGTCATCCACCACTCCCGCGAGCGCTACGCGGGCTACAAGATCGCCAAGACCGCGCTGGTCGCGCTGGGTCACTCGCTGGCCACGGAACTCGGCCCGCGCGGCATCCGCGTCAACACGGTCGCGCCGGGCTACATCTACGGCGACACCCTCAAGGCCTATTTCGAGCACCTGGCCGGCAAGTACGGTGGCTCGGTCGAGGACGTCTACCAGCACACGGCCGCCAAGATGGACCTGCGCCGCCTGCCGACCGAGCGCGAGATCGTGGACCCAGTCCTGTTCCTGCTCTCCGGCCGGGCCTCGGCGGTCACCGGCCAGACCCTCACCGTCGACTGCGGCGAGTTCCACACCTGACGAACTCCGGGCCGGGAACCGGGCGACCCCGAGCCGGGATCAGGGTCGGAAATCCGGGTTCGTCCCCGATGTGGTGCGGGCGCGACGGGAGGACAGTGGGAGTCACCGGGGGAGAGATCCCCGGCCCACCATCCCCACGAGGACGACGACGACACCGCCGTCCACAAGGAGTTCCAGTCATGACCAGCTTTCCCACCTCCCAGCCGAAGCGTCTGGCCCGGTCCGAGGACCGTTGGATCGGCGGTGTGGCCGGCGGCCTGGCGAACTACTTCGGGCTCGATCCGGCACTGGTCCGCGTCCTGTTCGTGGCATCGCTGCTGCTTCCCGGGCCGCAGGTGCTCATTTACGTGATCCTCTGGTTCGTCATGCCGAATTCCGGAGCCTGATCCGGTACTGCCGGGGGCCGGAGCGGCAGGGGCATGGCAGTCTCTAGGCCATGAGCGATTCCGACACCACCACCCCCTGCGAGTACGCCTCGGTCCGCATCGAAAAGGGGACCCGGCACCCGCACGTCGCCCAGGTCACCCTGATCGGCCCGGGACGCAACAACGGCATGGGCCCGGACTTCTGGGCCGAGATGCCCCGCGTGATGGCCGAGCTCGACGCGGACCCCGAGATCCGTGCCGCCGTCATCGCGGGCGACGGCCGGAACTTCTCCTACGGCCTCGACCTCATGGCGATGATGCCGCAGTTCATGGAGTTCCTGCCCCGGGACAAGGCCCCGGACGCTTCGCGCAACGAGCGGATCCTCGACTTCGTGGAGACGATGCGTCAGGCCATCGACTCGGTGGCCGCGGCCCGGACGCCGACCATCGCGGCGGTCCAGGGTCGCTGCATCGGCGGCGCGATGGACCTCATCTCGGCGTGCGATGTGCGGCACGGCTCGGCGGACTCGTCGTACTCGGTCCGCGAGGTCAAGGTCGGCATCGTCGCCGACATGGGCTCGCTCGGCCGCCTGCCCTACATCATCGGTGCGGGCCTGACCCGCGAGCTGGCGCTGACCGGCCGCGACATCGACGCCGAGACCGCACTGCGCTACGGACTCATCACCAACCTGGTCGACGACGCCGCGGGCGTGCTCGACTCCGCCCACGCGACCGCCGCCGAGATCGCGGACAACCCGCCGCTGGTCGTGCGCGGAACCCGCGAGGTGTTGAACCGCGCGACCGAGGGCCCGATCCGCGAGTCCAACCGCTACGTCGCCACCTGGAATGCGGGCTTCCTGGCCTCCGCGGACATGATGGAGGCCGTCAGCGCCGCGCTCGAGAAGCGCGACGCCAGCTACACAGGCCGCTGAGCCGCACTGGTCCCACGCGCCGCCCGGCGCCGCCGACCCGCACAAACGAAAAGAGCGTTTCGCACACTGCCTCTCGGGCGGTCTCAGGGAGCCAGCGCAACACCGTTGATGAGTTCGTTCATCTTGACAT